>NZ_BPRG01000037.1:27562-142273 GCF_036984265.1 Pseudonocardia sp. D17 | reverse complement strand
CGTGGGGGGAGGATCGATCAGGAAGCGGTTACGCGCCCGGGCGATGGGCCTCGCCCCGGGCGCGTACCCGTATGTGCGGCGCCACCGGCCAGACCCGGGCGGCCGCCGCCCGAAATCAGACGGCGAGCTGAGACGTCATCTCTGCCAGGCCCTTCTGCAGGGTCACGTCAGGCGTGTAACCCAGTTCGGTCCTCGCGGCGGTGATGTCGTAGGAACGGTCGCGGCCGGTCCAGCTGACGAGCCAGTTCGTCAGCGGGGGAGCCGTCTTTCGGCAGTCGTCGGCGACTGAATCCGAGCGCACCTCGGCGGACCTTCCCAGCTGGGCTCGGTGTTCGACGGATTGCTCCTTCATCGCGGCGGCGAACGCCGGACGTCCGGGTCCGGCGCAGCGGCCGCGACGCGATACGCGATCGTGAGGCCGACGACGTCGAGGGTCCGGACAGGGCGACTCGCCGGGCGGCGTGATCGCATGCGCATGACCCCGGGTGAGAGTCTCACCGTTGAGCAGTAGGGAGCTGAGGAGTGGCAGCACAGGGTTCGGCCGCACCGGGCGCGTTGACCGACGAGGACGTGGCGGCGGTACGCGACGACGTGTCAGCCGGGAAGACGGTGACGGTCTGGTTCACCGCTGCCGCTGTCAGGGTGCCGGCGGGCGGATCCGCCAAGGTCGTGGCCGTCGGTGACATCGCTGAGGGCGACTTCATTCAGGTCCGCCCCGCGGGCTCGCGTGACGCGCTGTTCTGCTCGCCGGGCGAGCTCACACGCAGTCGACCCGCCCGCAGGCCGGCATCGTCGCGGCAGCGCCGGGAGAAGGCACCGGACGAGGCGACGACACCCCAGGAACCACCGATGCTTCCCAGCAGCGCACGGCGGGCCGACAGGCCCTCGACATCGACGTCGAGGGCGCCGTCGGTGCCGGCGCCCGACGTTCCCGGGACGCCGGACGGCACGGTGGAGAGAGCCGCGAGGAAGCCCCGCGCTCGTCGGCGCGCCGAGCACCCAGGACCCTTGACCGTCAACCTGACCTCGACCGTCGAGGGTGAATGGACGGTCGAGGTGCTGGCAGGCACGAGGAAGATCGTGACGCCGACGCCGGTCCCGGCCACCGACGTTGCCGCCGTCTCTCGCTCCCTCCCGCCCGCGGTGGCCGAGGCGATGATGTCGGCGTTGGCGGAGGCTCGTCGGCAACAGGAGGAGCGGGTCGCGCACCTGCGCGCGGAGCTCGACGCCGCCCAACGAACGCTCGAGCAGTTCCGCGTCGACTGAGGACCCCACGGGATATCGCCCATGAACTCCCGGAACTTATGACAAGACGAGTCCGGGTCTCGAGGTCGCCGTAACCAGCCCGCGCGCCGCCCTCGCCGCACACATCGACCGTGGAGTCCTGCGTCAACGCAGGACGCCTCAGCGGCCACCGCGAGGGCGACACCCTCGAGCCGGCTGTCAGTGCATGGGGCGTCACGCCCGAGGCCCGAGGCCGCGCCGACCTGCGGCCATCGCCATCGGCCGGGAGCTCTCGCATGAGATGCAACTCCCGTGCTATATGAGCCGATAATCGACGTTATGACAGATAGAGGGAGCATCATTGCATCGGATGCACGATGCGGGGCTCCTTCGCGGCCGCCCCAGGCCCGCAGCCGCGGCCAACGCGATCCTGCTCCGCGCTGCCAGCCCGGCCGCGGAAGTCCGCAGCCGCGCCCAGGATTCCAGCTGGGCTCGCTCATCGTCGGTCAGCTCGATCCGCCCCGGCTCCGGGCCCCGAGTCGAAATCTCAACCTGTACAGCATAGTTGACATTGACTAGTCGTGCCTGGATAGTTGAGTTCGGCTAGTCGAGGAGGGGTTGTGGCGCGGAAGCGGAAGGTCCGGAACTTACTGGGGCTCGCCGTGCTGGCGTACCTGCTGCAACGGCCGATGCACCCCTACGAGATCAGTCGCACGCTGCGCGACAACGGCGATGACCGCAGCATCAAGTTCAACCACGGCTCGCTCTACATGGTCGTCGGGCAGCTGGCGAAGGCGGGCTTCGTCGAGCCGCGGGAGACCAGTCGCGAGGGGCAGCTGCCCGAGCGCACCGTCTACGCGCTCACCGACTCCGGCCGCGCCGAGCTGCACGACTGGCTGGCCGATCTCGTCGCGGAGCCAGGGCACGAGTACCCGCAGTTCGTCGCGGCGCTCTCGCTGGTCGCGGCGCTGCCGCCGGGCGAGGTCGTCGCACTGCTGGGGCGGCGTCGCGCGCGGCTCGCCGCCCTCCGCGCCGAGATCGTCGCGACGGTCGACGAGGCATCGGCTCGCGGCGTCCCGGAGCTCTTCCTGGTCGAGGAGCAGTACCGGCTGGCCTTGCTGGACGCCGAGGCGGCCTTCGTCGACGGGTTCGTCGCGCGCACCACCGATCCCGACTCCGGCTGGGGGCCGGAGTGGGCCCGGTTCCACCGCACCACCTTCGGACAGGGGGATCCCTCATGAACGACACCCGCACGGCTCTCGTCGTGGGCGGTGGCATCGCCGGGCCGGTAGCCGCGATGGCGCTGGCCAAGGCCGGCATCGAGGCCACGATCGTCGAGGCCTATCCCGGTGGCGCCGACGGCGTCGGCGGGGCCCTGGGCCTGGCGCCCAACGGAATCAACGCGCTGGCGGTCGTCGGCGTCGACGAGGCGGTCCGGGCGGCCGGGCAGCCGATGGTCGCCATGGTCCTGCAGAGCGGCACCGGCAAGCGGCTCGCCGAGCTGCGCACCGCGCCCGACCTGCCGACGCCGCAGTTCGTCAACCGCCACGATCTCTACCGCGCCCTGCACGACGAGGCCGAACGCCGAGGCGTCCGGGTGAGCTTCGGCAAGCGGCTCACCGGCCTGCACGACGACGGCGCCGCCGTCACCGCGCGGTTCGCCGACGGCACGACCGCCACCGCCGACGTGCTGGTCGGCGCCGACGGCCTCCGCTCGGCGGTGCGCCCCCTGATCGACCCCGCCGCTCCGGGCCCCCGCAACTGCGGGCTGCTCAACGTCGGTGCCGCGGTGCCCGACACCGGGCTCACCCCAACGGCCGGGGCGATGCACATGATCTTCGGGAGGCGGGCGTTCTTCGGCTACCAGGTATTCGACGACGGCAGCGGCGGCTGGTTCGCCAACCTCCCCGACCAGCGCCGAATGACCGCCGCGCAGGCCCGCGAGCTGGGTGTCCCGCACTGGCGGAACGTGTTGCACACGGCATTCGCCGACGACCGCGGTCCGGCGCTCGACCTGGTCGACCGCACGGCCGACGACGACCTGCTACTGCTCGGCGCCACCGAGGACCTGCCCTCGGTCCCGACGTGGAGCCACGGTCGGGTCGTGCTCGTCGGCGACGCCGCACACGCGACGTCGCCCAGCTCGGGTCAGGGCGCGTCGCTGGCCGCGGAGAGTGCCGTCGAGCTGGCCCGTTGCCTGCGCGACCTACCGCACACCGAGGCCTTCGCCGCCTACGAGACGATCCGCCGGCCCCGGGTGGAGAAGATCATCGCGATGGCAGCACGGACCAACAGCGCGAAGGCAGCGGGACCGGTGGGCCGCGTGCTGCGCGACGCGCTGTTGCCCACGGTGATGCGCCGGTTCGTCACGCCGGAGAAGACGGCGTGGCGCGACGCATACCGAATCGACTGGGACACACCGGTCTCGACCGTCGCGGTCGCGGCCTGACCGCAGCATGCGTACTCCGAGCGGCGGAGACGACTCCGGCGCCGAGCATCGCCGCGAACACCAGGATGTTGCGGAGGCGGATGACCCGGCCGGCCGAGATCATCCCGGCCCGGTGTCCGACGAGGAGCACGACGACGGCGCCACAATTGCGACCACCATCTCGTCGAGCGCGCGGGCAGCAGCGTGCCGGCATCGCACTATCCGTCGAGGCTTCTGACCCCGCGGTCGACGCCGGCGATGGCGACATGGCCTCGAGCACGTCCATGCGTGATTTGACTGAACTCGCCCCTCGGCCCGGGTCGAGGTCAACGCCCCTTCCTGCGCACCGCGCGTAGTCGGAGCAGGATGGCCTGGTTCGCCGCACACGGAGCCATCGTCGAGCGAGTCCTCACCGACAACGCCAGGCCCAATGGGTCGGACGACGCTGGACCGAGACCTGCACCCCGCCCGGGATCAGGCGCCGGTTCACCCGCCGGCACTGCGCGCGGACGAACGGGAAAAGCTGCGGTTCATCCGGACCCTGCTCGACGAGTTCGCCAACGCCCGACCCTCGCTGTCCAACACCGGCCGGCTTGCCGCACTCGACAGCTGGGCTCAGGACTACCACAGTCGGCGAGCCCACTCCGCCATCGGCGGCCTCCCACCGATCCCCGACTCGCCAGCCGCACTCGATCAACGACCTTGCGGGTCACCACACTTGACGAGCGTTGCGTGGAGCGGGGCGCGGCGGTTCGCCCACGGCCGGGCCTCCTCCAGCTGGGCGGCCAGGCGCAGGAGCGTCGCCTCGTCCCCGAACCGGCCCAGGAAGTGAACTCCGATCGGTAGGCCTGCAGCGTTCCAGCTGAGCGGCACCGACATCGCCGGGTTCCCGGTGATGTTCGCGACGACCAGCGGGTACGCCACCGTGCTGGCGCCGCGCTCGGCTGCACGCAACGGTTCCTCGCGCGTCGAGGTGATCTCGCCGAGCAGCGCGGGCGGCTCGGACATCGTGGGGGTGAGCCAGGCGTCGAAGCCGGTGAGGAACCGCGCGACGGCGCGGGCGAAGGCCTGGAGGTCCGTCACCGCGAGGAGGTGGTCGGCCGCGCTGACCTGCCGGCCTCTCTCCCAGTAGGCGCGGGTCAGCGGGTCCAGCTCGTCGGGGCCGGGTCGGCGGCCGAGGCGGCGGGCCCAGTAGCCGATGATCCATGCCGTCGCGCTGTCGAAGACGGTCCCGATCGCGGCCCCCACGGTGTCGTCGAGCCCGGGCAGGTCGGCCTCGACCACCTCGTGACCCAGCGAGGCGCACAGCCCGACCGCATCATCGAGCGCCGCGACGCAGTCGCGATGGCCAAGCGCTCCGCCCGGCGTCCGTGGGCTGTACGCGATGCGGAGCCTGCCGGGATCGGCGCCGACCTCCGCGAGCAACGGCCTGGCCAACGGCGGCGCCGGGTACGGATCGCCGAGCATGGGGCCCGCTGTGGCGTCGAGCAGCGTCGCGCTGTCGCGCACCGAGACCGTGAGCGCGTGCTCGACGGCCCATCCGCACACCGCGTCGCCGTACTCAGGGCCGAGAGGGACGCGGGCCCGGGTCGGTTTGAGCCCGAACAGCCCACATGCCGCAGCCGGGAATCGCAGCGAGCCGCCCAGGTCGTTGCCGTGCGCCATCGGTACCATCCCCGACGCGACAGCGGCGGCCGAACCGCCGCTCGACCCGCTCGTCGAGTATGCGGGGTCCCACGGGTTGCGGGTGGGGCCGTACAGGGCCGATTCGCACGTCGGGGCCATCCCGAACTCGGGCGTGCTGGTCCTGCCGAGCACCACGAGCCCGGCCCGCTGCAGCCGCGTGACCAGCTCGGAGGTGTAGCTGGAAACGTGGTCGCGCAGGAACAGCGAGCCCTCGTGGAACGGCGTGCCCTCGATCTCCACGACCAGGTCCTTGAGCAGGTACGGCACCCCCGCGAACGGCCCGCTGGGGACACCGGTCCGCAGGGCGTCCCGCGCGTACTCGAACATAGGGACGGCCACGGCGTTGAGCTGCGGGTTCAGCCGCTCGATGCGCTCGATCGCTGCGTCGACGAGCTCCGCCGCCGACACCTCGCCGCTGTGCACCAGCTCGGCTTGTGCGGTGGCGTCGAGGCCGGCCAGGTCGGTGGCGAGAGTCATCGCAACACCGCCTTCCCGGCGACGGCGTAGTGGACCTCGCCCAGCGGCTGGATCCGCGGCTGCGGGAGTCCCGCTGCCGCGACGCCCGAGCGGAACTCGGGGCTGACGGCGAATCGTTCGAAGTCCGCCCTGCTCGGGCAGCCGTCGTAGACGGTGATGCCGGACCCCGTGACGACGCAGGCGTGCAGGTCGAACATGTCGGGAGGGAAGCCCTCCTGCATCCGGTCGTAGGCCGGCACGAGCGTCGTCGGGTCGCCGTCGAAGTGGTAGGCGCTGAGGAACATGGTCTTCTCTCCTCCTTCGGTGGGTCCACCTGACGGGCGCGAGTTCCGGCCTAGCGGCCCGCGAGGTCCGATCTCGCGCCGCAGAGAGGACGGAACAGCGAACCGGAGGTGCACGATGAACACCGCAACCGAGGAACGGACACCCGACACCGTGGTCGGCCAGCTCGTGGACGAGCTGGCGGGCTCGCTGGGCGTGCTGCTCGTCGCGCTGGGCACGCGCGCGGGGCTGTGGAAGGAGCTGGCCGGCGCCGGGCCCATGACCGCGGCCGAGCTGGCCGACCGCACCGGAGTCGCAGAGCCGCTGGTGCGTGAATGGTGCCGGGCGCAGGCCGCCGGGGGCTACTTGACCTACCAGCCGGAGGACGGGACGTTCATGCTGCCCGACGGGGTGGCGGGCGCGCTGCTGCGCGGACCCGGCCTCGCGATGGTGGATGCCTGCACCGACATGTTCCGCTCGATGGGCGCAGGCTTCGACGAGTTCGCCGCCGCGTTCGCGGCCGGCCGCGGCTTCGGCTGGCACCGCCACGACGCGCTGTTCTGGCACGGCAGCGACGCGCTGACCCGGGTCGCGCTGCCGCCGGAGCTGATCGGTGCCGCGCTCGATCAGCTGGGGTCCGTGACGGCCACGCTGGCCACCGGTGGCTCCGTCCTCGACGTCGGCGCGGGGTACGGCACGCCGACGCTCGCCGTCGCGGAGCACTTCCCTGCTGCGCGGGTGCTCGGCATCGACTACCACGAGGCATCTGTGGCGCACGCACGCGCGACCGCAGCGGACGCCGGCATGGCCGACCGGGTGCGGTTCGAGGTAGGGACGGCCACCGACCTGCCCGGCGCCGACTACACGCTGGTCACGTTCTTCGACTCGCTGCACGATCTCGGCGACCCGGTCGGCGCGCTAGTCCAGGCCCGCGCCGCGCTGGCCCCCGACGGCGCGGTGATGCTCGTCGAGCCGCTCGCCGCCGACCGCGTAGAAGACAACCTGACGCCGTCCGGCCGGATGTTCTACGCGGTGTCCACGTTGATCTGCACACCCAACGCCGTCTCCCAGACAGCCGGCACCGGCGGTCCGGCGCCGCTGGGCACGCAGGCCGGCGAGGCACTGCTGCGCGAGACCGCGGCGGCCGCCGGGTTCACCCGCGTACGCAGGCTTCCCGTCGAGGCCCCGCTGAACCTGGTGCTGGAGCTGCGCCCCTGACCGGTCGATGATGGGCGTCCCATGGGGATCCTGCGGCCCACCCGGCTGGTCGGCCGGGACGCGGCACTGGCCACGACCGGTGCCGCGCTGGCGGACGCTCTCGAGGGGGCTGGCGGGCTGCTGCTGGTGGCGGGCGAACCGGGCATCGGCAAGTCGGCCCTGCTCGCCGAGCAGGCGAGACGAGCCGTCACCACAGGGGTGCGGGTGCTGCGGGGTGTCGGCTGGGAGGGGGCCGGCGCGCCGCCGTACTGGCTGTGGACACAGGTGCTGCGCGATCTGGATCCCGCCGCGACCAGCGTCTTCGAGCACGCCACCGCCCGCGGCGACGCGGCGGAGGGCCGGTTCCGGCTCTTCGAGACGGTGCGCACCGCGCTCGCGGCAGCTGCGCCGCTGCTCGTGGTGCTCGATGACCTGCAGTGGGTCGACGACGACGAGCTGCGCCTCCTGGAGCTGCTGAGCAGGGGGCTGTCCACCGACCGGGTGCTGCAGCTCGGCGCCTACCGCGATCGCGAGGCCGGTCCGTCGCTACGGGCGCTCGCCGCGTCCGCGCCTGCGTTGCCGCTCACCGGCCTCGACGCGGACGGCGTCGCGGCAGTGATGGCGGTGGTCGCCGGGCCCGTCCCGGACGCCGAGTTGGCCTCGGCGGTGCACGCGCTGTGCGGCGGCAACCCGTTCTTCGTCCGCGAGGTGACTCGGCTGCTGGTCGCGAGCGGGAGCTGGTCGGCGGTGGCCGTCGCCGAGGGGCACGCCGTTCCGGCCGCGGTCCGCGACGCGTTGCGGATGCGCCTGGCGCTGCTCTCCCCGGAATGCGTCGGCCGCGCTGAGCAGGCGAGCGACGCTCGCCGAGCTCTCAGGACGGGTGGAGGAGGCGACCGCGGCCTCGGCGGAGGCGCTGGAGCTGGGCAGGGCGATCGGGCTGCCTGACGCCGACGGCGTGTTCAGCACACTGCGCGGGTCGCTCTGGGCTCTCGGCGGCCCCCTCTCCCCGATCGCGGACTTCCTGCCGGCTGCCGACCCGCTGTGGCCGATGTACCCCCTAATGGAGGCGTGGCACCACGTCTCCTCGGGCGACCGCGCCGCGGCGGCTGCTGCCATCCGCGGGTTCTCCATGCGGGTGCTCCCCGATGCGTACGACCTGGAGATCGCAGCGGCCGCTGCCGTCGTGTTCTCCGCCGTCGGAAGCACAGAGCAGCGCGAATCGGTCCATCGCATGCTCGCTCCGCACTCCGGCCTGCACGTCGTCGTCGGGGGCTGCGCGGCCTACCACGGCGCCGTCGACCACCACCTGGGCACGCTCGAGGTTGCGCTCGGCCGGACCGCGGCGGCGACCGAGCACTTCACCAACGCGATCGCCCAGCACGACCGGCTCGGCACCGCGGCATGGGCGGAACTAAGCGCGACGGCGCTAGAGCAGCTGCGCCCCGCCGAGCCACCGCGCGACGCGTTCCGGCTGGTGGACAGCGTGTGGCGGTTCACGTTCGACGGCCGTGAGGCGCACCTGCCCGACTCGAAGGGGCTCGGCGACATCGCGACCTTGCTCGCCGTCCCTGGCCGCCCGGTCCACGTGTTCACCCTGCTCGGCCGGGAAGCCCCCGCGACGGGCGCCGACCCCGTGCTCGACCGCCGAGCAGTCGCCGACTACCGGCGCCGGCTGGCCGAGCTCGACGCCGAGATCGCGGAGTCGGACGGCGACAATGCCGAACGGGCCTCCGCGGAACGCGAAGCGTTGATCGCCGAGCTGCGCGCCGCGACCGGGCTCGGCGGGCGAGCGCGCCGGCTCGGCGACGAGACCGAACGCGCACGCAAGACCGTGACCGCCCGCATCAGGGATGCGTTGCGCCGGATCGAGCGCGTCCACCCCGAGCTCGCCTCCCACCTGCGCGAGGGCGTGCACACCGGCACCACCTGCAGCTATGCGCCCGACACCCCGCGCCGGTGGACAGGCAGTACTTCCGGGGTCGCCGACTGACCTCGCCGCACCCCTGCCCGACCGGTCTCCTCACCCGAGTCGAAACCTTGAGGTAGTTCCAGTGGGCCTCCGGCAAGAGGTTCCGTGCACTGAACGGTCAGGTCATCTGCTGGACACGTAACAGGCCTGAGCGTCCACGGCTAGTGGCGGCAACGTCCATGCCTGCAGACGCCACGTGTTTCAGTACTGCGCTCCGGAACGGGCCGCCGTAGCGCGTGATAGGCAGCACAATCATGTAGATGATCAAGCGCGGCGTCGGTGTTTGCTACCTGACGAACGGCCGCGGCTGGGGCACGGCGTCCGGATCGTGAACCGGAGCGCACCCTGCGTGACCTTTCGCGGCGGCTAAGCGTCGAGGGCGCGCCTCGCGACAACGGCGCCGTCGTCCTCGGCGACCCGGAGAACGATCCGGAAGGGCGCGGCGGACACCGCCGCAACGGCCGCGCTGCGGACCGCGTGACGGTCCGTCCGGAGGCCGCCGACCGTCTCGTCGGCAGCCTCCGGACGGGGTCGCCGCGGACGGAACCGGCCCGGAGGCGCGCTAGCCAGGCACCGCTCCGAGCGCGACGAACCGATCCCGATCAGGCCCGGACGGCCGAAAGGCCCGGCCCTGCTGGTCCTCCCCCACCTCCGGCGGCCGCACGGCACTCGGGTGCGTGTCGCGCGGCGGGTCGGTCACCTGCGAGCAGGCGAGACGGCCACGGGCTCGCGGTGCGCCTCGTGGTGGTTGGCGTTCTTCGGAATCGCGAGGACCTCGCGGGTGCGGGCGTCGACGGCCGCGTCGGAGAGCACGCCGTTGGCCGCGAGCACCGTCTCCAACGCGGTCACCCAGTGCTCGTAGTAGCTCCACGGCTCGCCGGCTCCGCCCGCCTCCCACTGCTTGATCGCCTGGATCAGGGAGAGCTGGAACTCGCTCCACTCGTACTTGCCGTTGTGGTACGCCGCCACGGCCATCGCGAACGCGCGCAGCTCCCACGGCTCGGCGAACATGCGCTCGTCCGGCCCGCCGCCCGGCAGGTCGCAGACCAGTGCCTCCACCCGGCGCCGGGCGTCCCCGAGCTCGGTCGCGTCGGGTCGGGTCACGGCGTGCCCACCGGACCCACACCGATCATCGAGTCCCGGGTGACGAGGGCGGCGAGCTCGAACGCTCCGAGGCCCTCGGTCCCGGCCGGACGCTGCGGCAGCACCCAGTAGCGAAGTTCGGAGCTCGAGTCCCAGATCCGCACCTCGACGTCGTCCGGGATCGGGAAGCCGAAGTCCTCGGCGAGCACCTTCCGCGGCTCACGCACGATCCGCGAGCGGTACGCGGGGGCCTTGTACCAGTTCGGGGGAAGCCCGAGCACCGGCCACGGGTAACAGGAGCACAGCGTGCAGACGATGACGTTGTGGACGGTGTCGGTGTTCTCGACCACCACCATCTCCTCGCCCTGCAACCCGCCGATGCCCATCTCGGCACAGGCCGCGGACGCGTCGGCGAGGAGCCGCTGCTTGAACTCGGGGTCGGTCCAGGCACGGGCGACGACCTGCGCGCCGAGCTGCGGGCCGACCTCGTTCTCGTAGATCTCGGCGAGGCGGTCGACCGCCTCGGTGGTCATGATCCCCTTCTCGATCAGCATGGCCTCCAGGGCCTTGACCCGAGCGGTGATCTCCTCCTGCGTGCGCAGGGGGGTGTCGGTGGGCTGAGCCATCGGAGGTCCTTTCAGGACGCAGTGGTGAGGTAGGGCTCCCACACGTCGAAGTAGACGGTGTTGTTCGGTTCGGCGGTGTCGGGGCCCCACAGCTCCTCGGCGGTGAAGCGCACGGTGTAGAGGTGCTCCGGGGCCTCGGGCCCGTCGTTGCCCGCACTGTCCGGGTAGATCGCCGCGCCGTGTGCCGCGGTGATCTCCCCGGTGCGCCCGCGGATGTAGCGGGCCCGGCGGGTGTGGCCGTAGGGGCTGTCGGCGATCACGGTCACCTTGTCACCGACCGCGAACCGCGCCTCCTTGTCGGTCGGACGGTTCGCGGGTGCCCCGCTCTTGACCACGGCGTCGACGAACGCGAGCAGGTCCGGGTCCTCGCGCTCGGGCAAGGGGGCGTCCGGGTTGTCCAGGAAGTACTGGGTGCGCGCGTCCAGCTCGGCGGGGTCGATGACGCCCTTCTGCGCCCCGCGGTCCTCGATGACGTGCACCCAGTGCTCGTAGTAGTTGGACAGCAGGTACTCGGCCGGGTCCATCTTCTCGATGCTGTGCCGGAAGGAGTCGACGCCGAAGAAACCCGCCCGGAAGCAGTTGGAGAACATGGCAAACGCTGCCTTCTCCCACTCCGCGCGGAAGACCGGCTCGTTCTCGATGGTCTGGACCTTGCCCAGCCCGTCCGTGCCGCCGAGGTCGAAGACACCGTTCATGCGGACGCTCCCGTCGTGATCGGCGGCGCGGGGAAACCGCCCCGCGCCTGTTCGTAGGTGTGCGCGACCCGCAGCACGGTCGCGTCGTCGAAGTGTTTCCCGACGATCATCAGCCCGGCCGGGAGCCCGCCGACGAGCTCGGTGGGGACGCTGCAGGCCGGGTGGCCCGTGACGTCGAACGGGGCGGTGTTGGCGATCATCGACAGTGCGGTGTCGAGGTAGGTGCCCAGATCGGCGTCCGTCGCCGGGATCTCGCGCGCGGTGTAGGGCAGGGTCGGCATCACCAGCACGTCGTGCTCGGCCAGCGCCGCGTCGTAGGCTGCGCGCACCTCGGGAACGAGGTTCTGGGCCATCGCGTAGTAGGCACCGCCCGCCACGGCGAACGTGTGCCGGCCGGACATCGCGACGAGCTTGACCGTCTTGGACAGCTCGGCGCCACGTTCGGCGCGCCCGCGCCGGTAGTGCGCGATCAGGTCCGGATCGTAGAGCCCGGACCAGTTCATCCCGTAGGCGTTGCCGTCCACCATCTGGCGGGCGGCGCCCTCGGTCGCGATCACGTTCCAGACGTGCATCGCCTCGAGGTGCCACGGGATCGAAACCTCCTCCGCGGCGAGGCCCACCGAGCAGAGGACCTCGACGGCGGCCCGCACCGCAGCGTCCACCTCCGGATCAGAGTTCGGGTGTCCGAACCCCTCCGTGACGACGCCGATCCGCAGGCCCGCGGCGGACTCGGCCAGGGCGGCCGAGTAGTCGACCCGCTCGACCGACGTCGGCTGCCGCGGGTCCTGCCCGTCGGGACCGGCCAGGACGTCGAGCATGAGGGCGGCGTCAGCCACCGTGCGGGTGATCGGACCCAGATGGTCGATCGTGGACTCGATCGGGAAGGCGCCGGTGTAGGGCACCAGTCCGAACGTCGGCTTGTGCCCGACGGTTCCGCAGAACGAACTGGGGATCCGCACCGAGCCGCCCTGGTCGCCGCCGAGCGCGAGATCGACCTCGCCGGTCGCGACCAGCGCCGCGCTGCCCGACGACGAACCACCGGCGTTGCGCGCAGGGTCCCACGGGTTGCGGACGGGATGCGGCTTCGAGGTGAAGCTGGCCCCGGAGAAGCAGAGGTCCTCGCAGACCGCCTTGCCGGTGATCACCGCGCCCGCGTCGAGCAGGCGCCGGACCGCGGTCGCGTCCCGGGTCGGCACGAAGCCCTCGACGGTGGCGGACCCGTTGGCCATCGGCACGCCGGCGACCGACACGTTGTCCTTGATCGCGACCGTCCGCCCGGCGAGCGGCCCGTCGGCGGCGCCGCGGATCTCGGTGGTGACGGCCCAGGCGTTCAACGGGTGCTCGCCGGCCTGCCAGTCCCGCGTCGGGGCGGTCGGGGCGGAACGGCGGTAGAGCGCCTCCACGGCGTCGGACGAGGCGAACGTCGCTGTGACGGCGGGCGCGAACTCGGCAAGTTCGGCATCCGAAAGGCCCAGGTCGGCGCCCAGTTCGGCGAGTCGCGCGAGATCAGGTGGGGGAACAGCCATGAGGCCTCCAACGGCGGAGAAGGGTGTCGGCAATCTATGGAGGCTCGGCCTGGTATGTCAACGATTCGCGACATGTTGACGCGTTACGGGGAGATGACCACCCGAAGATCGGTTCCGACTGCCTCGGCGACGTGGATTCGCTGACCGACGATCCCGTTGCTGTCGAGGGTGACCGTGCCGCGGGGCAGCTCGAAACGGACGTCGTGCATCGCGCGGGCGACGGCGTGCGGCTCGTCGGTGCCTGCCTGGGCCGCCGCGGCGAACCACATGTGGACGCCCTCGAACACGGACTCGCTCAAGGTCGACAGGGGCGGCGCCCATTGACCGAAACGCTCCCGGTAACGGGTGAGCAGTGCTGAGTTGCGCTCGGTGTCGAGCGACTCGACGTAGCCGGACACGGTGTGCAGGCCCGCCGTCGCCTCGGTGCCGATCCGGGCGAGTGTGGACTCGTCCATGGCCGGGGCGAGCGTGAGGCACCGCCGGTGCAGGCCGCGCTCGTAACACTCGCGTTGGAACGCCGCGGCGTCCGCGCCGACGAACGTGGACAGCAGGAGATCCGCGCCGGAGCGCTCGACGGCCTCGATGATCGCCGCGAAGTCACTGGTACCCAGAGGGGCCAGCCGCTCACCGACCAGACTGCCGCCGAGCTGGGGAAGTACCTCGCGGGCGACCGTGTGCGTGCTGCGCGGCCAGCAGTAGTCGTTGCCCGCGAGGAACCAGCGGCGCCCGCCCGCGGCCCGCATCATCGGGCCGGCAGCTGCGGCGAGCTGGTCGACCGGACGCTCGCCGAGCTGGACGCGCAGGGCGCCGGCGATGCCGCCTTCGTTCATCAGTGTCTGGATGAGCAGGACGTCGGCGTCCGCCATGGCCCGCGACACGGCGACGAAGGTGGCCGATGTCGTCGCGACCAAGATGGTGCGGCAGCCGGCGGCGACGAGCCTACGAGCCTCGCGGGCGCCCGTGGCGGGATCGGTGGCGTCGTCGCCGATCACGAGGTCGACGGGGCGGCCGTGCAGCCCGCCGTCGGCGTTGATCTCCTCCAGCGCGAGCGCAGCCATGTTGTCCGAGGCCGCGGCGAAGAGGTTGCCGGGCCCGGACTTCGAGGTCAGCAGGCCGAGCGCGGGGTTCTCGCACGGGACGCTGCGCACCACGTGCCCGCGGCGCCGCAGCAGCCACTCCAGTCCCTGCTGGTCGAGCTCGGACTGCAGCCGGACCCGGGTCCCGCTGCCGTGCGCGGAGAACCGCAACACCGTGCGGCCGCGCCAGGGTTGGTCGTGGACGATCTCGATCAGGCGGCCCGAGGTGACCGCGCCGATCCGGCCGAGGATCTCGACCGGCGCAGCGTCCCCGTCGAGCGGCGCGCGCAGCGTCACCGCGACGCCGGGAGCGACCCGATCGCACACGGCGTCGAACACCCACCCAGCACCGGCACCCGCACCGAACAGGGCGAACACCACGCTCGGCGGCGCGGACACCTGTTCCTGCGCGGTCAACGTGAGGACGGACATCGGGCCCCCAGGGATGTGCGGGAACGACAGATTCTGCCGTCAGGGAGTGCCCGGATTGTGCACTGCGCGCCGACCATCCAGCTCGTCGTCCGGCACGGCGCCTCCCACCGACTGCAGGCCAGCCCGGAAGACGTTGTGGAGGAGGCTGAGGACGTCCCTGGCCGAGCCTGCGGAGTCGATCGAGTAGAAGCGGAAGCGTCCCTCGCGACGCTCGCTGACCAGGCCGGCGACACGCAGCACCTTGAGATGCATCGAAACGGCGCTGCGCCCCACGCTGGTGATGCGGTCGGCGATCGCCCCCGCACTGCACTCGTCCTCTGCCGCGAGCACTCCGAGAATCTCCCGCCGGATGGGATCTGCGAGGGCGTCGAACGCCAGATTGGCATCCACGACGCCTCCCGATCTGTCACGCACGGTTGACACGATAGACGACGGCATTCCTCCCAACACCTGAACATGTCAGCTAATCTTGACGGAGACGGTCGCGGGTGATGGCGAGGCCGAGCGGACGCGGCGGAGCAGGCCCGACAGCCAACTGCCGCGCCGCTCCTCCGCGCGAGGGCGGGTCACCCACACGGCGACCGCCCTGCCGAGGGTCGCCCGGATCCGACGGTCCCGGGTCGTGCGTCCTCGTGGCTCGACCGGAAGCGGGGCCGAGCCACGTCGAACATGGTGCGAGCCGCCTCGGTGATCGGTGTGAAGAGGTTGATCGGGTTGCCGTCGAGGTCCCGGACCAGCAGGGCCGGCAGGTCAGAGGCAAGCTGACCGCCGGGCCCCGGCCACCAGCGGATCGACGGCGAGCCGATCGTGCTGGGCCGCTACCGGATCGAGACCTGCGGGCGCTCACGGCAGCTCGTCCTCAGCTGCCGGACGGCGCGGCACAACCTCGTTTCCGCCTGCGGCGTCATCGGTGACGAGCCAGTGGTGGGCTTCACGGGGCGGCTCGGCGTCGCGGCCGAATATCAGCCGAACTGGTCGGTTCCGACCTGTGTCATCGTTCCGACGGTCGGAGCGAGCAGCTAAGGGCCCCCCAGGGCGCGTACCCGCGTCGAGGGTGCACTCACCAGCCACCGATCCAGCCGTCGAAGATTCCGTGGGGCTCGGCGGCGGGTTCGGTGGATCGTCCTTGCAGGAAGTCGAAGTCGCAGCCGGTGTCGGCCTGGGTGACCCGTTCGGCGTAGAGCGCGCCGTAGCCGCGCCGGTAGGCCACCCGGGCCGGTTCCCCGGCCCGGCGCCGGCGGCGGGTGTCGAGCTCGGTGTCGTCGACCTCCAGGTGCAGCACACCGGCGCGGGCGTCGAGCCGGATCACGTCACCGTCCTCGACCAGCGCGAGCGGGCCGCCGACCGCCGCCTCCGGGGCCACGTGCAGCACCGTGGTGCCGTAGGCGGTGCCACTCATCCGGGCGTCGGAGACCCGGACCATGTCGCGGACACCCTCGCGCAGCAGCTTCTGCGGGATCGGCAGCGCACCCCACTCGGGCATCCCCGGTCCCCCGACCGGCCCGGCGTTGCGCAGCACGAGGACGGTGTCGGCGGTGACCGGCAGGTCGGGATCATCGATGCGCGTGCGCAGGTCGTCCATGTCGTGGAAGACCAGCGCCGGCCCGGCGTGGACCAGCAGTTCCGGGCTGGCTGCGCTGCACTTCACGACGGCCCCGCCGGGGGCCAGGTTGCCCCGGACCACGGCCAGCCCGCCCGGTGGCTGCACCGGATCGCACAGCGGGCGGACCACCTCGCCGTCGACCGGCGGGGCGTCGGCCAGGTTCTGCCCCAGCGTCTGCCCGTTCACCGTCATCGCGTCCAGGCGCAGCAGCGGCGCGAGCTCGCGGAGCACGACGGGCAGCCCACCGATCTCGAACAGCTGCTCGACCAGGTGCTCCCCCGCCGGGCGCACGTTCGCGATCAACGGCACGGTCGCGGCGATGTCGTGGAAGTCCTGCAGCCCCAGCGAGACCTCGGCCCGCCCGGCCAGCGCGAGCAGGTGCAGGATCACGTTCGTCGACCCGCCCAGTGCGACCAGCACGGCGATCGCGTTGTGGAAGGCGTCCGCGGTGAGGATCTGCGACGGGCGCACACCCTGCTCGGCCAGGCGCACCGCGGTGCGCCCGCAGTCCTCGGCGACGTGGCTGCGCCGGGCGTCGGTGGCCGGGACCGCGCTCGCGCCGGGCAGGGTCATGCCCAGGGCCTCGACGACCGCCGAGACCGTCGAGGCCGTCCCCATCTCCGGGCAGTGCCCCACCGACGGGCCCGCCGAGGCCTCCAGGGCCTCGTACTCGGCCTGCGACATCCGGCCCGCGCGCACGTCGTCGACGTAGCCCCACAGGTCGGTGCCGACCCCGATCCGGCGCCCGCGGAAGGTCGCCGGGTTGGCCGGCCCACCCGGGACCACGATCGTCGGGACCTGCGCGCTGGCCGCGCCCATGAGCTGGGCGGGCATCGTCTTGTCGCACCCGCCGAGCATCACCACCGCGTCGAACGGGTAGGCGCGCAGCGACTCCTCGACGTCCATGGCCATCAGGTTGCGGAACAGCATCGTCGTGGGCTTCATCAGCTGCTCGCCCAGCGAGATCGTCGGGAACTCCACCGGCACCCCGCCGGCCTGCAGGACCCCGCGGCGCACACTGTCCGCGAGCGCCCGCAGGTGCAGGTTGCAGCTGATCAGCTCCGACCAGGAGTTGCAGATCCCGACCACCGGGCGCCCGTCGAAGCTCGCCCGCGCGAACCCCGAGGCCCGCATCGCGGTGCGGTGCACGAACCCGGGCACGTGCTCACCGGAGAACCAGCGGGCACTGCGCAGCTCGCCCATCAGCCCGCGGGCGGCGGCGACACCCGCACGTCGGCGTCCACGGTGGCGGCCAGTTCGCGCAGGATCGCCGCGTGGCGGACCTTGTGCACGATGAGCCGGTCGTGGAACTCGGCGTCGGTGTAGCCGTTGTACATGACCTCCTCGGACTCACCGGGTTCGATCTTGAAGTAGACCGGAGACGCGACCCGGGCGATGTCGGCCGCCTCCCACAGCCGGGTCATGCCGCCGAAGGAGTCGAAGGTGATCGCCCAGATGTCCAGCGGCACCGTGGCGACCGAGCGGATCGCGCTGAGCACGGGCCGGCTCAGGTCGCCCACCGGGTTCACGCTGTCGGCGCCGAGCTGCTCCAGCACCCGCACCGACGCCGGGTTGGCGTGCCCCGCGTAGACGGACACCTTGAAGAAGGCGTCCTCCGGGATGTCGCCGCGCGCACGCGCCGTGTTGAGCACGTCGAGCACGCCCTCGTCGATCACCAGCAGGCCGCGCAGTCCGGCGTCGAAGATCCGCAGGACGTCGTGCAGCAGGTACCGGATGTTGTCGACGCCACGGATCCGCTTGCCCGTGGTGATGCCCTCGCGGCTGGTCAGCTGCCGGCCGGAGTCCCAGCCCGCGCGCGGCCCGGGGCACGCCACGACCTCGATGCCGTTCTCCGCCGCGAGCTGCCCGAACGCACGCAACTCACCCTTGTCGAGCAGCGTGGCGCCGCCGCCGAAGGAGATGATCCGGTGGACGAAGACCTCGTTGCGCTTGGCCTCGGTCAGCAGCACCTCCAGGTTGGACAGCCGCTCGACGCCGGACACCTCGAGCCGGAACTGCCCGCCGTCGGCGAAGGTCCGCGCCGAGGTCGGCAACGCGTGGTTGTCGCTGGTGGGCAGCCCTTGTGCCGCCAGGATGGACTCGGGGGTCACACTCGTGCTCATCTCACTCCTCGCTCACACCCTCACGGAGCCTGCTGGTCTCCGCCTCGTCCACCTGCCCGTCGCGCACGGCGACCCCGTAGACCTCCCGGGCCCGGGCCGGCGTGATCCAGCCCTCGCGCACGTCGTGGGCCACGCTGGCCGCGTCCCGCGTGCGAGGCGGGCCGTAGCCGCCGCCCCCGCAGCTCTCCGACACCACCGTCTCCCCCGGCGCCAGCTCGACCAGCCCGCTGACCGGTAGCTCCTGCAGCGTTCCGTCGGCCCGGCGCAGGAGCTGCCGGGCCACCGCGCCCGCGGTGCCACCCGCGGCCCCCGCGGCCGGATGCACCGCGCCGTCGCTGCCGTAGCTCACGGTCAACGGGGCCGTCGTCGGCCCGTACTCGACCAGCGCGCCCGGCGCGCCCCGGAACGCGCCCGCCCCTTCGGTGTCGGGGAGGATGCGCTGCTGCGCGACACGGATCGGATGGTGGATCTCGTCGATCTCCACACTGTCACGCAGCATCATCCCGGCGTTGCCCGCGTGCCCGAAGGTCAGCCAACCGTCCGCCCACGGAGACCCCGGCCCACCGGTCACCCCGGGGAACAGGATCTGGTTCACGAACGGGGTCCCACCGGCGCGCGGGTCGACACCGGAGATCACCGCCCACGCCGGCGGCTGCACCAGCCCGGCCTCGGCCATCCCCACCCCCGGCCCGAGCTCGGCGATCGCCCGCTGCACCAGGTTCGTCACCCGGTCCGCGACATTCGTCGTCGCCACCGAGCAGCTGGCCGGGTGCCGAGGGATACCCACGACGCAGTTCTCCCGCAACAGCCCCTCGACCCGCCGCAGGCTGCCCGCGTTCGCCGGCACCGACACCGGCAGCGAGTTGAACACCCCGACCAGCGCCGAGCTGGCCGACGTGCTCTCGGTCAGGTTCAGCCCACACGGCTGACAGTCCGGGTTGTCCCGCAGGTCCACGCTCACCCGGCCCGCGGCCGGGTCGACGTCCACGGTCACCGAGACCGGGACCCCGTCGGGCACCCCGGGGAACGGATCGTGCGCACCGCCCAGGGTGAGCCGCCCGCCCGGCAGCCCCGCGATGGCCTCGGCGACCCGCTGCTCGGAGAAGTCGAACCACTCCCGCGCGTAGCGGTCCAGCTCGTCCCAGCCGACGTCGGCGGCGAGCTTCTCGACCTCCCGCTCCCCGATCCGCGCCGCCCCGACCATGGCCAGGTAGTCGCCCCACCACTGGTCCGGCACCCGGATCCGCATCCGGCACATCCGGATCACGTCGTCGACGTCGGTGAACTCACGCTGCACCCGCACCGCGGGAAAGATCAGCGCACCCTCCTCGTAGACGTCGACGGCCGAGGTCGAGTACGTCGTCGGCGTCCCGTTACCGCAGTCGGCCTGATGCGCCTTCACCAGCACCGTGAACCGGTGCCGGCCCCCGGGGTCGACCACCGGCACGAGGATGCAGTGGTCGGCGGCGTGGGAGTTGCCGTGATAGGGCGAGTTGTGCAGGTAGGCATCCCCGCGGCGCAGGTCCGGATGCTGCTGCGCGGTGTAGGCGGCCATGAGATCCGGCCCACGCATGACGTGCACCGGCAGCGACTCCGCCGTCGCGAGCAGCTGCGCGTCCCCGGTCAGCACGCAGCAGGAGAAATCGCGGGCGGTGTTGATCACCCCGGACCGGGCGGTCCGCGCGAGGGTGTTCGCCATCGCCCGCACCACCTGCTCCATCCGGCTGGTCAGCACGGCCAGCTGCAGTCCGTCGAGGGTCATCGGTCGGCTCCGTTCCGCCGCAGGATCAGCGCCCCGGTCGAGGCCCGGGTCGCGGTCGCGCCCGGGTCGACGACGACCACCGTCACCGGCGTCTCCACGATCGCGGGACCGGCGACCACCTCCCCCGCCGCGATGTCGTCGTGCGCGCGCACCGTGGCCTGCACCCGGCCGTGCCCCGGGAAGTGGACCGGCCGGCTGCGGGGTGCCCGCGACCGCGCGGGACCGCTCTCGACCTGACCCAGCGGGCTGCTGCGGGTCCGGCACGACGCCCGGACCCGCCAGCCGACGACCTCCACGACCGAGGTGGGGTCGCTGATCGCGAACAGCTTCTCGTGCATCTTGTGGAACGCCTCCGCGAGCGCCTCGACATCCGCCGCGGTGGCGATCCGCAACGTCGGCAACGGCACCTCCACCTCCCACACCTGGTGCGGATAGCGGGCGTCGGCGAACAACCGCACGTCGGCGAGCTCACCGGCCACCCCGGTCGAGGCGACGAACTCCCGGGCGCGCTGCACCAGCCCGTCGATCACCGCCCCGACCCGGGCATGATCGAACTCCTGCGTGCTCGCCGGACACGCCGCCGCGAAATCCGACGAGAGATCCGAGATCGCCGCCCCCGCCGCGCTGAGCACGCTGCCGGTGTCCGGGATGACCGCCGCAGCGCAGCGCAGCCGCGACGCGATGGCGACCGCGTTGAACCCGCCCGCCCCACCCCCGGCGACCAGCACCGCCGCGGCCGGATCGATACCCTGGGCCACCGTGGTGTCCTCGATCGCGCGCACCATGTGCTCGGTCGCCAACTCCATGACCGCCGCGGCGGCCTGCACCGTCGTGAACCCCAACGGCGCCGCGATCCGCTCCGCGATCGCCCGCTGCGCCGCCGCGATGTCGAGCGTCACCCGCCCGCCCAGGAAGTACTCCGGGTCCACATAGCCGAGCACCACGGCGGCGTCGGTGACCGTCGGTTCGGTGCCGCCCTGGCCGTAACAGACCGGGCCCGGCCGCGCCCCCGCGCTACGCGGGCCGACGGTGAGCAGCCCGGACACGACCGCGGCGATGCTGCCGCCGCCCGCCCCGACGCTCTTGATGTCGATCGAGGGCAACCCGGTCATGTGACTCAGATACGGCGCACCCAGCCACGACTCACGGGTGAACGACACGTCCCCGTCACGGACCACGCCGATGTCGTAGCTGGTGCCACCGGTGTCGGTGACCAACACCGTCTGATGCCCCGTCGTGCGGTCCACCACGTCGCGCCCGGCGATCGGCGCCATCGCCGGACCGGACCCGATCACGTGCACCGGCGCCGCCGCCACCGCGGCGGAGTCCATCACCCCACCGCCGGAGGTCACGATGAGCAGCCGGCCGACCAGCCCCTCCGCGCTCAGCCTGCGCTTCATGTCCTCCAGGTAGGCGGTCATCAGCGGCTTGAGCGACGCGTCGAGCACGGTGGAGCAGGCCCGCCGGTACTCCCGCACGATCGGGTTGAGCCGATGCGACAGCGTGTACGGCACACCCGGCGCGTGCTGCTCGACCAGCTCACCGACCCGCACCTCGTGCACCGGGTTCGCCACCGACCACAGCAGACACACCGCGATCGCCTCCACCCCGGCCGCCACGACCTCCCGCAACTGCCCGACCAGCGCCGCCTCGTCCAACGCCGTCACCACCGCGCCGTCCGCCCCGACCCGCTCGGTGACCTCCCAGGTCAACGCCCGCGGCACCAGCGGAGCAGGGTACGGGCGGGTGAAATCGAACGGATCCACCCGCCCACCCTCCCGGAACAACAAGACATCCGGGTGCCCACGCGTGGTCAGGAACGCCGTCCGGGCCGTCGTCCCGGTCAGGATCGCGTTCAGCGCCCGGGTCGTCCCATGCACGAACGTGTCGGTGCCGGCCAGCAGCTCGCGCCGGTCGATGCCGATCTCCGCCGCCGCGAGGTCGACGGCGGCGAGGATGCCCTGGATCGGGTCGTCGACCACCGTGGGGCTCTTCACGATGTGGACCTGCTCGGTCCACCGGTCCTCCAGAACCAGATCGGTGAACGTCCCACCCATGTCGGTGGCGATGGTGTACCGGTCCCCGGCCATCAGTTGTCGTCCTCCCGAACGGGGGCAGGGATCTTGCCGAAGTCGAAGCTGATCGTGCGGTCCACGACGACGTGGTCGCCCGCGAGGCGCCCGAGCACGAGCGCGGCCCGCACGCCCGAGTAGGAGGGCTCCCGTTCGTAGGCCACGCAGACCTGCGTGCCGTCGGGCGGGAGGGGGCGCGCGGTGGCCGCGGTGAGTGCGACGCCTGTCCCCAGCCCGCGGCTGCCGACCAGGATCGCGGTGGGGTCGCCGTGCTCGTCGAGGTGCGCCAGCACACCGGCCTCCTCGTCCTGGACGAACGCGTCGACCTCGGCCGGGGTCATCCGGACGTCATGCCTGGGCATCGGTGGCCTCCAGCAGGGTCACGTCGGTCAGGGGCACCCGGAACCAGCGCCGCCGTCCGTTCAGCGACCAGATGGGGTCGCCGGGGACGGGTGCCGTCACCCCCGGGAGCAGGTAGGCGGGTTCGACGGTGGCGGGAGGCGGGTCGGCGTCCTCCGGGAGCAGTTCGGCCCGGCCGCGCACGAGCACACCGGGCGGGCGCGGCGCGCCTGCCCCGCACTCGACCACCACGACGGCGACCGCCGGGTGGCGGATCATGTTCCGCGCCTTCGCGGACTTGAGGTAGGTGTTCATCCAGAGCCCGTCCGCGCGGTGGAACACCGAGATCGGGTGCACGACGGCACCGCCGGCCGCCGTCCGGGTCGCGAGGAAGCCGCGCGTGCCCGCCTGCAGGATCGCGTGCGCGCGATCCTGCGCCTCACGAGCCGTCCTGCTCGCCGCGCCGGTCATGACGGGTCCGCGAGGGTGACCGTGAAGGCGGCGAGATCGTCCTCGCGAGTCATCCGGTCGTACTCGACGACCGTGTACGGGCACTGGGTGACGACCCGGCCCGACGGTGCGCGGTAGTAGCGGCTGCCCTCGACCTGCCAGGCCCGCACCGCCCCGATGTCGGCCTGGACCTGCGCGTTGTACGCGGCGACGACCTCGGGCCGGACCTCCATCGCGCGCACATCGTTCTTGAGCACGTAGACCGTCTTGCCGACGATGTAGCGGGCCTGCGTCTCGAGCTTGTCGATGATCGAGCCGCCGTTGGTGTTGGGCCCGTAGAGCATGAACAGGTTGGGGAAGTTCTCGACGGTCATGCCCAGGTAGGCGTAGGCCCCCTCGGCCCACTGGTCGCGCAGCGCGGTCCCACCGCGGCCGACGACGTCGACGACCGAGAGGAACCTGTGGGCGTGGTAACCGGTGGCGAGCACGATGTGGTCTGCCGGGTGCTCCCGGCCGTCCGCGGTCCGGATCCCGTTCGCGGTGACCTCCGTGATCGGGCTGGTCACGAGCGTGACGTCCGGCCGGTTGAAGGCCTCGTAGAACTCCGAGGAGAGCAGCGGCCGCTGCGCGCCGAGCTGGGCGGTGGGGCGCAGGGCCTCCCGGACCGCGGGGTCTCGGACGGTGTCGAGGTTGGCGAGCGCCTTGGCCGCCTGCTCGGCCGTCTTGGCCTCGTTGTTCAGGTCGGCGAACAGCTCGTCCAGCTCGCGGGCGGCCTGCGCACGCCCCGCCTCGACGACCGACCGGTCCACACGGCGGCTGCGCTTGTCCTCCTCCGTGTAGCGGCCGTGGTCCTTCGGGAAGACCCAGTTCGACGTGCGCTGGAAGACGGTCAGGTGCCCGGTGTGCGGGGCGATGGTCGGTACGACCTGGGTGGCACTGGCCGCGGTCCCGACGACCGACACGCGGCGGCCGGCGAGGAACCCGAGATCGGCGTCCGGCCACTCCGCGGTGTGGGTGACCGGCCCCGTGAAGGTGTCCAGGCCGGGGATGGCGGGCACGACGTGCTCGTTGAACATGCCCACCGCACCCACCAGGACCCGCGCGATCCAGCGCCCGCCCCGCGAGTCGACGATGGTCCAGCGGGCGCTCTCGTCGTCCCATCGTGCCGAGACCACATGGGTGTCGAGCCGGATCGCGTCCCGGACGCCGAACCGGTCGACGGCCGCCTCCAGGTACTCCACGATCTCCGCACGGGTGGCGAACGGTCGTTCCCACTCGTGGTCGAGGAAGAAGCTGTAGGAATACAGGTCGGTCGGGACGTCGCAGGACAGGCCTGGATAGCGGTTGTTGAACCAGGTCCCGCCGACGCCGGCGGACTTCTCCAGGACCACCACGTCCTCGATCCCGGCCTGGCGCAGCTGGATCGCGGTGCAGATCCCACCCGGCCCGGCACCGATCACGACCACGTCCGTACCGACCTCAACGGCCTCGCCGCTGTTCGCTCCCACGAGGGCGCCTCCTGCTCGTCCGGATTGAGAACGGACGATAGCTAGTCGGATTCAGTCACGTCAAGATTGGATCCAGATATGACGCCTTCGGATCGGCACGGCCCGCCCGGGTGCCCTTCGACGGCCCGACAGAACGGGCTCCGACGGGCATACGTCCTGAGTTGCCTTGATGTATCCACGACGCAACGTTTAGGATCCAGTCCGTGGGAGTCGTCGATCGAAAGGATGTCACGGCCGGCCGCGGCACGACAGCGCGGCGGGCGGACGATCACGACCTCGTCGACTCCCTGGTCGCGGTGCTCCAGGAGCGGATCAACGCCGGGCAGATCCCCGTGGGCAGCTGGCTGCGACAGGAGGCCCTGGCGAAGGACTTCGGCGTCAGCCGCATGCCGGTCCGCGAGGCCTTGCGGCAGCTGCAGGCACGGGGCGCCGTCGAGCTGATCGCGAACCGTGGCGCGCGGGTGCGGCTGCCCTCGACCCTCGACATCATCGAGGTCTACGAGCTGCACGCGATCCTGCAGGGGCACGCGGGCGCGGCGGCCGCGGAGCTGATCACCTCCGAGCAGCTCGACCGGCTCGCGGCGGCCGACGCGATGTTCCGCCGGGCGGTCGAGGAGCTGCGCACCGCGGACGGCGACACCTCGCCGGCCCAACAGCTGTGGCAGGAGGCGAACACCGACTTCCACCACGTGGTCATCGAGGCGGGCGGCAACAGGCACCTCTCCGTGGTGCTCGAGACCCTGCACCACAAGGTGCCCCACAATCTCACCTGGCTCGCCCTGGGCAACGACGTCCGCCGGCTCGAGAAGGACGCGGCGGAGCACGCCGGGATCCTCGAGGCCATCGGCCGCGGGGACGCCGCGACGACCCGTGCCCGGCTGACCGAACACGTCCGACGCGCGAGCGACCTGCTCGTCCGCAGGGTGGACGAGATCGGGCGGGCCGGTTCCGCGCGCCTCCGGTGAGGCCGGTCGTCGCCGCACTCCCCCTCTGAACAGTGCTGTCCACGGGTCGCCCGGTCCTAGACTCGGCATTCCGCGACACCGGCCGAGGGACGAGGGATGACGAAGATCCGCAGCAGGCAGCAGCTCGTCGAGGCGGCGGCCGAGGTGTTCGCCGACAAGGGCTACGCGGCGACCCGGATCGAGGACATCGCCGCCGCGCTCGGCGTCATGCAGGGCAGTCTCTACTACCACGTGGGCAGCAAGGCGGCACTGCACCGGCTGGTGGTGCTGCACCACCTCCGCCTGCTGACCGCGGGGCTCGACGCGATCGTCGCGTCCTCGGCCGAGCCCGCGCAGAAGCTCCGGTCGGCCATCCTGGGCCACCTCGCACACGCCGAGCAGCACCTGATCGAAGCGCCGGACTGGTTCAGCGACCCCACGCGCTCGGCGGACATCACCGAGGACGAGATCGCTGAGCACCGCGAGGCGGTGCTGCGCTACCGCGCCGGCTGGGCGGCGATCGTCGAGGAGGGCATGGCCCGTGGCGAGATCGCGGCGGGCACGGATGCGACGGCCGTCGCCATCTCACTCGTGAGCATGTGCGACTACGTGTCGTACTGGTTCCGACGCGACGGCGCCCGACGGATCGAGGAGGTCGCGGCGCTGCAGCACGAGATCGTCTGGTCGGGGATCTCCGCACCTCGCGTCGACGCGGACCGGCCCTCCACTTCTCGAGGCTGATTCGAATCGCGGCTATGCTGCAGCCGTCGCCAGCGAGGCGGGGGTGGGGGCGCAGACCGGATGACCAAGATCCGCAACCGGCAGCAGGTCGTCGACGCCGCCGCGAAGGTGTTCGCCGACAAGGGCTACGACAACGCCCGAATCGAGGACATCGCCAAGGAGCTCGGTGTCCTGCAGGGCAGTCTGTACTACCACGTCAGCAGCAAGGCGGCACTGCTCCGCCTCGTGACCCGCCAGCAGTTCACCGAGGTCGTGGTCACGCTGGAGAAGGTCGCGGCGGGCCGGGAAGCCGCGCGGGACAAGCTCAAGAAGGCCATCCGGGCACAGCAGCGCTACGTCGACCGGCACCGCACTGCCTCGCCCCGCTGGTTCACCGACGCGCACGACCCGCGCCGCACCGAGATCGAGGCGGAGGAGGACGCGCGCCTGCTCTCCCGCTACCGCGAGGCCTGGAAGTCGATCCTCAAGGACGGCATCGCCGCAGGTGACATCTCCCCGTCGATCGATCCCACGGTCACCGTGCTGACGTTGCTCGGCATGTGCATCGCCCCCGCGGCCTGGCCGCCGCCGGGGCCGGGCCGCGCCCCCGGCACGCTGGCCGCCCTCCAGCTCGACATGATCTGGTCGGGCCTGTCGGCCGGGCCCGCCGCGGACCCGGACGGCGTCGCTCCGGCCTGAGCGAGGAGGCGTCGGCCGTGGCCTCCGCGCTCCGCCGGACCGTGTCGGACTCCTGACCTCGACGTCGCTTGACCCGGTTCGTGTCGCATGCCATATTTCGAAGGCGATTCGAATTGATGGCGGGTAGGCCAACCCTGGCGTTCGGTACCCGTACGGCTCTGCCCGGAGTGGACGCGCCGCCGCTGACGGCCGGCGGTCCACGCCGTTCCCCGTCCCGCCCGCACTCCTCGGGCCCGGCGTCTTCCGTCGAGAGGATCAGCATGCCCACGCACGGTGTCCCCACGTCGAACGATCCACCGGCCGCACCGGACGGCGCCCTCACCGCGGGCGCGGTCGCCGCGGAGCCGCGCGGCTCGCTGACGACGCTCGTCCTGCTGGTGCTCGGCGTCTTCTCCTATCTCACGATGGAGATGATGGTCGCTCCGATCGTCCCGTTCGTGCAGCAGGAGCTCGGGATCACCCCGTCCCAGAGCGCCTGGATGCTGACGGGCCTGCTCGTCGTCGGCGCCGTCTGTCTCCCGCTGGCGACCCGGTACGCCGACATCGCCGACAAGAAGAAGGTCTTCCTGGTCGTCCTCGGGCTCTCCGGGATCGGTGCGGCCATCGCCGCTCTCGCGACGACCGCTCCCCTCCTGATCGCCGGTCAGATGCTCCAGGGCGTCGGCGTCGCGGTCGTTCCGATCGCCATCGGCATCATGCGCGACAGCCAGCCCCTGAGCAGGGCCCGCACCGCCAACACGATCTTCGTCGTCAGCGGTGGCCTCGGTGCCGCGGTCGCATATGTGGCCGTCGGCCCGATCGTCACCCACCTGCACTACTCCTACATCTACTGGTTCCCGACGATCGTCATCGCCGCCGTGGTACTGGTCGGTCTGCGCGCTCTTCCCAGCTGCCCGCCGGTCGCCGGTGGCACGGTCGACTGGACCGGCGCGGTGCTCCTCGGCGCCGCCCTGGTCGCGCTGCTGCTCGGTCTGACGTTCCCCACCAGCCTGGGCTGGGGTTCTCCGCTCGTCCTGGGCCTGCTGGTGCTGACGATCGCGCTGCTCGCGGTGTTCGCGGTCGTCGAGCGCCGGCACCCGTCCCCGTTGGTCGACCTGCGCGGACTCGCCGAACGTGAGGTCCTCGGCGTCATGTCGATCAACACGGCGCACTCGATCGCCACCTTCGTGATGTACGTGATCCTGCCGACCGTCGCCCTGCTGCCGGTCGCGATCGGGTACGGCATGGGCGGCGACGCCTCGACCGCGGGCCTCGTCCTGCTCCCGTACGCCCTGCTGGTCGTCGTGGCCGGACCGACCGCACAGCGGCTCGAGCCGCTGCTGGGGCGCCGCGGCACCATGATTCTCGGTGCCGTACTGATCGTCGCCGCCGGTCTGGTGCTGCTCGGGATCGGCAGCGCGCCGTGGACGCCGTACCTCTGCTCCGCGTTGATGGGCCTCGGTCTGGGCATCGGGTTCACCCAGTCGCTCAACACGATCGTCCGGGTCGTGCCCGCGGAACGCGTCGCCAGTGCCAGCGGCGCGGTCTACGTCGTCCGGTCGGTCGGCGGCGTGCTGGGCGGCCAGATCGCCGGGGCCATCCTCTCCGCAGGCCTGACCGCCGCCGGCGCGCCCTCGTGGGGCGCGATCCTCGCCAACGTCCTGCTCATCGTCGCGCTCGGCGTGGTCAGCATCGGCCTGAGCTACCTGCTGGCGAGCCGGCGTTCCACGGCGACGGCCACGGCCGTCCTGACGCCTGCGCAGGCCTGACCCCTGCCGGGTCGGGGCCCGCTGTGCAGAGCGGCGTCGGGAAGGGTCCGTGCTTCCCGACGCCGTCGTGGACCCGCCGCCCCGCAGGAGACCTACCCGTGACGGGCGCCGGCCGGCCCGTCGCGGCTGCTCCACCGCACCCCGGCGCGCCGTGAGCCGCCGGATCCGCATCCCCGCCGGCGTCCGACCGGCGACACGAGAGGACGACACCACGATGGCCGACGACTTCCTGAGGGATGTGCTGGAGAAGCACATCGCGGAGGGCTCCGACAACACGATCTGGTGGGACGAGGAACGGATCCCGCTCCACACCATCGACCAACGCGTCACGGACGTGATGAGCCTGAAGGGACGCAAGGCGGTCGTGACCGGTGGTGCCGGGATCAACCTGGGACAGGCCATCGTGAACCGGCTCGCCGGGCTCGGCGCCGACGTCGCGATCGTCGACCAGGAACCGGAGAAGGCGGCGGCGCTGCAGGTGTCCTGGGGTCGTCGCCCCGGCCCCTCCGCCGAGGAGCTGGCCAAGACCGTCGCCGACCGTTGGGGCGTGGAGGCGGTCGGGATCTACGGGGACGCCCTCGACCCCACCGGGATCCGGGCGATCCTGGCGGAGGCGAACGAGCGGCTGGGCCGGATCGACATCCTGGTCAACAGCGCGGTGGCGACGTACGTGGGCGAACTGGCCACGGTCACCCCCGAGCAGATCGACAGCGCGATCGCAGGGACGCTGGCCGCGCCGATCCACTCGTGCCGCGCGGTCCTCGACTACATGATCCCCCAGCGCTACGGCCGCATCGTCAACATCGGTTCCGAGGCGAGCCGCACCGCCCTGCCCGACCTGGGCCTCTACGGCACGCTCAAGGCCGGCGTCGCCGAGTTCAACCGCCACCTCGGCAAGGAGGTCGCGAAGTACGGCGTGTTCGTGAACGGGGTCAACGCGGGCAGCATGTGGGGCCCGAACCGTGAGCTGCTGCCGGACACGTGGCAGACCCTCTACGACCACGGCCGGACCGCGATCCAGCGCTACCAGCTGCCGGAGGAGGTCGCCAACATGGTGGCGTTCCTGGCCTCGGACGCGGCCAGCTCGATCGTCGGCACCACCGTCGACGTCGGCGGTGGGATGTCGCTGTGACGACCTCCGGCGAGCTCCTCGACGAACCGCGGGGTCTCCACGCCTCCACCGGAGGCTCCGGACCGCGGACACGGTGAGCTCGCCGGACGGAGGTGCCGTGTCCGTCCGTCTGCCCTGCACGCCGCGACGCCGGCGGCGCAGGGCAGGCGGGCGGCGAGGCATCCCGCTCCCGACGTGTACCCCGACGTCGACACACAGTTCACCGGTGGGACGTCGGGGATCGCGGCCGCCGTGCGGGGCTCCCCGTCGCCGCGGAGGCGGTCGCGCCGGTGCGCGGGCGTACCCGCACGGCGATCCCGCGGACGGCGTCGCCGGTGCGGATGGCGACCCCGTCCGCGGGATCTCGGATCGGTCCTCGCCGGGGACGGTCAGCCGGCCCGCAGGACGCGGGCCAGCCACGCGGTGCGGCGCTCGACCGCCGCGACCGAGATCGCGGCGCCGGGCGCATAGATCTCGAAGCAGTGATAGGCGCCCGGCCACACGTGCAGCTCGGCGTCGCCACCGGCGGCCCAGATGCGGCCGGCGTAGCCCACGGCCTCGTCGCGGAAGGTGTCCACCGAGCCGACGTCGACGAACGCGGGGGGCAGGCCGGCGAGGTCGGTCGCCCGGGCCGGGGCGGAGTACGCCCCGACCGCCGGGCCGCCGCAGCGCTCGCCGAGCCGGGCGCGCCAGGCGGTGCGGTTGGCCGTGCGGTCCCAGACACCGACGCCGTCAAGCTGGCGGCTGGCCGGGGTGAGCTCCCGGTCGTCGAGCATCGGGCACAACAACAGCTGCCCGACGGCCCGGGGGCCACCGCGGTCGCGGGCCAGCAACGCGGTCCCGGCGGCGAGCCCGGCGCCGGCGCTGTGCCCGGCGAGCACGATCCGGGACGGGTCGATCGCCAGCTCCGCAGCGTGCTCGACGGTCCACACCAGACCGGCGTAGCAGTCCTCCACCGCCGCGGGATCCGGGTCGGCCGGAGCCAGCCGGTAGTCCACGGAGACGACGGGCACGCCGAACTCCCGCGCCCAGGCCAGCGGCAGGTCGAGGCCGAACCGGTGGTCGCCCAGGACGACCCCGCCGCCGTGGATCCAGTAGAGCGCCGCAGCACCGCGTGGGGTGCCCGGCGGGCGCGCCACGAGCAGCTCCAGGTCGGGGATGCCGCTGCGGGGCACCGTCACGGTCCGGATAGCGACGCCGTGCCGCTCGGCGATGACAGTGAGCGGCTCCGCGCCGGCGGCGACGGCCTCGCGCAGCGGGCCCAGCATCTCCGGGGTGACGGTCGTCGGGACGTCCGGGGTCGCCGCCAGGACCGCGGCGAGCTCGGCGTCGAGGGGTGGGTGCAGCGCCGAGGGAGCCCCGGTGGCGCCGTTCCCGCGCGGGCCGCCCGCGGTCGTACTGTCCACTGTCCTCATTCCGTCCGGTCCGCGTGTCGCGTCGTCCGCAGGAGTCCTGTCGGCCGACCACGACGGGGCCCGCGCACCTCGCACACCGTTCGACGACCGGTCACCCGAGCTCGAGCGGGCGACCGTCGGCGTCCAGGTCCTGGTCGAAGGGCAGCTGGAAGAGGCGGATGGCGTTGCCGCGCACGATTCGGTAGGTGACGGCCGGGTCCACGCCGGCGAACTGGTCGGCGAGGTGGCTGCGGGTGTGCGGGTACGGGCCGTCGCTGTGCGGGAAGTCGACCTCGAACATCAGGTTGTCGACGCCGATGTGCTCGGCGCTCGCGATCGCGTGCTTGTCGGCGAAGATGCAGCCCCACATGTTGCGCCGCACGTAGGTCGAGGGCTTCTCCTTGAGCTTCTCCTCCCCCAATGCCCAGGTGTGGTGGGCGTAGGCGTGGTCCATCCGCTCCATGGCGTAGGGGATCCAGCCGGCCTGCCCCTCGGAGTAGGCGAGCTTGAGGCGAGGGAACCGGTCGAGCACGCCGGAGAAGACGAAGTCCGCCATCGAGGCGTAGGAGTTCGCGAACTGCATGACCGGCAGCAGCAGCAGGGGGGCCCGCGGCGGGAGCGGCATCAGCAGTGACGACGAGCCGATGTGCATGCAGACCACCGTCTCGGTCTCCTCGCACGCGGCGAAGAACGGGTCCCAGTTGCCGCCGTGGATGTCCGGGTAGCCCAGGTGCCCCACGACCTCGCTGAAGGCGACCGCGTGCACGCCGCGGGCCGCGTTGCGCCGGACCTCCTCCGCAGCCAGCCGGGCGTCCCAGAGCGGCACGACCGGGACCGGGACCAGCCGCCCGCCCGAGTCGCCGGCCCACTCCTCGACCTGCCAGTCGTTGTAGGCACGGATCAACGCCACACCCAGCTCGCGGTCGTTCTCGGTCTCCTCGCTGAACGCCTGCCCGCAGAACCGTGGGAACGAGGGGAAGCCGAGCGACGCCTCGACGCCCTGCTCGTCCATGGCCTGCATCCGGGCCTTCGGGTCGTAGCAGGCGGGGTCCATCTCGTCGAAGGTGACGGGCTCCTTGTCGCGCAGCTCGGCCGACGTCTCGACGTCCTTGAGCACGACGACCGCGCGCCGCGGCACGTACACGGACTTGCCGAACACCCAGACGTCGCTGGGCATGCCGTCGGGGTCCTCCTCGTAGCCGAAGAGGTCGGTGTCCATGCTGATCATCCGCCGCTCGACGCGCGGGGCCCCGTACCGGAACTTCGCCGGTAGCCACTGCTCGAACAGGTGCGCGGGCTCGACCAGGTGGTCGTCGACAGAGATGATCTTGGGAAGCTCGGACGAGCTCATCGGTTCCTCACCCTCGGGTAGTGCTGCCGGACGGGACGGTGCCGTCGGGAAGCGGTGATCCGTCGAAGACGAGGCCCCGGTAGCGGCCCTCGGCACGCCACTGCTCCACGATCCGCTCGAAGCGCCACACACCGGGCGCGTAGGGACCGTTGCGACGGAAGGCCTCGACGTTCGGGTTGCCTTCGTTGTTGTAGTAGCCCGGCGTGCAGGTGGCGAGGAACTCGCCGTTGCGACGGGCGGACTCGATCACGTGCTGTACCCAGTCCTCCTCGGCCTCCTGCTCGACGTCGACGGCCCCGGCGCCCGCGGCCCGCGTGGTCGCGACGACGTCCGCGATGTGTCGTGCCTGCACGTCCAGGAGGTGGGTCTGGTTCGAGGAGATTCCTGCCTGGTTGATGGCGACGATGAAGAAGTTCGGGAACCCGTGCGTCTGCATCCCGTAGAGCGTCGAGATGCCCGCGGAGAACTTCGCGCTCAGCGTGGCGCCGTGCCGCCCGACGACGTCGTAGCCGAGCCGCCGCGAGAACGGCACGCCGACGTGGAAGCCGCTGGCGAAGACGATGCAGTCGACCTCGTACTCGATACCGTTGGCGACGACGGCGGTCCCGGTGATCTTCTCGACGCCCTGGCCGTCGGTGTCCACCAACGTCACGTTGGGCCGGTTGAAGGTCGGCAGGTACTCGTCGTGGAAGGTCGGACGCTTGCACAGCGCCCGGTAGTACGGCTTGAGCGCCTCGGCGACCTCGGGGTCCTCGACGACCTCGTCGACCCGTGCCCGCACGGCCTCCATGACCTCGAAGTCCACGTCCTCGTCGAGCACCCCGCCGTGCAGCGCGCGGTTGCGGAAGATCCTGGTCCAGCCGTCGTTCACGAGATCCTCCCCGACCTCCTCCCCCGCGATGAACCCGGAGAAGTTGCGGACGCGCTCGCGCTGCCAGCCCGGCTCCAACGTCGCGACCCACCGCGGGTCCGTCGGCCGGTTGTCCCGGACGTTGACCGCGGAGGGCGTGCGTTGGAAGACGTAGAGGTGTTCCGCGCTCGCGCCGAGGTGCGGGACGGCCTGGATCGCCGTGGCGCCGGTGCCGATGATCGCGACCCTCTTGTCGGCCAACCCGGTGAGGTTCCCGTAGGCGTCCCCGCCGGTGTACGCGTAGTCCCACCGCGTCGTGTGGAAGGAGTGCCCCTCGAAGTTCTCGATCCCGGGGATACCCGGGAGCTTGGGCAGGTCCATCGATCCCGCGGTCATCACGACGAACCGGGCGCGGAACCGGTCACCCCGGTTGGTGGTCACGGTGTAGCGCTGCTCCGCCTCGTCCCAGCGCACGTCGACGACCCGGGTGTGCAGCAGGGCGTCCCGGTAGAGGTCGAAGTGCCGCGCGATCCGCCTGCAGTGCTCGTGGATCTCCGGGCCCTTGGCGTAGCGCTCGGTGGGGATGTACCCCGTCTCCTCCAGCAGCGGCAGGTAGATGTACGACTCGGTGTCGCACGCCGCGCCGGGGTACCGGTTCCAGTACCAGGTCCCGCCGACGTCACCGCCCTGCTCGATCAGCCGCACGGTCGCGACGCCGGCCGCCCGAAGCCGGGAGCTCACCAGCAGGCCGCCGAACCCGCCACCGATGACCGCGACCTCGACCGCGTCCGTGACGGGTTCGCGCTCGACCACTTCGGTGTACGGGTCGACCAGGTAGTGCTCGAGCTCGTCGGTGATCCGGCGGTACTGGGCGGATCCGTCGGGTCGCAGCCGCTTCTCGCGTTCCTGCCGGTACTTCTCACGCAGGGCGTCCGCATCGAAATCGGGATCGGTCCGGTACTGCTCAGTCACGAGGGGCGTCCTTTCGCCGCGCGGGCGGCGTCGGTGTCGCGCGGGGTGCCTGGCGCGCAGGATGTCGACGTACTTCGACGATGTCGGGGAGGCCGCCACGGCCCGGGTGGCGGGCGATCGGCGTCACCGGGCAGCGCCGAGGTCGAGCGGCTGCCAGCCGATGAGGGACCGGAGGAGCGCAGTCGCTTCCGGGTCGTCCGCCGGCGCGGGGTCACCGGTGCGCACGAAGGCCCCGAAGGCACCGCCATACCCCTCCCCCGACCTGTGCGGCGTACGGACCACCGCCGTCGAGAAGCGCTCGGCAGGTCGATCCTGGCCGCACCGCCAGACCGTCCACATCGTCAGCCCGGCGCCGCGCTCGGCGCAGGTGCTGCCGACCAGCACGTCGACGGAGGTCGGGGCGGTGTGCAGCAGCTCGGTCAGGTCGCCGAAGGGGAGGTCGTCGTGGGCCACCAGGCCGAACGGCAGGTGACCCTCCGGTCGGCCGAGCGCCGCCTCGGCCCGGGCGATCGCCTCGGCGTCGATCTCGCGCAAATCCCCCCGCGCGGCAGGATCCGCCTCGAGGACGTCGAGGAACGCGGCACCGACCCGTGCAGCTTGCGCCGGGGTCTGGACCCGGATCGGCGGGGCGCCGACCGGCAGCACCAGCCGCCGCACGAGCGGGCTGGTGCGAGGCAGGCCGGCGAGCAGCGCGGCGGCGTGCGCGCCCTCCCCCCGCCCGGAGACCGTGATGGTCGTGGGGTCCCCACCGAACGCCCGGGCATGGGTCGCAACCCAGGTCAGGGCCTCCATCTGGTCCAGGAGTCCGAAGTTGCCGTTGCCGAACCCGTCCCGCAGCGCGGTGAGATCGAGATAGCCCAGCGCGCCGGTGCGGTGGCGCGGCGCGACCACGACGACCCCGTGCTCGGCTGCGAGGCCCGCGCAGAACCTGCGCGACCAGCCGTCATGAGCCCTCCGCTCGTCGTCGAGCCACACGAGCACCGGTCGATCTGCCGCGTCCACCGGGGTCCAGACGTCGAGCGTGAGCCGGGTGGCCTCGACGAACGCGGCACCGAGGCCACCTCGGAGGGAGCCACCGAGCGGCGACCACGAGTCGGAGCGCGGGCAGGGCGCCGGCGGGGCAAAGCGCAGGAAGCTCACCGGCGGAGCGGCGTACGGGAGCCCGCAGAACGCGCGGACCTGCGGGAACCTCCGGTGTCGCCTTCCCTGGACGGGCCCCTCGGACAGGGCCACCGTCGGTGTGGCGGTCAGGTACGGCACGGCGGCCTCCTTTCCGTCACCGAGCAGACGACGGGCGGATCCGCCTCGTCTGTCCCTCGAGCGACGACACCACGATAGCGATCGGATTCATTGATGTCTATATTGGATCCCATACGTGGCAACGCACTACCTCCCGCCCGAACCGCCGCGAGAAAGCGGGGGCTCCCCCCGATTCCTGGGAGCATACGGAGTGCCACCCCACTTGTCGAGACCGCCGTCACAGGCCTTTACGCCCGCACCCTCTGCCAGAGCGGGGCACCCCATTCGCGCCGGGCTGCAGGTGAAGACGGGCGGGTCGAGCAGGATCGCGCCGCGGAACCGGCCGCCGCGCTGCGGCGCTGCGCCGGATCGGCCGACTCCGCGCACGCGCTCGGACGCCGCTCGCCCGGGTCTCGTGCACTGCACGCCCACCCCTCGGGCCTACTCCCCGGCATCCTCTGGCCGGGGCCTGCCCCGGGGCGCTCGAGGTCGCGGGGGTGCCGTCGGAGAGCAGGTCGATCCCGCCGGGTTCCCCCGGCGCCCGACGGGTCGAGGGTCTCGCGGGGCGAGCCCCGGAGACAGGTCGCGGGGCGGCATCCCTTCCCCGCGCGCCCGGCCGGCCGGTCGCGGACGCAACGAGGCCGCGAGCCCGCATGCGAAGCGGCGCAACGCCACGGCCCGGCCCACCCCCACGGCGCCGCGCCCAAGGCCCGACGCACCGCCCGCCCGCGGCGTCGGGCCGGAGTGCAGCCGGGCCGAACTCCTCCCCCGGCGGCGCCTCGATCGCGAGGAGCCACGCAGTCGCCCAGGACGAAGATGCGGCCGATCGGCCGAGCGCCGGCGGTGTCGCGCGGCAGGTGCGGGCGCGACACCCGAGTGCAACCTGACGGTCGTGAACCGGCCGACACGCAGCACTGCGGTTGCGCCCCACACCCGGAGCGCAACCTGAACGTCGCGAACCGGCCGACACGCAGCACCGGGGTTGCGTCCCGCACTACGAGAGCAACCGTCCGGCGGCGTGGCAGCGGGTGCTCGCTGGTTGGTCGGGCGGCGAGGTTCGCCTCGACGGCCAGGCCCTGTACGGCAGCGTCCCGGTGGCGTCACTCCCCGCGCAGGTTCTCCGGCAGCGGGGCGTCGAGGGCGTGCATCCGCGGGAGCACCTCGGCCGCGAAGAGCCGCATCGAGCGCTCGGCGGTCTCCGCGGACATACCGCCGAACCGCGGGTTGACGATGAACTCGACCGCGCCGGTCTTCTGCTGGATGAACCGCAGCTTCTCGACGACCTGGTCCGGTGTGCCCCAGGCCTGTGGGCGCGCGGCGAACTCCAGCATCTGCGCGTCCTTCGCCGGGTCGGTGCCCGGGCCGAGGTAGGGCGGCACCGTCGCGTAGTGCTCGTAGCCCTTGACCCCGATGAACTGTGACGGGTCGTCGAGGCCGTACTGCTTGGCGCTGCTGTTGTAGCTCTCCAGCATGTGCTTCGACATGACCGCCCAGGCCTCCTCCTCGGTCTCGAAGCAGGCGAGCATCACCTGGACCGAGGGCTGGGTGGGTTCGAGACCGTTGGTTCGCCGGATCTTGTTGACCTGCTGGATGTCCTCGGCGTACTCGTCCCAGCTCTTCGTGTTCGTCATGATCACGCCGTTGCCGGAGTTCGCCACGATCGGCAGCGTCTCGGGGCTCTGCCAGGCGATACGCATCCGCTCGAGCAGCCGCTCGGGATTGCGGAACCCGGGCCGGATCGAGGTCTCGGGGATCTGGAAGTACTCACCCTCGAAGGAGAACCACTCGTTGGTCAGCGCCCGGCGCAGGATCTCGAGCGACTCGGCGAACCGGCCGCGAGCGTCCTTCATCGGCACCCGGAACCGGTCGAACTCGTGCTTGGCCGCACCCCGGCCGAGGCCGATCGTGAGCTGCCGACCCTGCAGCATGTTGTCGAGCACGCTGATCTGGTCGACGACCGCCAACGGGTCGTACCAGGGCAGGACGACAACGATCGAGCCGAACTCCAGCCGCGAGGTCTTCCCGGCCATGTAGGTGAGGTGCTGCAGCGCCCCGCCGGTCATCGCGTACGGGCTGAAGTGATGGTCGACGGCCCAGTAGGAGTCGAACCCGAGGGGCTCGACGAGCCCGGCGAGGTGGAGGTCCTCCTCGTAGATCTGCTGGTCGGTCACCGCCGGCGGGCCGGGCCGCCTCGACTTGAAACGGTCCCAGTCCGCGTAGTTCTGGAAGTAGAGATGGACACCGATCTTCATGGTCACTTCCTCGACGAGTCCGACGATGGGCCGCGGGCGGAGTGGTTGCCGAGGGCTCAGGCGCAGCAGCAACTCGAATCCGATTTGAATCTGGCCGAGCCAGCGTCGCAGGCGCCTGCATCCGCGTCAAGACCGTAACGGGGGACTACCCCACTTGACGGCGCCGCCGCTGCGGGTGTTCGATTCCGACTCGTCTTCGAACCTACTCCGGTTCGAAAAACTCGCTTCGACGCTGTCGTCCCAGAGGAGCCCGCGGTGCCCGACCAGACCCTGACGACCACGGCAGACCCGCTGATCGGTGGCCTGCGGTTCGCGGAGGCACCTCGCTGGCACGCGGGGTGGCTCTACTTCTCCGACATCTTCGCCCATCGCGTGCTGCGCGTCGACGAAGCCGGGACCCTGGAGACCGTTCACCAGTTCGACGACGGGGTGCGGCCGTGCGGCCTGGGCTTCCTCCCCGACGGCAGGCTGCTGATCGTGAACATGGCGCGCCCCGAGATCCTCCGGCTGGACGCGCCGGGACAGGTCGCCGTCCACGCCGATCTGTCCCACCTGGCCGTCGGCGGGCTCAACGACATGGTCGTCGACGACCGGGGCCGGGCCTACACGGGCTCGATGGGCACCCACGATCCCGCCGCCCCGCGCCCGGTCGATGCGGACGGCCGGGTCATCCTCGTCGATCCGGACGGGTCCGCGCGCGTCGTCGCGACCGAGGTCGACGACCCGAACGGCCCGGTCCTGCTGCCCGACGGCACCTACGTCGTCGCCTCGTTCCCGTCCGCGCAGCTGATCGGTTTCGACCGCGCCGCCGACGGCACACTGACGAACCGCCGGGTGTGGGCCGAGCTGGCCCCGGGCAGCGCCGACGGCATCGCCGCGGATGGCGCGGGCGCGATCTGGACGGCCTCGCCGTTGCAGGGCGTGGTCCGTCGGGTGCTGGAGGGCGGCGAGATCACCGACGTGGTCACGATCTCCGACGACGTCACCGCGAAGCTGCCGCTGGCGTGCGCCCTCGGCGGCCACGACGGGCGGACCCTGTTCGTGTTGTGCCTGCTCGGCGGGGTGGAGGCGATCGCCGCCGGCACGACCGGGTCCGTCGTCGAGACGGTCCGGGTCACCGTCCCCGTCCGGTAGGGAGACCACTGTGGAGTTCGGGCTCTACTTCGCCCAGCAGCTCCCCCGCCCCTGGGGGCGCGACGCCGAGCTGGACCTGTTCCAGGAGAGCCTCGACCAGGTCGAGCTGGCCGACCGCCTCGGGTACGGCTACGCCTGGGCCCCCGAGCAGCACTTCCTCGAGGAGTATTCGCACTCGTCGGCGCCCGAGCTGTTCCTGGCCGCCGCCGGCCAGCGGACCCGCACGATCCGGTTGGGCCACGCCGTCGTCCTGATGCCCCCGGGGTACAACGAACCGGCGCGGGTCGCCGAGCGGATCTCCACCCTCGACCTGCTCACCCGCGGGCGTGTCGAGTTCGGGATCGGGCACTCCAAGACCCGGGTCGAGCTGGAGGGCTTCGGCGTCGACCCGTTGCTGCGCCACGAGATGTCGCTGGAGGCCCTGGGTCAGGTCACGGAGATGATGGCCCGCGAGCCCTATCCCGGCCACGCCGGCACGCACTTCTCCATGCCGGCCCGCAACGTCGTGCCGAAACCCGTGCAACGGCCGCATCCGCCGCTCTGGATCGCCTGCTCGGACGACGAGACGGTCCGGCTCGCCGCCCGGCTGGGGATCGGTGCGTTGGCCCACTCGTTCTTCGACGCGGCCGAGGCGAAGGCTGTCGTCGAGGACTACATCGAGACGTTCAAGCGCGACTGCGTGCCGATCGGGCACACGGTGAACCCGCGGGTCGCCACGATGGTGCCCTTCCACTGCCATCTCGATCCCGAGGTCGCGCGCACCAGGGGTGAGCGGGCCGGGAGCTTCTTCACCTATGCGGTGCGCCATTACCACGTGTTCGGCCGGCATCGACCCGGCGTGACGAACGTGTGGGAGCGATCGGAGGTCGTCCGCGAGGAGCTGGGCGGGTCGATCCCGCACCGCGGCGGCCACGCCATCGGCTCCCCCGCCGAGCTCACCGAGCGGTTGCGCGAGTACCAGGAGGCCGGGATCGACCAGACGATCCTGCTCCACCAGTTCGGGCGGCTGCCCTACGACCAGGTCCGGGAGTCGCTGGAGTTGTTCGCCGCGGAGGTCATGCCCGCGTTCGCCGCCGAGCACGCGGCGATCCGGGCGCGGCGGGACGCGGAGCTGGCCCCCTACGTCGACGCGGCCCTGGCCCGGCGGGAGCGGACGACGCCGGGAGCGGTCCCGCTCGTCGACGCGTACGGGTTGAGCCGGCCGCCGCTGGAGGATCCCGATGCCCATCCACCCCACGTCCGCGACATCCTGGTCGAGCTCGCGCGGATGGCGGCCGTGGCACGGCGCCTCGACTCCTGAGCGCGCCCTCAGCAGGGGTGGATGCCCGCCAGCGCGAGGCGCACCAGGCGTCGCGCGGTGGCGGAGTCCTTCTCGGTCGCCGTCCCGATCGCGTTCATCAGGGTCATCAGGTCCTGCCCGGTCACCCCGGGCCGCACGACTCCTGCCTCGGCGGCGCGGTCCACCAGGACCTGAAGCTCGTCGATCAGCCGGTCCGTCACACAGACGTCGTCCGCCGAGAGCCCGTCCCCGTCGGGGCCGGCGAGGGCGATCCCGAGGCCGCGGTTGTCCGCGATGTAGGCCGTGGTCTCCTCGATCCAGACGTCGAGCTCGGCGGCCGGGTCCACCCCCGGCTGAGCCGCGGCGTGGCCGCACAGCTGCTCGACGCCCTCCCGGTACACCGCCTCCAGCAGCAGGTGCCGGGAGGGGAAGTGCCGGTGCAGGGTCGCCGAGCCGAGACCCGCGCTGCGGGCGATCTCCTCGAGCGACGCCTGGGCGCCGTCCCGACGGATCAGCTCGGCGGCGGCCGCGATCAGCCGCTCGCGGTTGCGGCGGCCGTCCGCGCGCAGGGTCTTCGTCGCAGGCACGGCGCTCCTCTCCTCGACAAGCGGGGTGGCCCTCGATATCGTAGCCCCAAGCATAAACGGGGTGGTACCCCATTTATGATGATCGAGCACAGGAGCCCACTCATGAGTGAATTCGTACTGGTCACGGGCGCGACGGGGCAGCAGGGCGGCGCCGTGGCACGAGCCCTCGTCGCGGCCGGGACGCCGGTCCACGCCCTCGTCCGCGACCCGGACAGCCCCCGCGCCCGGGCGCTGACCGACCTCGGCGTCGAGCTGGTCCGCGGCGACCTGGACGAGCCGGAGTCGCTGAAGCCCGCCCTCGACGGTGCCCGCGGCCTGTTCTCGATCCAGAACCCGGACTTCACCGATCTGGCCGGGGACACCGAGATCGTCCGCGCCCGGGCCCTCGCCGCGGCCGCCGCGGCGGCGGACGTCCCGCAGATCGTCCACACCTCGGCCTCAGGGGCCACCCGCCTCATCGACGAGGAGCGCTGGGGCCCGTTCGTCCGACACGCGTTCCGGGTCAAGGCCCTCACCGAGGACGCGCTGCGCGAGGCGGGCGCCGCCTCGACCACGATCCTGCGCCCGTCGGCCTTCCTGGAGAACTTCCTGGCGCCGTCGTACTTCTACGCGCCGGGATCGAGCGAGAAGCTCCTCGTCGGCTACGACGTGGACGTCCCGCAGGCCTTCGTCGCGGTCTCCGACATCGGAGCGGCGGCGGCCGCCGCGTTCGCCGACCCGGACCGGTTCGACGCCGTCGAGCTGGAGCTGGCGAGCGAGCGGATCAGCCTGCGCGAGGCCGCCGCGACCCTGTCCCGGGTGTGGAAGCGGCCGCTGACGCTGCCGGAGAGCCGCGACGCGGCGATCGCGGACGGACTCGCCGAGGTCTTCCAGCAGTCGCAGGGCTACCTGAGTGCCCACCCCGCGCCGGCGTTCCCGGAGTACCAGCGTGTGTTCGGCCTGGAGCCGACATCCCTGGAGGAGTGGGCGCACCGCGTCGCCTGAGCCGGTTCCCGCGGACGGACACGTCGGCTCGGGAGCACGGCGGCCGGCTCGCGGACCGCCGCCGAGACGTCACACCCGGTTCGAGACAGCCGAACACGAGGGATCGACGAACACGACCGCGTCGCCGGCACCCGAGCGGTCCGCCGGGTGCGGGACCGTCCCCCGCACCGGGGTGCTCATCGACGCCCGCACCGGCATCCCGACCACCCGGACACCCGGCCCGACGGCGCGGGGCACCGATCGCCGCCCCGGCGTCCACCGGTACCGGTCGGGGTCGGGGCCGACGACGACCGCGACCGTCCGCGGATCGCGGTCGCCGTCTCGTCCGGCCCGGCCGAACCAGGTCCGGTACCCGGGCCGAGGGCACGGAGGTGCACCGACGAACTCGACCGCCCACGAATTTGGTCGGCGGGCCCGAGACGAGACGCCGACCTGTTCCCGGGCGAGGTCCCCGAGGTCGAGGACCGCCCGGCGACGCCGTGTCCCCGGTCCGCCCCGCGGTACGGCGACACGTCGTTCGGGCACGGCGCGCTCAGCGGCCCGTCCATCTCGGAGACCGCTTCTCCAGGAAGGCGCGGGCCCCCTCGGCGGCGTCCGCGGAGGTGCGCACACTCATGGCGAGGTCCGCCTGCCGCGCGAACCCCGCGGCGTCGGCCGACCACCCTGCCGCCAGCACCTGTTTCGTCGCGGCGACCGCGAGCGGCCCGTTCGCGGCGATCCGGGCCGCCAGATCGCGCGCGGTCGCCAGGGCCTCCCCCTCGGCGACGAGGCGGTTCACCATCCCGAAGCCGTGCGCGTCGACGGCGGAGAACCGGTCGCCGAGCAGCGCGATCTCCATCGCCCGATGGTGCGGGACCCGGCCGGACAGCCGCAGCAGTCCGCCGCCCGCCGCGATGAGTCCCCGCTTCACCTCCGGCAGCCCGAAGACCGCGGACCGAGCCGCGACCACGAGGTCGCAGGCCAGCACGATCTCCATGCCGCCACCCAGCGCGGGGCCCTCGACGGCGGCGATCAGCGGCGTCGTCGGCGGTCGTTCCACCAGCCCGGCGAAGCCGCGACCCTCGACGCTGGGCCGCTCGCCGGTGCCGAACGCCTTGAGATCCATCCCGGCGCAGAAGAAGCCGCCCGCGCCCGTGAGGATCCCGGCGCGCAGCTGCGGATCGGCGTCGAGCCGGTCCATCGCTGCGGCCACCCCCTCGGCCACGGCGCGGTTCACGGCGTTGCGGACCCGCGGCCGGTTGATCGTCACCACCAGCACGCCGTCGGCGGCCTCGACCAGCACCGCGTCCTCCGACGTCGACGAGCCGCTCATGCCCGGACCCCTCCCAGTACCGCGTCGGTGTGCTCGCCGAGCCGCGGCGTCGGGGTGGTGCCGGCGGGGACGAAGCCGCGGTACCGGGCGGGGGTCCGGACCGCGAGCTCGGTGCGGGCCCCCTCCCCCACCGTGACCGCCAGGGCCGCCTCGGTGAACGCCGCCGACCGGATCACGGACCTCCACGTACGGACCGGCGAGGCCATCACCCCCGCAGCGGTGAGGACCTGCACCCACTCGGCCACGGTGTGCCCGGCCAGTGCGTCCTCCAGCGCGGCGGCCAGCTCGACCGGGTGGCGCGCCCGTTCGACCTGGTCGACGAACCGGGGGTCGGTGCGCAGGTCGGGGCGACCGAGGGCCTCGGTGAGCAGCGTCCAGTGCCTGGGCACGTAGGCGAAGAGCATCAGCCACCCGTCCGCGGCGCGGAACGGACCGGACGGGGCGACGGCCAGCGACGCCCGCCCGGTCTCCGTCAGGTGGGCGTGTTCCGGCGCGGTGTGCAGCTGGCGCGTGATGTGCGGAGCCTGCAGGCTCACCGCGACGTCGTAGAGGGCGACCTCGACGACGTCGCCTTCTCCATGCCGCTCGCGGGCCAACAGCGCGGCCAGGATCGCCTGCGCCAGTACGTGCCCGGCGGCGGCGTCGACGACGGTGGGCGCCGGCAACAGGGGCCTGCCGTCAGCCCCGGTCAGGCCGGTGAGCAGGCCGGACTCGGCCTGGATGAGGGCGTCGATGCCCGGTCGCCGGTGCTGCTCGCCGTCGCCGGAGAAGGCGCACAACGAGGCGTGGACGAGCCGGGGGTTGCGCCGGCGCAGCACGTCCGCGCCCAGCCCGAGCCGGTCGAGGACGCCGGGACGGAAGCCCTGCACGAACACGTCCGCGGTATCGGCCAGTGCCAGCAGCCGCGTGACGTCGTCGGCGTTGCGCAGGTCGAGGACCACGGACTTCTTGCCGCGGTGATGGGGCAGGAAGTACGGCCGCAGCTCCTCCTGGCCCGGGATCGTGGAACGGATGTTGCGGCCGGCCTCACCGCCGGGCGGTTCGATCTTGACGACCTCGGCGCCGAGGTCGACGAGCACCTGCCCGGCGAGCGGGCCCGCGACGTTGGACGTCAGGTCGAGGACCCGCATCCCGGACATCGGGCGGCGGTCGGTCACGGTCCCTCCAGGGTGCCGACGGGGTACGACGCACCCTCGGCCGGGTGCGCGAAGGTGATCCGGACGGGCGATCCGGCCACGGGGGTCACCGGTTCCGCCCCGGTGAGCCTGACCTGCAGCCACGGGCCCTCGGCCAGCTCGACGAGTGCGGTGCGGAACGGCAGCGAGTCGGCGAAGGCCGGATGTGGCGCGGCGTGCACGACGGCCCAGGACACGAGGACGCCGCGGCCCGCGGCGGGGACCCATTCCAGTGGGCCGCAACAGGTCGCGACCTCCGGTGGGTGCCAGGTGCCGCAGGAGACGCAGCGCGGGAGCAGCAGCCGGTCCCGGGCGGCGGCGGCGAAGAAGGGCGCGGTCGCGGAGTCGGCCTCGATGGCGGGTCCGGGGACGGTCATCGTCGCTCCTCCCGGGGGTGCGGGGACAGGATCACGGTCGAGTGGTGGTCGAGGATGCCGCCGTTGCCGCTGACCATGATCACGTCGCGACGGGAAACCTGGCGTTCGCCCGCGTGGCCGCGGGCCTGGATCACGGCCTCGGTGAGCGGTGTCATGCCCCAGAGGTAGTAGCCGGAGAGCTGGCCGCCGCCGGTGTTCACGGGCAGCGGGCCACCGGGAGCGGTGTGGCCGGCGGCGACGAAGGGCCCGCCCTCGCCCTTGGCGCAGAAACCGTAGTCCTCCAACGTGACGACGACGGTGTAGGTGTAGCAGTCGTAGAGCTCGAGCAGGTCGACGTCGGCCACCCGCAGCCCCGCCCTGCGCAGTGCCTCCGGGCCGGCGGTCGCGGCGCCCGTCGTCAGGCCGAAGCCGGACCCGCGCGTGGCCGGCTGCCCCGGGTGTCCCTGCGCGAGGCCGAGGACGTGCACGGGTGGCTGAGCGAGGTCGGCCGCCCGATCCGCCCGGGTGACGACGACCGCGGCGCCACCGTTGGACACCAGGCAGCAGTCGAGCAGGTGCAGCGGTTCGGCGATCCACCGCGAGGCCTGGTGCTGTTCGAGGGTGAGCGGCTCGCGCTGCTGCGCAAGGGGGTTGAGCGCGGCCCACCTCCGCTGCGCGACGGCGACTGCGCCCAGCTGTTCGCTCGTGGTGCCGTAGGCCTGCATGTGCCGACGGGCGGCCAGCGCGTACTGGACCGTCGGGTTCCCGCCCGCGACCGTGCGCAGCGCGGCGGCGCCGCTCAGCGCGTACCGGCGACGACCGGCGTAGGCGGCCCCGGCCGACTCCCCCGCGCGGAGCGGGGCATCGGCGAAGACACAGGCCACGACGTCGGCGAGGCCGCACGTCACGGCCGCGGCGGCATGGCCGAGCATCGCCCCGGCGGTGGCGCCGAAGGCCTGCATCTCACTGAGCAGACGCAGGTCGCGCAGGCCGAGCCTGCGCTGCAGGGAGACGTCGACGTCTCGGGTCGTGCCCGAGCTGACCAGCAGCCCGTCAACGTCGGCGAGGGTGAGCCCGGCGTCCGCGACCGCGCGCCGCACCGCGTCCGCGGCGAAGTCGGGGGCACTGCGGCCGTAGACCCGGCCGACGTCGGTGATCCCGAGGCCGACGATCGCGGCGTCCATCCGGGAGCCCTTCCGTTCTGTTTCATATTTGGAACACAGTGCTAAATTTGCAACGTGACTGTAGAAACGTCTCCGGACGGGCGTCAAGGCTCGCCCGCCGTCGACTCGGCCGCGCGAATCCTCGAGCTGCTCAGCCGCTACCGCACCCGGACCAGCACACTGTCCGAGATCGCAGCCGCGCTGGAGCTGCCGAAGAGCACGGTGCTGCGGATCCTGCGGACGTTGCAGGCGCACTCGCTCGTCCACCACGACGCGGAGACGCGCCGTTACCAGCTCGGGTTCTTCACCGCCGTCCTCGGGTCACGCGCCGCCGAGGGTCTGGACTCCTTCACCAGAACGCGCCCGTTCCTGACCGAGATCAGCGAGCGGACCGGCCTGACCGCGGCGCTCGTCCAGCGGGTGTCGGCGGACCGGCTGATGTACGTGGCCGAGCAGCACGGCGCCGGGCCGAGCACGGTGCACATCTCCGTCGGCAACCGGTTCCCGATGTTCGAGGTCTCCTTCGGCCGGTGGTGGGTCGCCTTCAGCACACCGGCGGAGCGGGAGGCGCTGGTCCCGGCCGCCCTGCCGGCGGTGACCGACCGCACCCCCACGGACCGGGAGGCCTACCTGCGCGACTGCGCCGCCCTCGGGTCACGCAGCGTGCTGGTGACCCGGGACGAGTACATCCCCGGCGTGTTCACCTCCTCATGCGCCGCCCTGGACCCGCGGGGACAGCTGGAGGGCGTGGTGGTCGCCCTCGGCTTCTCGCAGTCCGTGGACGGCCCCGCCGAGCAGGCCGTGCACACGGTGATGACCGACGTGGCCACTCGGCTCAACGCTCACATCTGACGTTCTGAATCCAATAATTACGATATCGGATCCCATCGTGTAGCCTGGAGTACACCGCGACCTCCGGGAGACCACATGCCTCAAGACCTGCCGTTCGCCGAGCTGGTGGTCGTCGATCTGAGCCAGGGCATCGCCGGCCCCCTCGCCACGATGATGCTCGCCCAGTACGGCGCCACCGTCATCAAGGTGGAACCGCCGGGCGGGGACTGGCTGCGTGCCCCCGCGCAGGTTCCGGGCGGCAACACCGGGGTCACGGTCTCGGGCAACATGGGCAAGCGCAGCATCTGCGTCGACCTCAAGTCGACGCGCGGCGCGGAGGTCCTGCGCCGGCTCGTCACCGGCGCCTCGGTGTTCGTCGAGTCCTTCCGTCCAGGGGTCGTCGGCCGGCTCGGCTTCTCCTACGAGGACGTCACGGCGCTGAACCCGGAGATCGTCTACGCCTCCGTCTCCGGTTTCGGCCAGTCCGGCCCGCACGCCCACCGGCCCGCGATGGATCCCGTCCTGCAGGCCTACTCCGGACTCATGACCGAGCACGGGACCTTCCTCGACGGCCCGCACCGACTGATCACAATCCCGGTGGACCTGACTGCGGCGCTGTTCACCTTCTCGGCCCTCTCGGCGGCGTTGTACGGCAAGCGGGTCCACGGCAAGGGCACCTACCTCGACCTGCACCTGCTGCAGGCCGCGGCCTGGCTGGACCTGCACGCGCTGCACGAACGGCTGCTCCACGACGGGCGGCTCGCTCCCCAGCCGACGATCTACGGCAACTACCGCACGGCCGACGGCGAGATCTTCCTCGCGGCCATGAACGAGACCGAGTGGGCACGCGTGCGCGCCGTCCTCGGGGACGACGAGCGCCTGCTGGCCGACCGCTTCCGCCCCTACGGGGCCCTGCGGGCCCCCGAGCCGCACACCGGCGCGTCGGCGGAGCTGCGTGCCCTGGTGGCCGAGCTGCTGCTCGCGGGGTCCACCGCGGACTGGGTGGAACGGTTCAACGCCCACCGGATCATGTGCGCGCCGGTCAACGACTCGGTGGGCTTCCTGCGGGAGCCGCACGTGGAGCAGCTCGGGCTCTTCGAGCACCTGACCCAGCCGGGCATCGACCGTCCCGTGCCGATCCCGGGCCTCCCCGGCCCGCTCCCGATCCGCGACGGCTCCCGGCGATCGGTGTCGCCGCTGGCCGGTGCCGACACCGCGGACGTGCTCGCCGAGTACGGGTTCTCCCCGGCGGAGGTCGACGAGCTGCTGGCGGCCGGGGTCGTCACCTCCTTCGCGCCCGCGACCGCCACCGCCGAGTAGGCGGCCGGGGCTCACGGGGCGAACACCACACCCGCCCCGTGCAGCCGGTCGATCTCGGCGGACGAACGGCCGCTGAGGCCGAGCAGCTCGCGGGCGCCCTCGCCCAGCGCAGGTGTGCGCGCGACGGCTGCGGCGGTGGGCCGCGCGGCGCCGGGCGGCCCGACGCGCAAGGGTGCCGCAGGGGCGTCCACGACCGAGCCGTCCGGGTGCCGCATCGGCACCACCCCCGCACGCTCCCGCACATGCGGCAGCTGCAGGCCCTGTGCCACGGTGAGTACCGGTGACACGCAGACGTCCTGGTCCGCGAAGAGTGCGAGCCACTCCGCCCGCGGCCGGGTCGCGAGCACACCGGCGACGACGCCGCGCAACCGGTCCTGACGGGAGCGGTCGTACTGCGCGCCCTCGTCGTCGATCCCGGTGAGCGCGCAGAACCGCCGCCAGAAGCGCTCCTCGAGCGCGGCCACCGCGAGCAGCTCACCGTCGGCGCAGGTGTACACGGCGTAGCAGGCGAGCTCGCCGTTGAGCATGCTGGTCCGGGGGCCGACGTCGAGGCCGAGCATGAGGGCCTGCGCCTGGGCGACGACCAGCGCGAACATCGCGCCGTCGAACAGCGAGGACTCGGCGACGAGCCCCGTCCGCGTCCGGCCCGCCTGGTGCACCCCGCTCACCGCGGCGAGCGCGGCCAGGCTCGCCGCCACCCAGTCCGCGACCTGCACCGGCGCCGGGGCCGGTCGATCCTGGCGAGCCATCGACAGCACCCCGGCCATCGCGGCGTAGTTCAGATCGTGGCCGGCGGTGGCGGACAACGGCCCGCCCGAGCCGTAGCCGGGCAGCGTGACGTAGCTCAGTGCGGGATTGCGCTCACGCAGTGCCTCGGCGCCCACGCCGAGCCGATCGGCCACCCCGGGTCGCATGCCCTCGACCACGACGTCCACCACGGAGGCCACGGCGAGGTAGGCCTCCCGGCCCTCCGGCCGACGGACGTCCACCGGGAAGCTCTTCTTGCCACGGTCGAACACGAGGTGGTTGACGCCGACCCCGCGCACCAGCGGCTCCATGGTCCGGGCGTTGTCGCTGCCGTCCACCGGCTCGACCTTCCAGACCTCGGCCCCCAGCTCGGCGAGCAGCCACGTGGTGATGCAGCCGACACCGATCCAGGAGAAGTCGAGCACCCGGACACCGGCGAGCGGACCTGCCACCACGGTCAGGGCACCAGCGACGTGCGGACGCCGTACGACTCCACCAGCCGCCCCGCCTCGTCCTGCTCGTAGAGCAGGGCCGACGAGTGCCGGAACACGACCTCGACCCGGTCCTCGGGACCGAACGGCCAGGCGCGTGCCTTGCCGGAGGCAACGATCCGGCTGTCCCCGACCTGCACGATCCAGTCGCTGCTGTCCCCGCTGTACACGACGTCGGTGACGACGCCCGGGAGCCGTCCGACGTCGGGATCCGCGGGGCCGGCACCGGGTGCGGCGAGGCCCACCTCGGTCGCACGCAGGTAGAGATCGAACCGGGTGCCCGGCAGCTCACCGGCGGCGGGCAGGTCGAGGCGGACGTCGCCGCCGCCGACCACCCAGCGCGCATCCGGGTCCCGGACCAGTTCCAGCCGGTTGCCGATGCCGAGGAACCGGGCGACGTAGGCGCTCGCGGGCCGGGAGAACAGGCTCGCCGGATCGGCCAGCTGCTCCACCTTGCCCTCCTTGAGGACGGCGACGACGGTGCCCAGCTGCATGGCCTCGGTCTGGTCGTGGGTGACGTAGAGCCCGGTGAACCCGAGCGTGCGGTGCAGGTCGCGCAGCTGGTGGCGCAGCTGCGCGCGCAGGCGGTAGTCGAGGTTGGACAGTGGCTCGTCGAACAGCATGAGCCCCGGGCGGGCCACGAGCGCGCGGGCGAGCGCGACGCGCTGCTGCTGCCCGCCGCTGATCGCGGACGGGAGACGTTCGGCCAGCATCTCGCACTCGACCAGCGCGAGCGCCTCACGTGCCTGCCGGCTGCGCTCCTGGCGCGCGATGCCCCGGACCCGCAACGGGTAGGCGACGTTCTGCTCGACGGTCATGTGCGGCCAGAGCGCGTAGTTCTGGAAGACCATGCCGATGTCCCGCTTGTGGGTGGGCACCTGGATGCGCCCGTCGCGCCCGAACATCAGCCGGCCGCCGATCTCGATCGTGCCGCCGTCCGGTGTCTCCAGACCGGCCACGCAGCGCAGGAGGGTGGTCTTGCCGCAGCCGCTCGGCCCGAGCAACACCACCAGCTGACCCTCCGCGACGGTGAGACTCAGGTCGTCCACGGCCCGCACCCCGGCGGAGCCGAACGTCTTCATCAGCCCGTCGATCCGTACTTCGCTCACTCGGTGCTCCAGGAGTGTGAGGGACCCCTGTGAGTGGGGACAGTCGCCTGGCGACCATCGCCACTCACAGGGGTTCAGATCTTGTCGACGGTGTTGCCGCCGGCGATGAGCCATGAGATGCCGATGCCGATCAGCGTCACCGCGAGCATGAGCAGTGACAGGACCGCCACGTTCGGCGCTGTGCCACTGACGGTCTCGTCGTAGAGCAGCGAGCCGATGACCCGCCGCGTCGGGGAGGTCACCATGAGGGACACGGTGAACTCGTGCGCGACGATGATCGTGATCAGCGCGGCGGACACTCCCAGCCCGCTGCGGATCAGCGGGAAGGTGATGCGCCATGCCGTGCTCAGCGAGCCGGCCCCGGAGACCCGCGAGGCCTCGGAGTACTCGGGCCCGATCGCCGTGAGGGCGGAGAGCTGCGGCCGGATCGCGAAGGGGATCGTCAGGGTCACGTAGGCGACGACGACCATCGCGGTGGTGCCGTACAGGGTGAACGGCGGCTCGGAGTAGGTGAAGAGGAACGCGAAGCCGAGCAGGGACACCGGCATGCAGAGCGCGATGCTGGCGAGGACGTCGATGGGCAGCCGGATCACGCCGGGCACCCGGGTGCGCCGCAGCAGCGCGACCGAGACGAGGTAGCTCAGCGGCAGGACCGCCACCAGCGTCAGCAGCAGCGCGGTGAGCGTCGTCGTAATCGCGTCGACCGTGTTCTGGTTGCCCCACACCGCCGCCCAGTTGTCCAGTGTGAACGTCGACGGGGTGATCCGGCCCGACCAGAACGGCGACAGGGAGACGGAGACGAGCGCGACGAGCGGCAGGACGACCGCGACGACGAGATAGGTGACGATCGGGACGAGGGCCCAGCCCGAGGTCTTCAGCCCGACCTGGCGGGTGCGGGCCGAGACGGACACGTAGCGCCGTTCGTCACGCAGCGCGCGGCGTTGGATCAGGATCACGCCCAGCCCGATGACGAGCAGCGGGAACGCGAGCGCTCCGCCGAGGGCGTAGTCGACCGGGTAGTCGGCGGAGACCTTGTAGACGGCCGTGCTGACGACGTCGATGCGGTCCGGGGTGCCCAGCAGAAGCGGGACGGTGAACTGCCCGAGCGCCAGCAACAGCACGATCGCGGTGGAGTACACGAGCGCGGGCCGCATCATCGGGAGGGTGACCGTGCGGAACGTCCGCCACGGGGACGCGCCGCATGCCGCGGCCGCGGCCTCGAGCTCGGCACCGCGCTGCCGCAGGCTCGCGCTGACGAACATGAACACGAACGAGGTCAGGATCGTCCCGGCCATCAGGATGATGCCGGTCATGGAGTACACGTCCAGCGGCCCGCTGTCCCCCGAGCCGACGCCCCACTCCCGCAGGTACTGGTTGATGATCCCGGTTCGCGGCGACAGCAGGTAGGACCAGCCCTGGACGCTCGCGACCGAGGGCATCAGCAGTGGCACGACCGGCAGTACCGACATCACCTTGTACCACCGCGGCGGCACCCGCGTGATGCACCACGCGAGACCGGTCCCGGCCACCACCGCGACGATCGTCGAGCCGACCGCGATGATCACCGTGTTCAGGTAGACGCGCCCGAGATCGCGGTAGCCGAGCAGCCGGTCCACCGCCCCGGACAGGTCCTCGGCGACCCGTGCCTCGAGCTTGATCAGGGGCCAGAGGATCAACGCGGCCATGAGGAGCGCGAGCAGCGCCCATCGTCGGCCTGCGGGTTTCGCCCGGGACCCGGCCGGCGTCTGCGCCGGCCCCGTCGCGGCGTTCCGTTCCTGCGTCAGCGTCACGTCTGGAGTCCTCACTCGCGGTTGCACGGACGCGGACCGGCGGGCCGCGCGCGGACGCGTCCGTCCGCGGCCCGCCGGGTCCGCTCAGCCGAGCCGCATCTTCGCGTTCCAGAGGTCGGTCACCCAGGTCTTCTGCTCGGGGCTCAGCACCCCGTCGACGACCGTCGCGCCGTCCGGGATGGAGCGCATCGTCGCCGGGACGGTGCCCAGGTCGGCGAGGGCGAGGGGGGTGAGCAGCGAGCCGCTGCCGTTGAGCGCGATCTGGCCGGCGGGCGAGAGCAGCCAGTTCTGGAACACCTGGGCGGCGTTCGGGTGCTTGGCCCAGCCGACCACGGCCGCGGTCACCGGCGTCGAGATGACGGGGTCGAGGGTCACGAACTTGACCGGCGCACCCTTGGCCGCGAGCGCCTCGATCGTGCCCTTGATGCTGTAGGCACCGACGGCGACCTCGCCGGAGGCGATGTCGGTGGCGATCGTGGAGGGCGTGGTGTAGAGCCGGGGCTCGAGACCGGCGAGCTGAGCGACCGCGCCGTCCCCGCCCATCTCCTTGGCGGCGAAGTACCACCACTGCTCGGCGGCGGGCGAACCGGTGCCCGGGACGATCCCCAGCGCTCCCTTGAGCTGCGGCTGGAGCAGGTCCTTGTAGGTCGTCACCGAGGGGTTGCCGAGCTTCGCGAGCTGTTCGGTGTTGATCCCGGCACCCAGCGGGGTCGCGGCGACCAGGACGTACGCGCCGTCGGCGTAGACGTGCTCGCTGCCCTTCCAGTACTTCTCCAGGGCCGGACCGGTGGAGGCGACCAGCGCCCCGCGGTTCGCCTCGAGCCAGGGCTTGGTGGAGACGGTGATGACGTCCGCACCGACCACGCCACCCCCCTTCTCGGCGTCGAGCTTGGTCGTGAGCTCGCCGGAGGTGTACTTGGAGACGACGAGCTTGATGTCGGGGTAGGCCTTCGCCCACGCGGCCTCGAACGCAGGGTTGACGCCGTCGGAGTTGCTGTAGAGGACGACCTGGCCCTCCTGACGGGCGGCGTCGACCACGGACTGCCATGCCGGTCCGCCGCCCTCGTTCGGGCCGATCGCGGATCCGGCCGTCTCGGCCTGGCCACCGCCGGACCCGCAGGCGGCGGCCAGCAGCAGTACTCCTGTGGCGAGGGCCGCCAGGACGGCGGACCCGCGCTTTCGGGGAGAGAGCCTCATTGCCGTCTTTCTCCTCATCTTCGGGGCACGGACGGCGGCTGCCGGCGACCGGATTCGCACCGATGATCGGTACGGGAGAACCGGACAGCGTGCAGCAACTCGTCCGTTGAGGTGGGGCGTGCTGACCGGCTGGGACACTGACGCTTCGCTGGTTACACTTGTCCCTGCAACGTAGCCAGAATCGTATCGAGCGGATACTTTTCCGTCAATATTGGATCCGAACTGGACGCGGCCGGTAGCGCCCACAGCGGTTGCTGCAGGTGCCGTTCGCGCTGCGGCCTGCGCGGCCGGCGTTCCACGACGGGCTCGCCGCGACCCGGCCCGGCCGCGTCGCGCAGAGCGGGGCGCCCTGGCTGTCAGCCGCGCAGGGCGGCCGCGAGCCACTCGAACGCCGGTGCGGCAGGCTGCCGGGCGGGCCACCCGTTGAGCACACCGAGCAGCACCCAGTAGCGCTCGACCCGACGGTCGGTGAACGTCTCGAGCCGGCCCGCGAGCGCGAGGCGCCCGGCCCGGTCGAGCCCGCCCGCGCCGACGCGGGCGAGTACCTCCTCGGCCGCCGCACTGCCCGCCACCACGCCCGCGGCGAGCGCCGCGCCGCAGTGCTCCACCACCAGTGCCGCGTCCGGCCCGGGGTCCTCGGGCACGGTCTGCGACGAGCCGACGACGGCCATCTCGCGCACCCGGGCACGGAAGGACTCGTCGCCGACGAGCTCGGCCAGCTGCACCCAGGCCTCGACCTGCTCGGTCGTCGGATCGTCGGGCAGCTCGGCGGGCAGACTGCGCATGGCGGTCGCGATGCCCGATCCGGGCGCGTCGGGATCCGTGCCGGCGAAGGTCGCGTCCACGAACTCGTCGATCAGCTGCTGCCGCTGCGCGGCGGACAGTGTGGCCAGGTCGTTCATCAGTGCCATCTCCCTCTCTGTGTGGTCGCCGCGCGCGAGCAGCGTGCAGATCGCACGCTGGGTCCGTAACGCGCGGATGCGGTCGTCGATCGCGCGGACGTGGGCGGCGGCGACCTCGTCGACGCCGCGGGTGCGGTCGAGCACCGCACGCACGGCATCGAGGCCCAGGCCGAGCTCGCGCAACGTGCGGACCAGGTCCAGCCTGGCCACCGCGGACGCGTCGTAGCGCCGGTAGCCGGCTGCCGAGCGGTCCGTCTCGGGCAGCACGCCCTCGTCGGACCAGAAGCGGATCGTGCGGGCGGACACGCCCGAGCGGCGCGCGAGCTCCCCGATGGTCAGGCCGGTCATGACGGGAAGCCTGAACCTTCCAGTGGGTGGAAGGTCAAGCCCGATCCGCAGCGGCGCCGTCGGTACCCCCGACGCCGGGCGTCCGGGTCGTCCTCGAGGACGTGGTGGTCGTGCGGCGCGAGCGACGGGGCCGCCGGACCGGGACCCACGAGCGAACGGGCCCGGTCGTGTCCCGGTTCGCCGATCCCGACCGCAGAGACACCGGAGATCGGGTGCGGCGGGCGCTACCTCCCGGGCGGAGCGAGATGAGCCAGGCAGGCGCCGGGTTCCTCGAAGGGCACCAGGCTCGTGACCGAGACCGGAGCCTTCAGCTCCGCGAGCGCGCCCTGCATCAGGCCCAGATGTACCCGGCAGACCAGATCACGCTGCGGAACGGCGAGCTCGAGGAACGGACAGTGCCGCAGCCGCACGACGTCCGGCCAGTCGGCCGCGTCCACGCCGTCGGGTCGGGTGTGGACCGGTTCCGGGGCGAAGTCGAGGTCGCCGAGCATCGTGAGGAGCTGCGTCAGGGCTGCGTCCGGGCGAACCGCCCGCGCCGGAGCCGGCCGGGGAGCCAGGTAGGCGCCCCAGGCACGGCCCGCGGTCGTCGCCTCGTCGGCCGCATCCTCACCGCGGAGCTCGAGGTGGCTCAGCAGGATCTCCGCGAGCAACTGGTAGCGGCGGGCGGTGCCGCGGGCCTGTCCGGGCCGGGCCCGGTAGGTGTGGCGCGGGCGGCCGCGCCCGGCGGGAGCACCCGTCGCGCAGTCGAGCACACCGTCGGCGACCAGCGCGTCGAGGTGGAACCGTGCCGTGTTCGGGTGGATGCCGGCCGCGCGCGCGACCTCGCCCACCTCGACCGGTTCGAGGGCCTGCTGCACGATCTCCAGGATCTGCTCGCGGCGCTCACTCATCGGCCGCGGCCTCCGCCGGGTGCTCGGACAGGCCGCTCACCAGTACGGTGTCGGCCGCGAGGGGCCCCAGCTTCGCGGCCCCGCCCGGGCTGCCGAGCGGGGCGGCGCGCCCGGGAAGGGCCGTCGTGAAGAAGGCGGCGTTGTCCTCGAGGTGGGCAGCCCAGCGGTCGGGCAGGTCGTCCTCGTAGAAGATCGCCTCGACAGGGCACACCGGTTCGCAGGCCCCGCAGTCGACGCACTCGTCAGGATGGATGTAGAGGGACCGTCCGCCCTCGTAGATGCAGTCGACCGGGCACTCGTCGACACATGCCCGGTCCTTGACGTCGACACACGGCAGCGCGATCACGTAGGTCACAGGTCTCCTCCTCGCGACGTGCCCCATTAGACACGAAAAACTCTTGTAAAAATAGTTTCCCGTTGGTGGACTGCCCTCGTCGGTGATGCCACCGGCGCACATCGACCGTCCGGGAACCGACAGCCGGAGGCGGGCAGACAGGAGCGCGACGTGTCGTCAGCAACCGATATCCACATCCTGGGCACCGAAGACGACCCGGCACGGCGAGCACAGACGCTGCTCCTCGACCGCGACGCGGAGATGCTCGCCGACCTGGCGGCGAAGGTCGAGCTCGCCACCGGGTTCGGCCTCCCGTTGGCACGCAGGGAGGAGGCCCAGGACTCACTGGTCGAGTTCTGCTCGTCCCGGCTGCGCCGGCACATGGAGGCGACCGATCGCGTCCTCTACGCGGTCGCCGCCGGTGCCGAGGAGACCCGGCTGCTCGTGCGGTCCCTGCGGCTGCAGCACGAGATGATCCGGAGTCGCGTCGCCCGCCTCGGCCGGGCGGACACGGCCGACGAGCTGAACGAGGCCGCCCATGCCGGGCTGACGCTGCTGCGGTGCTGCGCCGAGATCGAACGCCTCCTCCTGTTGCCGGCACTCGCCGAGCTGCCGGGAGTCGATCTCGCGGACCTGGCCGAGGACGTGGTCACTCTCCTGACGTGGGGGCACCTCGAGATTCCCGAGGTGCTCGACGTCCGCGAAGTCCCCCACGGACGACGCCACCCCCGCATCTTCGGCATCTATGCCCGCCTCGCACCCGGAGAGTCGTTCGTCCTGGTCAACAACCACGATCCGAAGCCGCTGCACCGACAGTTCCAGGCCACCTATCCGGACCAGTTCGACTGGACCTACCTGGAATCCGGTCCCGCGCGGTGGCGTGTCCGGATCACCAGAACACTCCCGGAGGCCTGACCCTCGGTGAGGCCCCATCCCCGAACCGGGTGCCCGGGACCGAGCGCGTCCCCAGAAACGACCGGGTGCCGGCCATCCGCACGTCGAGGTCCTCGGACGGCACCGAGGCCCGCGACAGCGCGTGGTAGGCGTCCTGCATCGGAGGTACCTGTCCGCGGTGCCGGCCGCCGGCGTGGTCGTCGCTCACATCGATCGCGAAGAGGACCGCGCCGGTCCCCCGCGCCAGCGACACCCCCGTCCCGACGACTCGTGGATGCGGCAGCCGCGCTGTCCGAGCTCGGCAGTCCCGCCATCGACCATGCCCGCGACGAGCCGCGGCGGGCAGGTCGCGGGTCCGCAACCTCGGCCGGGTCCGCGTTCCACCACTCGGTAGATCTCGCGCATCGTCCGCTCGGTCGGGGGCGCGCCGCGACGCGGGCCCGCCGGTAGGTAGGAGCGAGCCGGTCGGCGAGCCCTCCGCCGACGGCCTGGCCGGCTGCCGTCGGTGCGTCGTGCACGCCACCGTCTTCGGCCGCCGACTCTCGGCAGCGTACAGCGCGAGCCGTCCGGCCGATCCGGACGGCCACACCGCTCCCATAGCCCTGCCACCGCTGCGACGTTGCCGGGCTTCGGCAGGTAAGGCGCGGATTGTCGGTACGTCATCGCCCGTGCGCCGGCGCCGGTTCCGGGGCACCGTGGACGACGTCCAGGTCGGCTACTCCCGCATGCAACCCGACGCCCGACTCCGACGCGAGGCGCCGGGCCGCGACGCACGAAAGGAAACCCTCGTGACGGCCCAACGGCTGCCCCGGCTCGACACCGACACGAACGGTCGCGTCGTGCGCGATCCTGGGACGGCTCGCGACCTGCCCGCAGCGGGGCGGCACAGCAGCCGGCCCACCCGGGTCGCGGCCGGCTGGAGGGCATGAGGTGGCAGTGATCCCGGCGCTGCTGCGGCTGCGCCTCGCCGTTCATGCCGACCTCGCGCACGCCGAGGCCGTCGCACTCGCCGCGATCGCGATCCACGTGCCGGCGAGCCTGGAACTCGACCTCATCCCTGCGCCCGACGCCCGTCCCGGGGTCGGCACGGGGTCGATGCGTGTCTGGACGTACTCGCTGCGGCTGCGCGCAGGATCGTTGCGGTCGGACGTCGGGCCGGAACAGCTCGTCGACGCCGCGGGGCATGCAGCCGACCAGGCTCTGCTCGCCGAGTACGGCGCACCCGCCGCGGCAAGCGCGGTACCGGTCCGCCCCGCCGGGCAACTCGCGATGTGCCGGCGCGCCGCGGTCGGGATCCCGGCCCGTCCCGGCATCGGCTGATCCGCCACCCCTGGTCCGCCCGCCAGCAGCAGGCGCCGCGGAGAGCGTGACGGCCACGGCGACACCGAGGACGGCGGCCAGCAGGAGCCGGACGAGCCACATCGGCATGCCGCTCCCCCTCTCCACGGTCCTCGACGTCCACCGGCCGGGTCGTGGTGCTCAGGTCGGGACGTGGGTGTCGGCGCCGCCATCGGGTCCAGCACCCGATCTCGGGCGCGCCCGTTCCCGTAGCCGGTCGCGCGGTCGCCCCCGAGGGCGCGACCGGCGTCAGGGCTCGACCAGCCCGGCCCTGATGGCGCACCTCGCCAGGTCCAGCCTGTGATGAACAGCGTCTCGGTGATCTCCTTCGACGAGTGGTCGGGATCGCCGTACAGCAGGCCACGGGGTTCGTCCGGAGCGATCCGGCAGCGCCCCCGCCGGTGCCGGGATCTCGCTGTTCAGCAACGGACTTCGCGCGTTGGACCAGGTCGGGCTCGGCGACGCGGTACGTGCGCTCGGCACGCCTCCGGCCGTCCCGTCCGGGCTGCGCACGCCCGACGGCCGCTGGCTGCTCGGCGCCGCCGACGACACCGGACCGGAGTTCGTCGTCGTCCACCGCGCCGAGCTGCACCGCATCCTCACCACCGCCGCCGCGCCGGTTCGTCCGGCCACCGTCACGCGGGTCGACACGCCCGTCCACTCGGCGACGGTCGTGACCGACACCGGTGAGACCACCGAGTTCGACCTCGTGATCGGCGCCGACGGCGTCGGCAGTGCGATCAGACGTACCTGGCCGGAGGACCCCGGCATCCGCTATGCGGGCTACACCGCCTGGCGCGGCGTGACCGACGGTCCGTTCGAGACCCCGCGGCCGGGGAGACGCTCGGGCGTGGCGGGCGGTTCGGGATCGCCCCGATGCCCGACGGACTCATCTACTGGTACGCCACCGCGTCGGCACCGGCCGACTGGCGGGTCCCCGACGAGCGGGCCGAGCTGATCCGCCGGTTCGATGGCCGGCACGAGCCGATCCCCGCGCTGGTGCACGCCGCCCGCGCGGATGCCGTCCGCCGCAACGACATCCTCGACCTGGCCGCGCCGCTGTCCACACTGGTCCACGGCGGGGTCGCGCTCGGGGGCGACGCCGCGCACGCGATGACGCCCGACCTCGGGCAGGGCGGCAACCAGGCGCTCGAGGACGCCGTCACCCTCGCCGCGCTCGTGGCCCGCGAACCGGGGATCGACGCCGCGCTGGCCCGCTACGACACGACGCGGCGAGCACGAACGGCCAAGATCGCCCGCCGCTCACGGCAGATCGGCAGTGTCGCCCAGGCGCGCGGCCGGCTGACGGGGGTCGCCCGGGACACCGTGCTCCGCCTGACGCCCGCGACCCGGGTGGCCCGCGCCGCCGACCGGCTGCAGGCCTGGTGCCCGCCGTCCTGACCGCGCCGACGCCGCCTCACGCGCAGCCGGTGAGCGCCGCGGCCCGGATCGCGGGACGGTCCGGCTTGCCCTGCTCGGTGAGGGGGACACGGTCGACGGGCAGGACGTGCAGCGACCCCGCCACCTCCGGCCCGTGCGCGGCGGACACCGCGACACGACACGACTCGCCGTCGACGGTCATGCCCTGCCGAGCCTCGACCGCGGCGATGCGGACGTCCCGCTCCGGGTCGGTGACCAGTACCGCGTACCGCACCGACGGCAGCCGGCACAGCGTGTCCTGCAGGTCCACCGTGGCGACCCCGTCCGGCGCGCCGATGTCGGACTCGCGGCCGAGCACCCGCAGCATGCCCTCGGCGTCGAGCTCGCCGAGGTCCCCGGTGCGGTACCAGCCGTCGGCGTCGACAGGAACACCGCGCCGGCCCCGATCACGTGGGCCGCGTACCGCACGGCGAGCGCCTCCGGGCGGTTCGGGGCCAGCAGCGCGACGAGGTCACCGCGGCCGACGCCGAGGCGATCGAGTGCCCGCGCCGTCCGCCGGATCGTGGCCAGCAGCTCGGAGCCGGTGGTGTCGACGTCGTCGCGGCGCAGCACGGCCCGCTCCCCCGCCGCCTCGAGCACGGCGACGAGGTCCTCGATGTACACGGTCACGGTGTCCTCCCGATGTCGGTGGCGACACCGCCGCAGGCGCGGCTCCAACTCCGGTCCAACCCGCGCGACCGCGGCTCGTCGGTACGCATCCGCTCGACGACGCCGGACGCCTCACCCCGTTGCAGCGGGAGGCGCTCGACAGGACGCGCGTCGGATCCCCCCGCGGGCGGCTCCGGGACGTGCGGGGCCGCGGCCGGCGCACGGTGGCGCCGGCCGCGGCGGTGCGGCGTCGTCAGCCGGGGGTCGGGATGATGTTGTTGTTCATCTGGAAGAAGTTGTCCGGGTCGAGGTCGGCCTTGATCCTGCCGAGGCGACGCAGGTTGCGGCCGAACGCGGTGTCGGTGCCGGCCTGCAGGGGCTCGTCCTGCCTACCGGTGAAGTTCAGGAACACCCGGCCGTTGCCGTACTTCGTCATCTCCTCCCAGGCCGACCGGCCCCACGCGATCGCGGCCTCGTCCTGCTCCGGGTCGCTCCACATCGTGTCGAACGAGACCATCCACGGCGAGGTCCGTTCGGCGAACGCGGTGGCCTCCGGGTCCACGGCGTGTACGGCGCCGCCCAGCCGGAACGTGTTGACCAGGGTGATCGGACCGGGCCGGTCCGCCGCGCGCCGGGCGAGGGTGTCGATCGCGTCGTCGGAGAGCTCGTCGAGGTACTGGGACTTCCAGTAGGCCCGCAGCGCGCCCCGGGGGAAGAAGGGGTCGAACGAGGCCTGGACGACCGCGTAGGGCATCGGCTGGGACAGGTCGAACAACGGCGTGCCGAGCTCGCGCAGTGGCTGCAGCACCCGCATCCCCTCGTCCGGGTCGGGTCCGCAGTGGACCGCGGCGACGATCGCGACGGGCCGGTCGTGGATGATTTCGGGCATGCCGGGGGCCGCCGGGAAGGTCATCGTCACGACGAACGTGGTGACCTCGTCCGGTGCGGCGGCGGCGTACTCGCGCCAGCTGCGCTCGACCGTGCCGAGGTCCTCCAGGGGGTACATGACGCCGGCGAACGCGACGATCGGGCCGACCGGGTGCAGCCGGAACGTGAAGGAGGTGACGACGCCGAAGTTGCCGCCGCCGCCGCGGATCGCCCAGAACAGGTCGGCGTCGTCGGTCTCGGACGCGGTCCGCACGCTGCCGTCGGCACACACCACCTGTGCCTCGACGAGGTTGTCGCAGGACAGGCCGTACTTCGCGTTCAGGTGGCCGTAGCCGCCGCCCAACGTCAACCCGGCGACCCCGGTCTCGGACACCCGCCCGAGCGGTGTCGCCAGTCCGAAGGCCTGGGTCTCCCGGTCGACGTCGCCCAGGAGCGCCCCGCCCTGCACCCTCGCCAGCCTGCGCTGCGGGTCGACCATCACGCCGCGCATGCCCGACAGGTCGATCAGCAGACCGTCGGGGACGCTCGACAGCCCCGCGACGGAGTGGCCGCCCGCCCGGACGCCGACCAGCAGCCCCCGTTCGCGGGCGAAGCGCACCGCCTCGACGACGTCCGCGGTCCCGGTGCATCGCGCCGTCAGCGCGGCGGGGTCGCCGTACATGGCGTTCCACTCCGGGCACGGCTCGGGCGCACCCGGGTCGGTGCCGCCGAGCACGACGGTCCCGCGCAGGGCCGCGTCGAGCTCGTCGAGAACGTCGTCGGACAGGTGCTCGCGGGCACCGTCGGCCCGCAGGAGCGTGACGGTCATGGCGCACCTCTCAACCCGGCCGCCCCGTGGGCGGCCGCGTGACGTGCCGATCGCGGAAGCGAGCGGGTGGATGAAGGCACGGCCGTGGGCGGGCCAGGCTACCGTTCCCGGCACCGGGCCGAACGGGCCGATCGGCCCGGTTGTGCGGCGGCCCGCTGCGCCGGACGACGGCACAACCGGGTGGTGTGCGGTGACCGTCCCGGTCCATCCTGGGGTGATCGGGCACGGGGGGCCGACATGAGGGTCGTCATCGCGGGAGCCGGGATCGGTGGGCTGACCACCGCCCTGCGCCTGCACCGGGAAGGGATCGACTGCGAGGTCTACGAGCAGGGCGAGCAGCTGCGCGAGCTCGGGGTCGGGATCAACGTGCTGCCGCATGCGGTCAGGGAGCTCGCGGCGCTAGGCCTGCTCGACCGGCTGGACGAGGTGGCGATCCGGACCACCGAGCTGTCCTACCGGCACCGGTTGGGGCAGGAGATCCTGCGCAGGCCGTGCGGGCTCGACGCGGGGTTCGCCCTTCCGCAGTTCTCCCTGCACCGGGGCCGGTTGCAGGGGGTGCTGCTGCGGGCGGTGCGCGAGCGGCTCGGTGCCGACGCGGTCCGGACCGGGCACCGGGTGGTCGGCGTCGAGCAGGACGCGGACGGGGTGCGGCTGCGGTTCGTCGGCCGGTCCGACGAGGCGTGCGGTGACGTCCTCGTCGCCGCCGACGGGATCCACTCGACGGTGCGGTCGCTGCTGTTCCCCGACGAGGGCCCGCCGCGGTGGAACGGCGTCATGATGTGGCGCGGCGCCACCGACTGGCCGGAGTTCGGGGCGGGCCGGTCCATGCTCGTCGCCGGCGGGACCGCGGCGAAGCTGGTCGTCTACCCGATCGGCGAAGGCCTGCGGCCGGGCACGAAGCTCACCAACTGGGCCATCTGCATCCGCACCGGCCGACCGGGTGACCCCCCGCCGGACCGGCAGGACTGGTCGCGCCCGGCCGACCGGGCCGACCTGGAACGGCACGTCGGCCGCTTCCGCCTCCCGCACGTCGACCACGTCGGTCTCGTCCGGGCGACCCGCGAGGCCTTCGAGTTCCCCATGTGCGACCGCGACCCGCTGCCCCGCTGGACGCACGGGCGGGTGACCCTGCTCGGCGACGCCGCCCACCCGATGTACCCGATGGGCTCCAACGGCGCGGGCCAGGCCGTCCTCGACGCGGCCGCCCTGGGCGCGTGCCTCACCGGGCACGCCGACCCGCAGCGGGCACTCGCGGCGTACGAGGACGAACGGCTGGCCGCCACCGCCGAGGTGGTCCTGCGCAACCGGGTGGGCGGGCCGGAAGGCGTCATCGACGAGGTCGAGCGGCGCGCGCCCGATGGCTTCTCCCGGCTGGAGGACGTGATCGACGCCGCCGAGCTCGAGGCCGTCGTGACCGCCTACGCGCAGCTGACCGGCGCCTCCGCCGAGCAGGTCAACCGCTGACTCAGGCCCCCTCCACCGAGCCGGGCGGCAGGAACTGCACGTCGCACTCGGCGGACAGGCGCACCACCTCGTCCGGGTCGGTGAGGTCGTGGAGCTTGTCGAACAGCTCGGCGAGCCGGCCGGCCGGGCTCACCCAGAACAGCGCGCGGGTCGGTGCCTCGCCGCGGTTGTAGTAGGCGTGCGGGAGGTTGCGCGGCATCCGGACGGTGTCCCCGGGACCTGCCGTCTCCCACTGCCCGTCGAGGTAGAGGGTGAACACCCCGTCGAGGACGTAGATGTGCTCGTCCTGGGTGGGGTGCACGTGCGGTGGCACGCCGGTGCCGGGCGGGTCGAAGGTCTCGAACGCGAAGCTCGACTCACTGGCCGCCTTCATGAGGTAGGTGTGCCCGAGCACGTTCCACACCCGCTTCTGCATGCCCTCCTTCGCGAGCGTGATGCCCTTGGGCAGTGGGCCGAGCACGATCTCGTCGCCGAACATGACGCCTCCTGACGGCTGGTTCGCTGTCCGCTTGACACTGCGCACCCCGACTCCCCGCACTCTGCGCCATGGGGCCGCGGATGTACATGCGGACGCGAGCGGCCGGCCGCGTCCGCCCAACCGAAACGTAACGCGGCGCAACGTGCCGGCAACACCACGACACCCCTCGCGAAACACCCCGCCGCAACTCTCGTATCCGAAGTTCGTATACGAGATCGCCTCGCCGCGAGTACCCGCGAAGGAGTGTCCACCATGACGGCGCACCCGCCCGGCACGACGGAAGACCCCACGGTCGTCGGAGGATTCGTCCCGGTCGTCGACGTCGGCGGCCGTGACGGATCGCCCGCGCGCCGCCGCGAGATCGCCCGGGCCATCGACACCGCATGCCGCGAGTCCGGGTTCTTCGGGATCGTCGGGCACGGTGTGGATCTCTCGCTGATCCAGCGCGTGCACGACGTCACCGTCGACCTCTTCTCCGCCCCCGACGAGGACAAGGCGGCCCTGCTGGTCCCCCCGGACGACCCGACGCTGCGCGGCATCTTCGCCCGCGCCGGTTCGGTCTCCGCCGCCGAGGACATCACGACCTCGCCGGACCTCTGCGAGCTGTTCACGATGAACCAGCTCGGCGAACCGGGTGTCGCCGAGGTCGCCGGCCTGGGTGACGCCTACGACGTCTGGTCGCGGCCCAACGTCTGGCCCGAGCGGCCGGCGGGGTTCAAGGAGACCTGGCTCGAGTACTACCGGCAGGTCTCCGACCTCTCCGCCGACCTCATGCGGCTCTGCGCCCTCGGGCTCGGGCTCGACGAGGAGTTCTTCACCCCCTTCGTCGACATCCACAGCTCGAACCTCACCGCGAACTGGTACCCGCCGGTCGACACCGACCCGCTGCCCGACCAGTACCGCAAGGGCCCGCACAGCGACTGGGGCACGCTGACGATCCTCTACCAGGACAACTGCGGCGGTCTGCAGGTCTTCGACAAGGCGGGCGACTGGATCGACGTCCCGGTCGTCGAGGGCGGGTTCGTCGTCAACATCGGCGACCTGATGGCCGTCTGGACCAACGACGAGTGGGTCTCCACCAAGCACCGGGTGCTGGCGCCGACCGGTGAGATGGCCCGCAAGCCCCGGGTGTCGCTGGCCTTCTTCCACCAGCCGAACTGGTCGGCCGACATCGAGTGCCTGCCGTCGTGCCAGGGGCCGGGCAAGCCCGCCAAGTACGCACCGACGACGTCGGGCGCCTACCTGCTGCAGAAGATGGAGAGCGCATTCGGATCCGCGGAGTGAGCGACATCCTGCAGCCGGGCGACGCCCACGGGGACGTGCTGCGGCTCGACCGCGTCACGAAGTCGTTCCCCGGGGTCCGTGCCCTGCGCGACGCGAGCTTCACGGTGGCCTCCGGCGAGGTGCACGCGCTGCTCGGCGAGAACGGAGCCGGCAAGTCGACGCTGATGAAGATCGCCTGCGGCGCACTGGCGCCCGACGCCGGCACCGTCCACATCGGCGGCGTCGCACTCGGCCGGCACACCCCGCAGGCGGCGCGGGCGCTGGGGCTGCGGGTCCTGCACCAGGAGCGCCAGATCGCGGCGCACCTGTCGGTCGCGGAGAACGTCCTGCTCGACCGGGTGCCCACCGGTCCGCTCGGGCTCGTCGGCAGGCGACGCACGGAGCGGGCCGCCCGCGCACTGCTCGACGAGCTGGGCATCGGCCTCGACCCGGGGCGCTCGGCGGCGGACCTGAACGCCGCCGAGGCGCAGCTCGTCGCGCTCGCCCGGGCCCTGTCCGCCGGCGCGACGGTGCTGGTCCTCGACGAGCCGACGGCGTCGCTGCAGGGCGACGAGGTGCGCGTGCTGTTCGACATCGTGCGCACGCTCGCCGGGCGCGGGGTGGGGATCGTGTTCATCTCCCACCACCTCGACGAGGTCTACGCGATCGCCGATCGCGTCACGGTGATGCGCGACGGGGCCGTCGTCGGCACGGTCCCCGCGGCCGGCACCCGCCCCGACCAGCTCACCGCCATGATCTTCGGCCAGTCCGTGGACGTGTCGCGGGCCGCGGTCCGCGCGGGCCTGCCCGTCGTCGTGCGCGGCGAGCCACTGGTCGAGGTCGACGACATCCACCTCGGCCGGACCGTCAACGGCGTGAGCCTGACGATGCACGCCGGCGAGGTCGTCGCGCTCACCGGTCCACTCGGCAGCGGCGCGTCCGAGGTGGCGCAGCTCGTCGCGGGTGCCCGCGGGCCGTCGGCCGGCCGGATCACCCACGCGACCGGTGCCGCGCGGACCCGCCCGCCCCGGACGCGGCGCGACCACGCGAGGTGCGGTGTGGCGTTCCTGCCGGCCGACCGCAAGCACGCGGGGGTGCTGCTGGAGCACTCGGTCACCGAGAACGTCGCGCTGGGCGACCGGGTGACGTCACGGCGTGTCCTGCTCCGGCGGCGCGAGGACCGGCGCCGGGCCGCCGAGCAGGTCCACCGGCTCGGCATCCGCGTCGCCGACGTCCGGCAGCGGGTGCAGACGCTCTCGGGCGGCAACCAGCAGAAGGTCGTGCTCGGCCGCTGGTTGGCGGTGCGCAGCAGGGTGCTCGTGCTCGACGAACCGACCGCCGGCGTCGACGTCGCGGCGAAGGTCGAGATCTACCGGCTGCTGCTGGCCGCCGCGGCCGACGGCGCCGCCGTCCTCATCGTCTCCTCCGACTTCGAGGAGATCCACGCACTCGCCGACCGGGTCCTGGTGGTGTGCGACGGCCGCGTCGTCGCCGAGCTCCCGGGCCACGAGGCCGACCCGCACCGGGTCATGCAGATCGAGATGGAGGGGCGGTCGGCATGACGGTCTCGGAAGAGCAGGTCACCGCAGGAGCACTCGCCGAGCCGCCCGCCGGTCCGCGCAGGTCGATCCTGACGCGGCGGGGCGGGCCGAACGACCTCCTACGGTCGGCGCTGCCGCTGGTCGTCGTGATCATCGCGTTGTCGCTCTTCACGAACTCGCACAACGCGTCGTTCCTCACCGGCGACAACATCGACAACATCCTGGTGCAGAGCGCGGTGCTGGGCATCCTGGTGGTCGGGCAGACGTTCCTGATCATCGGCGGCGAGGTCGACCTGTCGGTCGGCAGCATGGTGTCGTTCACCAGCGTGCTCGGGGCCTGGATGTACACCCACGGCTGGTCGCCGGTGGTCGTCGCGGTGATGCTGCTGGTCGTCGGTACGGGGGTCGGGCTCCTGTGGGGCCTGCTGGTCGCCCACGTGGGCGTTCCCTCGTTCATCCTCACGGTCGGCGGGCTGGGCTTCTTCTCGTCGCTGGCGCTGATCCTGTCGCAGAACCGGCCGATCAGCGTGGCCAGCGTGCTGGGCGACCTCGGTTTCGCGACGTGGCTGGGCCTGCCCGCGCTCGCGGTGATCTTCCTCGCCGTCTGCGTGGTCGGTGCCGTCGTCCTGCACTCCACCCGGTTCGGCAGGCAGGTGTTCGCGGTGGGCTCCTCCGAGCAGACCGCCTTCCTCGCGGGCCTGCCCACCAAGCGGATCACGGTGACGCTCTTCGTCGTCAACGGCCTGCTGGTCGGGCTGGCCGGCATCGTCCAGCTCGCGCGGCTCAGCGCGGGCGACCCCACCTCCGGCGCCGGGCTGGAGCTGTCCTGCATCGCCGCCGTGGTGCTCGGCGGAGCCGCCCTCACCGGCGGCCGTGGCTCGATGATCGGCGGGCTGCTCGGGACGCTGCTGTTCGGCGTCATCTCGGCCTCGCTGGTGTTCCTGAACATCGGCGGGTCGTGGAAGGACTTCGTCACCGGCGCCGTCCTGATCTTCGCCGTCACGATGGCCGCCGCGTCGTACAAGCGCGGCAGGCGCAGCACCGACACGGCGCGCACGAGACGGAGGTTGCTGTCCCCCGCGACCGGAAACAGCACGACGCGTACACCGCGCCGCTGACACCGCGCCGCGCAGCGGCGACCCGCACGCTCCCCGTCCTCGCGACGACCGAGGCACCACCCCACCCCGAAGGAGTTCGTCATGCCCATTCCCGGCCGCCGCACCGCGGGCCCGTCCGCTCTGCTCGCCGCCTCCCTCGAGCGCCGCAGGTTCCTGCGGCTCGGCGCCGCGGGCACCGCGCTGGGCGCGCTCGGGCTGACCGGCCTGGTCCAGGCCTGCGGTTCCCCGGACGGCCCGTCGACGGCGACCGGCAGCGGAGGCGGCGGCACGAAGGTCATCGGCATCTCGCTCAACGTCGCGAACGCCTACTCCTCCTACGTCGCCGAGGGCGTCTACCAGGCGCTGAAGGGCGGCGGCTACGACGCGCGGATCGCGGTCAACAACGCCAACAGCACCACGGAGCTCACGAGCATCCAGAACCTCGTGTCCGCGGGGATCGCCGGGCTCGTCGTCCTGCCGGTCAACGCCGACACCGCGGCCAACGCCGCCAAGCTGTGCGCGGGCAAGGGCATACCCTGCGGTATCGCCCAGTGGCCGACGAAGACCGCCGACGCTCCCGCCACGGCGATCGCCTGGGCCGACTGGACCCAGAAGGGCCGGGACATGGGCGAGTACATCAAGGCCCACGCCAGACCCGGGAAGCTGATCGTCGTCCAGGCGATCCTCGGTCAGCAGTACACCGAGCTCATCGACGCCGGCCTCGACGAGTCGCTCGCCGGCAGCGGCTTCACCGTCGCCGTGCGCGAGCAGGGCTTCTACGACCGCACGAAGGCCACGAACATCGTGCAGAGCGGCCTGCAGGCCCACCCGGACGCCACCGGGATCCTCACCTACGCCGCCTCCATGGGCGACGGCGTCGCGCAGTACCTGCAGTCGATCAAGAAGTCCGACGTCGTGCACGTCAGCAGCGACTGCGACGAGGAGATGCTGACCTGGCTCAGGACGCCCTACCTCGCGGCGACGTCGTTCCACTCCGCCGCGCAGAGCGGCCTGCTCGTCGCGCAGGCCGTGCGCACCAAGATCGAAGGAGGGTCACCGACCTTCCTCAACGAGTTGACATTGGCGACCGCCACGGGCGACAACATCGGTGACGTCATCGCCACGACGCCGTTCGAGTACCCGGAGTTCGCCGGAAAGGTGACCGTTCAGTGACCGCAGTACCCCAGCTCCGCCGGCAGTCGGACGTGTCGCGGTGACCGTCGTCGACATCGTCAAGCGCACGACCAGCAGCCCCGACGACACCGCACTCGTGAAGACCCTCGCCGACGCCGGCTACTCGACCGCGGACGTGGTGGCGCTCGTCGCGAAGACCGAGGGCAACGGCTGCGTCAACGACTTCAGCCGCACGCTGGCCGACCACACCTGGGACGCCGTGCTGCCCGCCGACGCCGTCACGGTGTTCTCGGGTGGGACCGAGGGCGTGCTGAGCCCCCACGCCTCCGCGTTCGTCGGCACCGACCGGCCCGCGGCCCCCGAGGGCGCGCTCGTCGCCGCCGTCGGCCGCACCGCGTCGATCCCGATCGCCGACCTCGGGCGCGCCGGACAGGTCCGGGCCGTCGCCGCCCGCGTCCGCGAGCTCTGTGCGGACGCCGCGCTCGAGCCGGGCGACGTCCACCTCGTCCTGGTCAAGTGCCCCCTGCTGACGACGGAGTCGATCAGCCGCTGCCTCGCCGACGGCGTCGAGCCCGCGACCCGTGACACGCTGCGTTCCATGGCGATGTCGCGGGCGGCGAGCGCGCTCGGTGTCGCCGTCGCACTCGGTGAGATCAGCGAGCCGGACGCGGCGGCGGCGCTGCGGGGCGAGGCCGACGTCTGGTCGTCGGTGGCGTCGATCAGCTCCGGCGCCGAGCTCGACGACTGCCACATCCTCGTCCTCGGGAACTCACCCGCGGCGCACGGTCCGCTGCGCGCCGTGCACGGTGTCATGCGCGACGCGATGGACGCCCGGACGGTCCTCGACCTGCTCGACCGGGTCAGCGCCGACGGGGGTGAGGTCGTGCAGGTCCTCGCGAAGGCCGAGGCCGACCCGTCGGGCTCGATCCGCGGCAGGCGCCACACCATGCTCACCGACTCCGACCTGTCCTCGACCCGGCACGCCCGCGCGGCCGTCGGGGGGCTGCTGGCAGGTCTCGTCGGCGACAGCGCCATCTACGTGTCCGGTGGCGCGGAGCACCAGGGCCCGCCCGGTGGCGGTCCGGTCACCGTCGTCTACCGGGTTGCGTCGTGATCGGGGACCGGCCTGCGGCGCCGCCGGCGGAGCCGGACGCGACGCACTCCCCCAAGCCGCTGCGCGACCTGATCGCCGACTCGATCCGCGAGCAGGTGATCACCGGTGCGATCAAGCCCGGACGGCGCATCCGCGAGGACGAGATCGCCCAGGATCACGGGGTGTCCCGGGTACCCGTGCGGGAGGCGCTGCAGAAGCTGGAGAGCGAGGGCTACCTGACCCTCACCCGGTACCGGGGCGCGACGGTGACCATGCCCTCGGCCGAGCGGGCCCTGCAGGCCATGGAGGTCCGGCGGGGGCTGGAGGTCATGGCCGCGCGGCTCGCGGCCCGCGCCCGCGGCGGGCCCGCCGCGGCCCAGCTGGTGCGGCTGGTCGAACGCGGCAGCCGGGCGGTCGACGAACGCCGCTACAAGGCCATCCCCGAGCTGGTCTCCCGGTTCCACGAGCTCGTCGCCGTGGCCAGCGGGAACCCCGAGATCGTCCAGATCCTCGCGCTCTACCGCGGCAAGGTGGACTGGATGTTCTCCGTCGACCTCGAGGACCGCGCGGAGGGCTCGTGGGACGACCACGCCGCGATCCTCGAGGCCATCCTCGCCGGCGACGAGGAGCTCGCCGGCAGGCGGATGGACGAGCACACCAGCAAGGACGAGGACGCGTGCCGCAGGCACGTGCACCAGGAGGGCACGGCCGCACCGGCGGCCGGCCGCCGGGCCCGCAGCACCAGGACGTCGACGGGAGGCCGATGATGACGACGCCGCACCAGATCGTTGCCGATCCCTACACCTGGCCCTACGACGGCGCGCTCGACGTCGCCCGCACGGCGCTGCTGTGCATCGACTGGCAGACCGACTTCTGCGGGCCCGGCGGCTACGTCGACGCGATGGGCTACGACCTGCAGCTGACCCGGGCCGGGCTGGCCCCGACGGTCGCCGTGCTGGAGGCGGCGCGCCGGGCCGGCATGCAGGTCGTCCACACCCGGGAAGGGCATGTGCCCGACCTGTCGGACTGCCCGCCGAACAAGCTCTGGCGGTCCCGCAGCATCGGCGCCGGCATCGGCGACCCCGGGCCGTGCGGCCGGATCCTGGTCCGCGGGGAGCCGGGCTGGGAGATCGTGCCGGAGGTCGCCCCCGTCGCCGGCGAGTGGGTGATCGACAAGCCCGGCAAGGGCGCCTTCTACGCCACCGACCTCGACCTGCGGCTGCGGACCGCGGGGATCACCCACCTGATCCTCACCGGCATCACCACCGACGTGTGCGTCCACACGACGATGCGCGAGGCCAACGACCGCGGGTACGAGTGCCTGCTGCTGCGCGACTGCACCGGCGCGACCGACGTCGGCAACTACGCCGCGGCCCTGCACATGGTCACGATGCAGGGCGGGGTCTTCGGGGCGGTCGCCGCCTCGGCCGACCTGCTCGCCGTGCTGGACCCGGCCGCGGACGGACCCGCGTGATCGGGCCGGCCGACGTGGGCGACCCGGCCGTCACCAGCGAGGTGCTGGCCGTCTTCGAACGCTACGAGGACGCGCTGGTCGCCGGTGACGCGGCGACGCTCGACGCGATGTTCTGGGACAGCCCCGACACGATCCGGTTCGGTGTCGCCGACCGCCAGCGCGGGTTCGGCGAGCTGGCCGCCTGGCGGGCGACGCAGGGGCCACTGCCGGGCCGCGAACGCCGGCAGACCCACGTCGCGACGTTCGGGGCAGATCTCGCCGTGGTCACGACCCTGTTCTCCTATCCGGGGCGCCCTTTCGAGGGCAGGCAGTCCCAGACCTGGGTCCGGCTGGCCGAAGGGTGGCGCATCGTGTCGGCGCACGTGTCGGAGACGCCGGTCCCGCCGGAGGCGCTCGATGGGTGAGGTCGTCGACCGGGCGCTGCGGGCGCTGAAGGCCGCCCACGGCGGCCCGCCGGAGGTCTGGATCACGCTGCGCGACGAGGACGCCGTCGTCCGCAGCGCCACCGAGGTGGAACGACGGGTGGCCGACGGGCAGCGGCTGCCGCTCGCGGGCATGACCGTCGCGGTGAAGGACAACATCGACGTCGCCGGCGTCGAGACGACGGCGGGGTGCCCGGCCTACGCGTACCTGCCCGCCGGCGACGCCCCCGCCGTGGCAGGGCTGGTCGCGGCCGGCGCCGTGGTGATCGGCAAGACGAACCTCGACCAGTTCGCCACGGGACTCGTCGGGACCCGGTCCCCGTACGGGGTCGTCCGCAACGCCGTCGACCCGCGGTACGTGTCGGGCGGCTCGAGCTCCGGGTCGGCCGTGGCGGTGGCCCTCGACCAGGTCGACGTGGCGCTCGGCACCGACACCGCGGGATCGGGCCGGGTGCCGGCGGCGTTCAACGGCATCGTCGGGCTCAAGCCCACCCGCGGGCTGCTCAGCACCCACGGGGTCGTCCCGGCCTGCGCCTCGCTCGACTGCGTGTCGGTCTTCGCCCGCTCCGTGCCCACCGCGCACGCCGCCGCCGTGGCCGCGTGGGCGGGCGACCCGTCCGCGGCCGATCCGGGGCGCCGGCCGCCGGCCCGGCCGCCGGGCCGCGTCCGCACCGTCGGCGTCCCGGACCCGGCCGAGCTCGACCTGTCCGACGAGTACCGCCCGGCGTGGGAGGCCACGGTCGAGCGGCTGCGGGCCGGCGGGGTCACCCTGCGGCCGCTCGCCATGGCCGACCTGCTCGCCGCCGGTGCCCTGCTGTACGAGGGCGGCCTGGTCGCGGAACGCTACGCCGCAGTCGGCGCCTTCCTGGCCGCCCACCCCCACGAGGTGGACCCGACGGTGCGCGCGATCATCGGCTCGGCCGCCGAGGTCCCGGCGCACCGGCTGGCCGCGGACCTGCACCGGCTGGTCGAGCTGCGGCGGCGGACCGCCGAGCAGTTCCGGAGGTTCGACGCGTTCGTGCTGCCCGCGACCCCGCTGCACCCGCTGATCGAGGAGGTGGCGGCGGATCCGGTGGGGGTCAACCAGCGGCTGGGAACCTACAACAACTTCTGCAACCTGCTCGACCTGTGCGCCCTCACCCTGCCGGCGGGACGCACCTCCGCCGGGCTGCCGTTCGGGGTGACCGTCTACGCCGGCGCGTTCGCCGACGCGGCGCTCGTGGAGTTCGGCAGCGCGTTCACCGGGGACGCGCCGGGTCCCTATCCCGTCCCGCCGCGCCCGCTGGGGACCCCGGACACGCCGCACCGGGTCGCGGTGGCCGGCGCGCACCTGCGGGGGCAGCCGCTGAACGGGCAGCTGCTGCAGCTCGGTGCCCGGTTCCTCGAGCAGACCACGACGGCGCCGAAGTACCGGCTCTACGCCCTGCCCACGGAACCCGCCAAGCCGGGACTGGTGGCGACCGACGACGGGGACGGCGTCGCCGTGGAGGTCGAGGTGTGGGCCATGAGCGACGCCGGCTTCGCGGACCTGGTCGCGAGCGTGCCGCCGCCGTTGGCGATCGGGCGCGTCGAGACCGCCGCGGGTGACGCGCTGCCCGGGTTCGTGTGCCAGGCCGGGCAGCGTCGCGGCGCCGACGACATCAGCGCGTACGGCGGATGGCGGGCGTACCTGCGGGGCGACCAGGGCTGAGGGCAGGGGCGACGCCGGGGCCGCACGCTCCACGCGGCCCGGCGCGCACGCGGCGGGCCGGACGCGGTCACGCCGACGTCGTGGCCGCCGCCGGTCCGTGCCGGGCCGCCGTTTCCGCGGCGGTCGCCGTCACCCCGCGGACGTGCGCACGACCGCCACCGGGCAGTGCGCCGTCCGCAGCAGGCTCCGGCACAGCCGGCCCGCCGGGCCGCCGAGGCTGCGGCGTCGCGGCTGCACCCCGACGACGAGCAGTGCCGCCCCCGAGGACGCGGTGACCAGCGCCGACTCGGCGTCGGCGGGATCGGCGACGTGCCGGATCGGCACCTGTGGGTCGCCGCCGGCGATGCGGTCGTCGGGTGGGACCGCGACGCAGCCGGCATGCACGACGAGCAGCCCGCTCCCCCGCCGCCGGGCTTCCTCGTAGGCGAAGGCCGTCGCCCGGCGGCCTGCGGCCGAGCCGTCGGCGGGCACCACGACCCCGGCGGTGTCGGCCCCGGCGCGGTCGGTTCGCGGCTCGATCTCGCCGCGGACCACGACGACCGGGCACAGCGCCGTCGCGGCCGTCGCGGCGGCGACCGACCCGAGCACGACGGTCCGCATCGGCCCCCGCCCGCGGGTGCCGACGACGACCAGCCCCGCCCACTCCGACTCCGCGTGCAGCGCCACCGGCGCCGAGCCGCCCCGCACCTGCCGGACGATCTCGACACCGGGCGCCACGTCCGCCGCGACGTCGGCCGCCTCGTCGAGCGACTCGACCGCGGCGCCCGCGATGGCGTCCCGGGCCCGCGACGGGCCGACCTGGTCGAGGCCCATCGGCTGGAAGACCGGCGCGACCGTGGCGATGACCAGCCGCAACGCCCCTCCGCGGCGGACGGCCTCGCGCGCACCCCAGCGGACGGCACGCAGCGCGGGCTCCGTCCCGTCCACCCCCACGACGACGGTCCGACGGATGTAGGCGATCAGCTCGCCCGCCACGACGTCAGAGCCCGTCCAGGACGCCGCGGACCCACGCCGGGGCGCGGTCCTCGGCGGGGGCGTCGCACCCGGAGACGTCGGCGTCGGCGCGCGGCACGTCGGCGCGCGCCCGCGTCCCCGGCGGGCGGCCGAGGGCGCGGTGGCGGACGAGGACGTCGGGCACGTCGTCATCGTGGCCCGTCGTCCCCCGCCGCGCACCCCCCGGACGGCCCTCATCCCGCGCGGCGGTCGAGCGTCTGCCGGACCCCCGGCACGTCGGCGATCATGGCGATGCCGAGCAGCAGGACACCGCACACGACCTGTTCGATCTTCAGCCACACGGGGAAGGCCCCCGGCACGGCCACGACGACGACGATCGCGACGACCATGATCGCGGTGACCAGCCGCAGCCGCAGGAGGGCCCGTCGGGATCCGGCCGCGGCGCGGCGGGCGAACGCGAACGTGAGCACCGCGCTCGCCGCGACGATGACGCCGCGGATCCACACCGCGGGGGTGACGGCAGCGGGGTCGTTGCGCAGCAGCACGATCGCCACCACGCCGGCCACGCTCAGGACCAGGTAGGCGGTCGCGAGGCGGACGGCGGTCCGCCATGCCGGGGTCGGGACGGCACGCTGCGCGGTGAGGTTCTCGCTCATGGTGGGCTCCTGTCGGCCGGGGGCTCTCCCCGTCGGTGACGACCCTGCGCCTCGGCACCGGTCGGCCACATCTGCGCGGAGTTCGATCTCCGCGGCAGGGCCGGGTGCACCCGTGGTCGGAGACCGGTCTCCACCGCAGGGTCGATGCCCGGCCGCACGCGCGGCCGTAGGGTCGGAGCGTGCCGACGACCGAGTCCGCCACCGCGCCGGCGGTGGCCCGGCTGCAGCAGGTCCGCGGGGGCCAGGAGGCGCTCGTCCGGCGCCTCACGCTGTTCGCGCCGGTGGTCCTGGTGCTGTTCGTCGTGGCCGCCTACTACGCCGCCCCGGGGCTGGGCCTGCGCGGACCTGCGCTGCTCGTCACGGTCTCGACCGCGCTGTTCGTCGTCGCGGTGCTGGGGCGCAACGCGACGACGGCGCGCTCGCCCGCGCACCTCGGCTTCGTCGGGGTGCTCGTCGCGACGTCGGTGGCGTTGATGTGCGTGCAGCCCGCGGGTCCCGGACCGGCGGGGATGCTGTTGGCGGTGCTGTGCGTCGCCCGGCTGCTGCCGGTCCGGGTCGGTGTGCCGGTGCTCGTCGTCGGGTTCGTCGGCCTGGAGGTCTTCGAGACCGTCACCGGCCAGCAGTACGTGACGATCCTCGTGCTCGGCTCGCTCGCCGCGCTGTACGGGCTGATGTACCTCGCCCACCGGCTCGTCGCGGCGAACCGGCAGGCCGAGCGGCTGCTCGCGGAGCTGCACGAGAGCCGGCTGGCGCAGGCGCAGGCGGCGGGTCTCGCGGAGCGGCAGCGGCTGGCCAGGGAGATGCACGACGTGCTCGCGCACTCGTTGTCCGGGCTGATGCTGCAGCTCGAGGGGGCCCGGATGCTCGTCGAGGGCGACCCGGCGGACCCGCGGCTGCGCGCGACCGTCGAGCGGGCCCATCACCTGTGCCGCACCGGGCTCGACGAGGCACGCCGCGCGATCGGCACCCTGCGCGACGACGACCTGCCCGGTCCCGAACGCCTACCGGCGCTGGCCGAGGCCTTCGGGCGCGACCACGGCGTCGCGTGCGACTACGTCGAGACGGGCACCCCGCAGGAGCTGGGGTCGCAGGCCCGGCTCGCGGTCTACCGCGTGGCCCAGGAGGCGTTGACCAACGTCGCCCGGCACGCCGCGCCCGACCGGGTCGAGATGCGACTGGACTGGACGGGCCGTGGCCGGGTCCGGCTGACGGTCGAGGACGTCGGGTCCGGGAACGCGGGCGGGTCCGGGGCCGCCGGCGGTGGCGGGTACGGGCTCACCGGGATGCGCGAGCGGGCCGAGCTGCTCGGCGGCACCCTCGACGCCGGGCCGACCGGCCACGGCTTCCGCGTCACGCTGGAGGTTCCCGTCGGCGCCGAGGTGGCCGCGTGAGCGGCGACGGTGGCGACGCGCGGCCGATCCGGGTCGTCGTCGCCGACGACCAGCGGGTCGTGCGCGAGGGGCTGACGATGGTCCTGGGGCTGATGCCGGAGCTGGAGGTCGTCGGGGCGGCGTCCGACGGCGCCGAGGCCGTGGCCCTCGCCGAGCGGCTGGACCCGGACGTCGTGCTGATGGACCTGCGGATGCCGCGCTGCGACGGCGTCGAGGCGACCCGGCTGCTGCGCGAACGCCGGCCGGGGGTGCGCGTCGTCGTGCTCACGACGTACTCCGACGACCGCTCGGTCCTCGACGCGCTGCGGGCCGGCGCCCGCGGCTACCTCACCAAGGACGCGGGCGGCCCGGAGATCCGCGAGGCGCTGCGCCGGGTCCTCGACGACCGGGCGGCGATCGACCCCGCGGTGCAGCACCATCTCCTGGAGGCGCTCGCGGGCGGCCGGCCCGAGCCGGTTCCCGTTGCGCCGCAACGCCCGGCGGGGCTCACCGCGCGCGAGGCCGAGGTGCTGACGCTCGTCGCCGAAGGGTTGTCCAACGCCGAGATCGCGCGCCGGCTCGTCGTGTCGGAGGGCACGGTCAAGTCGCACATGAACCACCTGCTGGCCAAGATCGACGCCCGCGACCGGGCGCAGGCCGTGGCGTTCGCCTACCGCAACGGGCTCGTCGCACCCCCGACGGCTAGTTGGCGCGACGGCCCCATGCGGTGACCATCGGTGAGGTGGCCAGATCCGGGACCCGCCCGGCGACGACGTTGCCGAGGTGCTCGTCGATCTCGGCGGCGGTGGCGATGCCCCCCGCGACGAGCCGGTCGCGGATCTGCTCGACGGTGGCGACCTCGAGGGTGACGCAGGCCGGTCCGGTGATCGGGAAGTACGCGTCGGCCCCGACCTCGTGCAGACCGTGTTCGCGCAGCAGCCGCGGGAGCGTCCGCCCGTAGGCGAGATCGGCGCCGCGGCCGGCCATCAGGGTGCGGAAGCCGTGCCGCAACCGGTTGGCCAGCTCCTGCTCGGGGCCGTACTCGTCGGGACACAGCAGCGGCTGCAGCCCGGGGTCGGCCTCCTCGAGCACCAGCACGCCGCCGGGGCGCAGCGCCGAGACCATCGAGGCGACCGCGCGGGCCCGCTGCGGGACGTGGGTCAGCACGAGCCGGGCGTGGACGAGGTCGAACCCCGCGCCCGGCGGCTCGTCGCGGCCGACGTCGTGGCGCAGCACCCGGACCGGCCCGTCCGGCGCGTCGAGTCCCGCGAGCCACGAGGTGTCGATGTCCGTCGCGACGACGAGCCCGGCCGCTCCGACGCGGGCGGCGAGCCCCGCGGGGACGCCCGGACCGCCGGCCCCGACCTCCCAGCAGCGGGCCCCGGGCCCGACGCCGAGCCGGTCGAGATGCCGGAACGTCGAGGGGTCGAACAGCTCCGCGAGCGCGTCGAACCGCGTCCCGGCCTGCGCCTGCGCGTTGGCCAGCAGGTATCCCTCGTCGGACGGCACGTCCCGATCCTTGCGCACGCGGCTCGCCGGGACCCCGTTCCCGATCGACCCGCCCTGTGACCCGAGTCACGTAGTTACTAGGAATTTCGTAGCGGCTCGGTTCCTTGGAGTCGACATGACCGCTCTTCAGGACATTCCTGCGCTCCCCGTCCTCGACGACGCCGCCCGTGCCCTGCTGTTCACCGAGGCCCGCACAGCGAACACGTTCGCGCCGGTCCCGGTGCCGGACGAGACCCTGACCGCGATCTGGGAGCTCGCGAAGTGGCCGCCGACCGCGGCGAACACCCAGCCGCTGCGCGTCACGTTCGTCCGCTCCGACGAGGGCAAGGCCCGGCTGGTGCCGCTGATGGCCGAGGGCAACCAGGAGAAGACCCGGACGGCCCCCGCCGTCGCGCTCCTGGCCGCCGACGTCGAGTTCCACGAGTTCACCGACCGGACGTTCCCGATCCGCCCCGAGCTGAAGGACAACTTCGACGCCGCGGGCGTCGAGGGCCGCGAGGCGATGGCCCGCTTCAACGCGACCCTGCAGGCAGGCTACTTCCTGCTCGCGGCGCGCGCCCACGGGCTGGCCACCGGCCCGATGGCCGGGTTCGACGCCGACGCCGTCACCGAGGAGTTCTTCCCCGGTGGCCGCCACCGCGCCCTGCTCGTGGTCAACCTCGGCCTGCCCGGCGACAACCCGTGGTTCGACCGGCTCCCCCGGCTCCCCCACGACGACGTCATCTCCTGGGCCTGAGCCCACCACTCACCACGACGTCGGCGTCCGGGACCCGGCAGGCCGCGGCGGGGGCCTGGAGGTCAGCAGGAGCCGCCGGGGACCTCGGGGAGGTACTCGGCGGCCCACTGCGAGATCTGGTCGAGCGCGGGCATCAACGCCTCACCCCGCGGCGTGAGCGCGTAGGACACCGAGACCGGCGGGCCCTCGCTGACGGTCCGCACGATCAGCCCGGTGGCGGCGAGGTCGCCCAGGCGGTCGGACAGCACCGAGTCGCTGATCCCCACGACCTCCCGCGCCAGCTCCCGGAACCCGGCCGGACCGCTGCCCAGCGCCCGGAGCAGGATCGCGTTCCAGCGCTTGCCCAGGAAGGCGAACGCCCTGGTCAGCGACGCATCGGCGCGCACGCACGCGGCGTGGTCCACGTGCGTCGCGGAGAGGGGTGCGGCCGTCGCGCCGGCGCCCGGATGGTCGCTCATGTCCCTTCCCACGCTAGCACCGCCGCCCTCTCCGAGGCCGTGCGCGAAACCGTGAACCACCGGCCGGCGCACGACCCGTCCCGGTCAGCCCGATCCGGGGTCGGCCCCGCCCGGCCGGCCCGGTCCGACGAACGACTCCAGCCGGTCCACCAGCTCGACCGGCCGGCTGAGCGCAACCAGGTGCCCGCCCGGTATCTCGTCGAACGGCACACCGAGCCGCTGCGCGACCTGCGCGCGCTGGAAGTCCACGGGGAAGAACCGGTCGTCGCGGGCCTGCAGGAAGCGGGTCGGCACGTCGGGCCAGCGGTCGAGCGGCCACGCCGACGCGAACGGGGCGCCCGTCTGGTCCGGCTCGCCCCGGCGCACCGCCTCCGCGCGCACGTCCGCCGGCACGTCGTGCATGAAGGCCTCGAAGAGGTCCTCGATGTCCCAACCGTCACGACACGCCTGCGCGCGCCGGGCCTCGCGGAAACCCGAGGTCTCCCACCAGTCGCCGGGTACCTCCCCCGGCTGCGGGATCATGGCGTTGAGCAGGACGAGCAGGTCGACCCGCGTCCGCGCGCAGACCAGCGGCGCGGTCAGCCCGCCCATCGGCTGCGCGACGACGAACGTCCGCCCGCCGCCGCCCGTCCGCTCGCGGTGCGCCGCGAGCGCGGCCACGACGACATCGGCGTACTCGTCGACGCCCGCCGACTCGTCGCCGGCCGGCAGGTCCACCGCGACCGCGGCGTACCCGCGCCGCTGCAGCTCGGGCACCACCAGGTGCCAATACCACGCCTCACCGCCCGCGCCCGGGACGAGCACCCAGGTGTCGGCCGGTCGGTCGGAGCCGGTCATACGGCTGCCCCCTTCGTCGCCACACCCATGTGACGACGAAGGGAGCCTTCGCTCATCGGTACCCGCGACGGTCGTCGGCCGGACCGCGGCCCGTCAGGCCGCCGTCATCGTCTTGACGGTCAGCTGCGGGCCGGGCGGGTTGCCCGCGCAGCCGGTCTGGTTGTTCATCGCCACGAACAGCGAGGCCGTCTCACCCGGCGGGTAGACGCGCAGGCCGCGCACCGGCGTCGGCTGGCAGACCGCCGCGTCGAAGTTCGCGACCTGGACGAACTGCACCTGCGCCTGCGCCGACCGTCCCGGTGCGATCGGGACCTCCGGTCCGCGCGGACCCGACATCTCCGCGGCGGGCCCGACCTGGTGGCCGTCGTCGCCCGCGACGTAGGAGACACCCGGGAACCCGGTGAGCTCGCAGGTCCGGTTGCCCTTGTTGGTGAAGATCAGCGGCTGGAACACCGAACCGGCCCCGGCGTCGCCCTGGCCGAGGGACAGGCTGAGCTCGCCGGCCGTGCAGCGCGGGACGCCGTTGCCACCACCACCCGTGCCGCCACCACTGCCGCCTGTGCCGCCGCCGGTGCCGGCCGGCGTCGCCGGCGCTGCCGTCGCGGCCGGCGCGCTCGTCGTCGCGGCCGGTGTCCCGCCGTTGACCTCGTCCGATCCACCCGAGCACCCGGCCAGCGCGACCGCGGCCAGCAGTGCGGCCGCAGCGCCCCCGACGCGGACCCCGACGCGGCTCCCCCATGTGCGCGTGGACATCCCGATCACCCCCGTCTGATCGTGTCTTCCTCTGTGTAGACGTCAGGCGACGACGAGAGGTTGCTCTCACGCGCCGAACGGCGAGCTGATCTTTGCAGACCATGATCGACCGGACGCCGCCGGGCGTGGGACGCATCGCAGCGGCGGGCACCGCGCCCCGGCGGGGAGGAGGCCTAGTGTCGGTGCGTGCCGAACCGCCGCGTCGACCGCGCGCGACCGTGACGACGGGCCAACTGCTGCTCCTCGTCGCAGCCGGGTTCGGCGCCGGGCTGTCGGGCTCCATGGCGGGGCTCGCGTCGCTGTTCTCCTACCCGGCGCTGCTGGCCGTCGGGTTGCCCCCGACGACCGCGAACATGACCAACACCGTCGCGCTGCTCGCCAGCAGCGTCGGGTCGGTCGCGGGCTCGCGTCCCGAGCTCGCAGGGCAGGGCGCGCGGGTACGGCGGCTGGCGCCGCTGGTCGTCGTGGGCGGGGCGATCGGGGCGGCGATGCTGTTCCTCACCCCCGCCGGGAGCTTCGAGAAGATCGTGCCGTTCCTGGTGGGCGGGGCGTCGCTGGTGCTGCTGTGCCAGCCCCGCATCCGCGCCGCCGCGGCGAGGGAGGCCGACGGCGGGCCCACGCGCACCGGGCGGCTCCTCGTCCTCGGCGGGATCGGCCTCGTCGGGGTCTACGGCGGCTACTTCGGCGCGGCGGCCGGAGTGCTGCTGCTGGCGTTGCTCCTCATCGGCCTGCCCGTGTCGCTGCTGCAGGCCAACGGGCTGAAGAACGCCCTGCTGGGGCTCGCCAACGGCACGGCCGCGGTCGCGTTCGCCGTGGCGGGCGACGTCCGGTGGGCGGCGGTGGTGCCGCTCGCCGCCGGCGTGCTCGTGGGGTCGTGGCTGGGTCCGGCGATCGCCCGCCGGCTCCCGACGACGCTGTTGCGCACCGCGATCGGGCTCGCCGGCCTCGGCCTCGCCGTGAAGCTCGGGCTCGACGCGTTCTGAGACCGGGCCGTGCGGTCGCGGCCCGCGAAGCCCCGGCGCGGCCGAGCCACGGGTGCCGGGTCAGCGCCGCGCGGTGCCCGCCGTGACCGGGCCCTGGGCCGACGTGCCGTTGCGGCGCAGCCAGTCGTCGAGGTTGCGGTGGATCGTCGGCAGGTCGGGCCGTTTGCCGGCCTCGTTGCGCATCGCCGATTTCAGCAGCGACAGGTGGTGGCTGCGGCGCGGCAGGTGTGTCAGCTTCGCACCGGCCGCCGCGGCCCGCAGGCCCGAGACGGCGTCGGGGTGACCGCCGCGGGGCGGGAAACCCGCGAGCGCGTAGGACACCGTCGCGGCGAGCTGCCAGCAGTCCGACGCCGGAGTGGCCTTGCCGCCGCCCGCGACCTCCGGCGCCAGGTAGTCGGGGGTGCCGAGGACGTAGCCCGCCATCGTGAGCGTCGAGTCGCCCGTGCGCCGGGCGATGCCGAAGTCGATCAGATGCGCCACCCCGGCGGGATCGACGATGACGTTGCCCGGTTTGACGTCACGGTGCAGCACGCCGTGGGAGTGCGCGGCGTGCAGCGCGCCCGCGACCCCGGCCCACACGCGGGCGGCGGCGACGTCGTCGAGCGTGCCGTGCTGCTGGACCAGCTCGCCCAACGACATGCCCTGCACGTACTCCATGACGATGACCATGCCGTCGAGGCCCGCGAGCCCCGGGTCGCTGCGGGCGTGCACGAGATCGAGGATGCGCACGCAGTTGGGGTGTCGCACCGCGGCCAGGGCGGCGGCCTCGCGGCGGATCCGCTCCTCGGTCTCGGCGTCGGGCGCGTGCGCCGCCTTCAGCGCGACGGTGATCCCGAGCTTGGCGTCGCGGGCCAGCACGACCCGGCCGAACCCGCCCGCGCCGATGCGCCGGATCGGGCTGAACCGGGCGCCGCGGGCGGGGCCCGGTACGGCGGCGGCCGGGAAGGCGTTGCCCGGGACGGGTCCGGGGGTGGGCGCGACGAGCGTGCGCGGCGGCGGCACCCGCGACCCGGTCGGGGCGACGGGCGGCGGCACCGGGCGCGTGGGCGGGCGTTGCGGCGCGGCGACGGCGGCACGCGGCCCCGGCACGGGTCCCGACGCCGGAGCACCGGCAGGCGCGGGTTCGCGTCGGAACGCCGCCGACCGGTCGCGCCGCGACGTGCGGGCGGCCGGATCGAGCGAGCGGGCGACGACGTCGTGGCCCGGTTTCCCGGCCATCGCGGTGAGCACCACGCCGATCAGCGCGCCGGTCGCCATCCCGACCCACAGGTGCTCCGACGAACCGGCCGGGCTGCCGACGGTCACCAGGGCGAGGCCGATCAGCGGCACCCAGAAGAACCGGGCGGGCCACGACGGGCCGCGCCGCAGCGCGAGCCGGGCCTGGGCGGCGACGAACAACGTCGTGACGATCGGGACGAGGACCAGCAGCAGCACGGCGATCGCGAGGCGCACCGGATCGGACGGGTCGAACGCGTCGCCGACCGAGCCCCGGCCCAGGTAGGTGGACTGGGCACCCGCGACGCACACCGTGGTCCCCAGGGAGCGGACGGCGGTCGCCGACAGGCCGGGGACCGATCCGCCCGCGGCCGCCGCGGCGAAGACCTGGCCGACGGCCGAGAACACCAGCAGCGGCAGCACGCCGCAGGTGAGCACGCCGGCGGCGATGAGCCCGGTGGACTCGACGGGGCCGTAGCGCGACCCGATGCGCCGCCGCCAGAGCGCGACCGACACCGCTCCGACGGTCGGCAACAGGCCGACGCCGATGCCGAGCAGCGTCGTCGCCCACGCCCAGGAACCCGGGCAGACCTCCGGGCTGACGATCCGGCGCAGGCCGTCGAGCAGCCCGGCGAGCAGCGCAGCCACCGCGTCCACGACTCGTCGCCTCCCCCGGGTCCCGTCGAGACCACTATGTCAGGCGCGGACCGCCGCGCGCCGCAGCGCTCGCCACGCGACCGGGTGGCCGCGCCGGGACATTCGCCGGGCGGATCTCCTGGCCTGCAGGAACACCGAGCGGTGCCGCATCGTGCGACGGGCGGCCCCGACCTGACACCGGGCCGGTCACGAGGCAGCCTTGGAGGCTCCGACGACCCCGGCCGGAAGGATCCCTCCCGTGGGCCTGACCCGCACCACCGGTCCCCTGTCCCCCACCGCGCCCGCCACCGCGAACTACGTGATCGACGGGCCGCCGCACAAGCTGCTCGCGCATCCGTTCGGGCGCCGCGTCCGCGCGGTGCTCGGCGGCCGCACGGTCCTCGACACCCGTGACGGGCTGCTGCTGCACGAGACCGCGCTGCTGCCGGTGCTGTACGTGCCGTTCGCCGACATCGACGCGGCCGTGCTCGAACCGTCCGCGCACACGACGCACTGCCCGTTCAAGGGCGACGCCGCCTACCACTCGCTGCGGGTGGACGACCGGTTCGTCGAGAACGCCCTGTGGTCCTACCCCGACCCGAAGCCCGCCGCGGCGTGGCTCGCCGGGCACGCGGCGCTGTACTGGACGGCCGCCGACGCCTGGTACGACGAGGACGAGCAGGTCTACGCCCACCTCACCGACCCGTACACGCGCATCGACATCCGGCCGACGTCGCGGACCGTCGAGGTGCGCCACGGCGACACCGTCCTCGCGCGCAGCGAGCACCCGACGATGCTGGCCGAGACGGGGCTGCCGCACCGGTACTACCTGCAGGAGAGCGACGTCGCCGCCACGCTGGAGCCCAGCCCGACCCGCACCCGCTGCCCCTACAAGGGCGAGGCGGGCTACCGCTCGGTCCGCCTGCCCGACGGACGGCTGCTCGCCGACGCCGCATGGGTCTACCCCGAGCCGCTGCCCGAGGCGGCACGGATTGCCGGGCTGCTGTCGTTCGCGCACGACGAGCTGACCGTCCTGGTCGACGGCACCCCCGTCTGACGGCGGGGCTCAGACCCGGTCGGTGCCCGGGTTCGCCGCGTCGTCGACGAGCAGGGCCTCCAGGGCGGGCAACGCGTCGTGCACCGCGGCGAGCTGGGCGGCGTCGAGCCTGCCGAGGCGGCGGGCGACCAGCGCCGTGCGGTGGTTGCGCACCTCCTTGAGGACCTCGGCGCCCTTGGCCGACAAGGTGATCAGCACCCCGCGGGCGTCGTCGGGGTCGACCGTGCGCACGACGAGCCCCTGGTCGTCGAGGGCGGCCAGCACCCGGCTCATCGTCGGCGCGGTGACGGCCTCGCGGCGGGCCAGCTCGGAGAGCCGCAGCGGGCCCCGCTGCTCGACGGTGACCAGCGCGGACAGCTGCAACGGCGGCACCGACTCCCGGCCGTCGATACGGATGCGCCGGTTCAGCCGCCCGACGACGAGCCCCAGCCGCGCGGCCAGCGCGGTGTGCGTGTCGTCGTCGGGTGGGTCGTCGGCCATCCCGGGAGTCGCATGCGTCATACCCGGCACCTCCGGGCCCGCCACATCGGCACCGCCTTGCATCCACCCATCGTGCCAGCAGTGCCCCCGGACCCCGACGCGGGCTCGCCGGTCGCGACCGTCCGGACGTGCGATGACACCTCCGGACGGCGGCGGGCTGGGGTGTCAGACCTTGCGCAGCCGGATGCCGGTGACCGCGTGGTCGGGGCCCTTGCGCAGCACCAGGCTCGCCCGGCCCCGCGTCGGGAGGATGTTCTCCTCCAGGTTCGGCCCGTTGATCTCCGCCCAGATCGACTCGGCCCGCGCGACCGCAGCCGGGCGGTCGAGTGCGGCGTAGCGGCGGAAGTAGGACGCGGGATCACGGAACGCCGTCTCGCGCAGTTTCAGGAACCGGCTGACGTACCAGCTCCGGATGTCGTCGGTCGCCGCGTCGACGTAGACGGAGAAGTCGATGAAGTCGCTGACCGCCAGTGCCCCGCCGCGCGAGAGGCTCGGCTGCGCCGGCTGCAGCACGTTGAGGCCCTCGACGATCAGGATGTCGGGCCGGTGCACCACGAGCTGCTCGCCGGGCACGATGTCGTAGACCAGATGCGAGTACACCGGCGCGCGGACCTCGGCCTGTCCCGCCTTGATCTCGGTGATGAAGCGCAGCAGCGCGCGGCGGTCGTAGGACTCGGGAAAGCCCTTGCGCTGCATGAGACCCCGCCGTTCGAGCTCGGCGTTGGGGTGGAGGAAGCCGTCGGTCGTGACGAGCTCGACGCGGGGATGCTGCGGCCAGCGGGCGAGCAGCAGCCGTAGCAGGCGCGCCGTCGTCGACTTGCCCACCGACACCGACCCGGCGATCCCGATGACGAACGGGGTGCGTGCCGTCGTGCCGCCGAGGAAGTTGCGGTAGGCGCGGTAGAGCCGCCCGCCCTCCTGGACGTGCAGCGTGAGCAGCCGCGACAGCGGCAGGTACACCTCGCGGACGTCGTCGAGGTCGACGTGGTCGCCGAGACTGCGGACCTGCTCGAGCTCGTGCGCGGTCAGCGGCAGCGGTGTCGTCGCGCCGAGGCGCGCCCATGCCGCCCGGTCGAAGTCGACGAACGGGGACGCCGCGCCGTTGCGCGTGCCGGTGGCCCGGGTCACCGGAACACTGCCCTCTGCCGTCGTCGGCCGCACCACGTGGACATGGTGGTCCAACCTAGACGCCGACGTCGCGGCTCGGCCTCGTGAGATCGGTCGCACCGATCTCCGCGCGCCGCGCCGAAACCGCGCCGACACCCCCGCGCCGAAACCCCCGCGCCGACACCCCCGCGCCGACACCCCCGCCGCGCCGGAACAGCGCCGCGCCCGACACGGCGCGCGGACACCGCGGGTCCGGGCACGATGACGGGGTGACCCCCGTCGCGCTCGACCCGCAGGCCGTGCTCGCCCACCGGCTCGCCGTGCACGGGCTCACCTGGCGCACCGCCAGCCGGGTCGACGAGCTCGCCGTCTGCGACCTGGGCGTGCAGGACACCCCGCCCGGCGCGCTGCGCGCCGCGGTCTCGGCCCGGCTGGCGGTGCCGCTGCCGCCCGCCGCCGACGTCACCGCGGGCGGTGCGCTGACCCTGGTCTGGTCGTTCCGCGGGGCCCCGCACCTGCACCGCAGCGCCGACCTGCCGCTGCTCGCCGCGGTGGGCCGGCCCCGCGACGACGCCGACGCGATGGCGCGGCTGGCGTGGCAGCGCAGACGTCTCGCCGAGGCCGGGGTCACCGGCGAGGGCGCCTACCGGGAGGTGGCCGAGGCCGTCGCGGCGGTGCTCGCCGCGGAGGGGACCGTCACCAAGTCCCGGCTCAGCGCGCAGGTGACCACGCGGATCCGGCCGGCGCTCGCACCGTTCTGCCGGCCCTGCGACACCCGGCACGTCTCCGAGCAGCTGCTGCGCCTCGCCGCGCTGCCCGCGGGGATGCGGCTGGTGCCCGACAGCAGGCCGCTGACGTTCGAGGCGATCCCCGGCTGGGCGGGCCTGCCCGCCGCCACGGGGCCGACGGCTCCGCTGCAACGCACCTATCTGCGCCTCTTCCCCGGCGGTTCGCTCGCCGACGTCGCCGACTTCCTCGGGGTGGCCAAGCCCGTCGTCGCCGACGCGCCCGCCGCGGATCTCGTGGACGTCACCGTGGGCGGGCGGCCCGGGCTCGTGCGCGCCGAGGACCTCGACACCGTCCGCGCCGACGCCCCCGAGCCGGGGCTGCGGCTGCTCGCGCCCTCGGACCCGGTGCTGCAGGGCCGCGACCGCGCGCTGCTCGTCCCCGACCCCGACCACCGCAGCCGGCTGTGGCGCCCGCTCGGCAGCCCCGGGCTGCTGCTCGCCGGGACCGAGGCGGCCGGCGTGTGGCGGCCGCGGCAGAAGCGCACGCTGGAGATCGGCGTCACCGCGTTCCGGCGGCTCACCAGGGCCGAACGCACCGCGCTCGAGGAGGAGGCGCAGCGGCTGGCCGTCGTCCGCGGCAAGGCCGAGGCGACGGTCACCCTCGCCTGATCACCTGGGCGCCGTCGCGGGCGACGCCCTACACTCGGCGCCTCCGCACCCGCACGTGCGGCGGCCCGTCCGACAGTGTCCCGAGGAGCAGCAGTGCCCAGCGCACGGCCCGGTGACCCGGGCTGCGGTCGACCGCCACGCCCGCCCCGGAACCTCTCTCCCGCGTCCCCCGCCAGGAGCACCGTCCGATGACGGTCCTGCTGTCCGTGCTCGGCCTGGTCGCCGTGCTCGCGCTGACGTTCGGCACCGCCGTGGCCGTCGCGTCGGAGTTCTCGCTGACCGCGCTGGAGCGCAGCCAGATCGAGGCGCACGTCGCCGAGTCGGGCGATCGGCGCGCGATGGCGCTGCAGCGCGCGCACCGCGAGCTGTCGTTCCAGCTCTCGGGCAGCCAGCTGCTGATCACCGTGACGACGCTGGCCACCGGCTACATCGCCGAACCCGCGATCGCCGAGCTGATCCGGCCGGGCCTGGACGCCACCGGCATGTCGCCGGGCTGGTCCGCCGGTCTCGCCACGGCGCTCTCGCTGGTGCTGGCCACGACCCTGTCGATGGTCTTCGGCGAGCTGGTGCCCAAGAACATCGCGATCGCCCGCCCGCTGGTGACCGCGCGCGCGGTCGTGTGGGTGCTGGCCGGGTTCTCCGCGACGTTCCGCTGGCTGATCAACGGGCTCAACCGGACCGCCAACGGCGTCGTCCGCAAGCTCGGCGTGGAGCCCGCCGAGGAGCTGCGCTCGGCCCGGGCCCCGCACGAGCTCAGCTCGCTCGTGCGGGCCAGCGCCGCCCACGGCACCCTCGACGCCGGAACGGCGACGTTGCTGGACCGCTCGTTGCGGTTCACCGACCGGGTCGCCGAGGACCTGATGACCCCGCGCGTGCGGATGGAGGCCCTCGACGCCGACGACACCGTCGCCGACCTCGTCCTGCTGTCGCGGACCAGCGGCTTCTCCCGCTTCCCCGTCCGCGACGGCGACCCCGACACCGTCCTCGGGCTGGTCCACGTCAAGCAGGCCTTCGGGATACCGGCGGCCGAGCGCGTGCACACCGTCGTCCGCGACCTCGTCCAGCAGGCACCGACCGTCCCCGAGTCCCTCGACGGCGACGCGCTGCTGACCCGGCTGCGCACCGCCGGCCTGCAGATGGCCGTCGTCGTCGACGAGTACGGCGGCACGGCCGGGCTCGTGACGCTCGAGGACCTGGTCGAGGAGATCGTCGGGGACGTTCGCGACGAGCACGACCGGGCCGAGCAGCCGACGGTGCGCCCGCTCGGCCGCGACTCGTGGGTGGTCTCGGGCCTGCTGCGCGCCGACGAGGTCGCCGACGCCACCGGCTTCGACATGCCCGAGGGCGACTACGAGACGCTCGCCGGCCTGGTACTGGCCCGGCTCGGGCGGATCCCCGACGTCGGCGACGACCTCGTCGTCGACGGGTGGCGGCTGACCGTGATGCGCCGCGACCGGCACCGGATCGCCGAGCTGCGGCTGGCCCGCCGCCCGGCGGAGGCGGAGGCCGTCGATGGGCGGTGACCTCCTCGCGCTGCTCGCGGCCGTCCTGCTGCTGCTGGCCAACGCGTTCTTCGTCGGCGCCGAGTTCGCGCTGATCTCGGCCCGGCGCGACCGGCTGGAGGCCATGGCCCACGCGGGCGACGCCGCCGCGCGCACGGTGCTCGCGGCGAGCGCGGACCTGTCGCGGATGCTCGCGGCGTCGCAGCTGGGCATCACCATCGCCTCGCTGCTGCTCGGCCGCCTCGGCGAGCCCGCTGTCGCGCACCTGATCGAGCGCCCGTTCGACCTGCTCGGCCTGCCCGAGGGGCTGTTGCACCCGATCGCGTTCGCGTTGTCGCTGGCGATCGTCGTCGTCGCGCACATGGTGCTCGGCGAGATGGTGCCCAAGAACATCGCCATCGCCGGGCCCGAGCGGACCGCCGCGCTGCTCGTCCCGCCGTTCCTGGTGTGGACGCGCGTCGCGAGCCCGTTCGTCTCCGCCTTCAACTGGATGGCGAACTCGGTGCTGCGGCTGCTGCGCATCGAGCCGCGCGACGAGCTGGAGGCGGCCTTCACCAGCGGCGAGCTGGCCGAGATGATCTCCGACTCACGACGCGAGGGCCTGCTCGACGACGAGGAGTCCAGCCGCCTGGCCCGCACCCTGCACTCCGCCGAGGCCACGGTCGCCGACGTCGTCGTCCCGCTCGACGAGCTGGTCACGCTGTCGGCCAGGCCGACGGTGGGGGAGGTCGCCGCCGTCGTCGCCGAGACCGGGTACTCCCGCTTCCCGCTGCGCGCCGACGGCCGGCTCATCGGGTACCTGCACGTCAAGGACATCCTCGACGTCGTCGACGACCCGGCCGCCGTCGTCCCCGGCTCGCGGGTGCGCGGGCTGCCGGAGGTTCCCGCCGACGCCCGGCTCGACGAGGCGCTCGCCGCCCTGCGCAGCGCGCGCGCCCACCTCGCGCGGGCCGTCGACCCGCAGGGCAGCACCGTCGGCCTGGTGGCGATGGAGGACCTGGTGGAGGCCTACGTCGGGACGGTGCGCGACTCGACCCACACCGCGCCCGACCCGCAGGCCTGACCCCATGTCGTGACGTCTTGACCTCGACCTCGGTTCAGGTGCGACCGTGGCGGGCGTCATCCGCATCCACCCGCAGCGGATCCTCGCCTACGGCATCGAGGAGGGCGGCCCGGGCGCCCGCTGGGTCGCCCGCCCGGAGCCCGCCGCCGGGCCGGGTACCGTCGCCGGGTGACCGCAGCCCCGTCCGTCGCCACCGCGCGCGGCCCCGCCGTCGTGCTCGACGGCGGGCAGTGGCGCGAGCGGGCCCGGGCCCACCGCGAGCGGATGGCCCGCTGGACCGGACCGCACCGCGAGCGGCGCCGCCGCGGCGAGGCCCATCCGGTACTGGACTTCCTCTTCACCTACTACTCGCTGCGGCCCGCCCAGCTCGAACGCTGGGACCCCGGCCCCGGCGTCGCCCTGCGCGACGCCGCGGAGTTCCTCGACCGGCCCGGCTACGTCTGCGGGCCCGCCGGCGTCGTCCTCGACGTCGCCGCCCTGCCCCGGCTGCGCTCGACCGCGGAGTTCGTCGGCCGGCTGCTGCGTGCGACCGCATCGCGGCCGGCGCGGCTGGGCTGCTTCGGCCTGCACGAGTGGGCCATGGTCTACCGCAGCGACGCGCCCCGCCACCGGGCCGTCCCGCTGCGGCTCGGCGCCGCCGGCACCGACGCCGTCGTCGAGTCACTGCCCGTGCAGTGCACGCACTACGACGCGTTCCGGTTCTTCACCGACGCCGCCCGCCCCCGCAACGCGCTGACCCCGACGCGGGAGAGCCAGGTCGCGCTGGAACAGCCGGGGTGCCTGCACGCGACGATGGACCTCTACAAGTGGGCGTACAAGCTCGCCCCGGGATGCCCGTCGGACCTGCTGGGCGACTGCTTCGAGCTGGCTTCCGACGTCCGCGAGCTGGACATGCGCGCGAGCCCCTACGACCTCGCCGCCCACGGCTACGCACCGGTCCGGATCGAGACCCCCGCGGGCCGCGCCGAGTACGCCCGGCTGCAGGCGGGCTTCGCCGAGCGCGCCGCGCCGCTGCGCTCCCGCCTGATCGCGCTCTGTGAGCGCCTGTGAGTGGCGATCGTCGCTGTGGCAGTCGCTGTGGCAGTCGCTGTAGCGACGGTCGCCACTCACGACCTCACGCGTACGCCGAGACCGGCTGGCAGGAGCAGACCAGGTTGCGGTCGCCGTGCGCGCCGTCGATGCGCCGCACCGGCGGCCACACCTTGCGGTCGTGCACGCCGGGCGTCGCCCCCGTCGGGTACGCCGCGAGCTGGCGCGGGTACGGGTGGTCCCACTTGTCGGTCAGGCACGCGGCGGTGTGCGGGGCGCCGCGCAGCGGGTTGTCCTCCACCGGCCACTCCCCCGACGCGACGCGGTCGATCTCGCCGCGGATGCCGATCATCGCGTCGACGAACCGGTCGATCTCGGCGAGGTCCTCGCTCTCGGTCGGCTCGACCATGAGCGTGCCCGCGACGGGGAACGACATCGTCGGCGCGTGCAGCCCGTAGTCGGCGAGCCGCTTGGCGACGTCGTCGACGGTGACGCCGGTCGACTTCGTGATGGCGCGCAGGTCGAGGATGCACTCGTGGGCGACGCGCCCGTCGGCTCCGGAGTACAGGACGGGGTAGTGCTCGCGCAGCCGGGCCGCGACGTAGTTGGCCGCCGCCACGGCCGTCAGGGTCGCCCGGCGCAACCCGTCGACGCCCATCATCCGGATGTAGGCCCACGAGATCGGCAGCACGCCCGGGCTGCCGTACTCCGCGGCCGAGACCGCACCGACCTTGCCGCGCCCCGGCAGGTACGGGGCGAGGTGCTCGGCCACCGCGACCGGCCCGACCCCCGGTCCGCCGCCGCCGTGCGGGATGCAGAACGTCTTGTGCAGGTTGAGGTGGCTGACGTCGCCCCCGAACGCACCTGGCCGGGCCAGCCCGACGAGGGCGTTGAGGTTGGCGCCGTCGACGTAGACCTGCCCGCCCGCCTCGTGCACCGCGTCGCACACCTCGCGGACCGCGGCCTCGTACACGCCGTGCGTCGACGGGTAGGTGATCATCAGCGCGGCGAGGTTCTCACGGTGCGCCGCGATCTTGGCGCGCAGGTCGTCGAGGTCGACGTCGCCGCCCGGGCCGGTGGCCACGACGACGACGCGCATCCCCGCCATGACGGCCGACGCGGCGTTGGTGCCGTGCGCGCTCGCGGGGATCAGGCAGACGTCGCGATGGGCCTCGCCGCGGTCGCGGTGGTAGGCCGCGATCGCGAGCAGCCCGGCGAACTCCCCCTGACTGCCGGCGTTGGGCTGCAACGACACCGCCGCGTACCCGGTCAGCTCGGCGAGCCAGCGCTCCAGCTGCGCGATCAGCTCCAACGTGCCCGCGGCGTCGGCGGCCGGGGCGTGCGGGTGCAGGTCGGCGAACTCCGGCCAGGTGATGGGCTCCATCTCCGCGGTCGCGTTGAGCTTCATCGTGCACGAGCCCAGGGGGATCATCGTGCGGTCGAGCGCGAGGTCGGCGTCGGCGAGCCGGCGCAGCCAACGCATCAGGGAGGTCTCCGACCGGTGCGCGTGGAACACCTCGTGGGTCAGGTACTCCGACTCCCGGACGAGCCCGCCGGGCAGCGCGTCGGCCGTCGCCGCGTCGAGCGCCGCCACGTCCTCGACGGCCACCCCGAACGCGGCCCACACCGCCTCGACGTGAGCGACGGTCGTGAGCTCGGAGCAGGCGATCCCCACCACGTCGTCGTCGACCCTGCGCAGCAGGATCCCCGCGTCGTGGGCGGCGTCGACGACGTGCCCCGCCCGGCCCGGGACGCGCGCCTGCACCGTGTCGAAGAAGGCGTCGTGCACGACCTCGACGCCTCCGGCGCGCAACCCGGCGGCCAGCACGGCGGCCATCCGGTGCGCGCGGGTCGCGATGCGCCGCAGGCCGTCCGGACCGTGGTGGACGGCGTAGCAGGCGGCGACGACGGCGAGCAGCACCTGCGCGGTGCAGATGTTGCTGGTCGCCTTCTCCCGGCGGATGTGCTGCTCGCGGGTCTGCAGGGCCAGCCGCAGGGCGGGATGCCCGTCGGCGTCGCGGGACATGCCGACGAGCCGGCCCGGCAGCTGGCGGGAGAACTCCTGGCGCACCGACAGGTACGCGGCGTGCGGGCCACCGAAGCCGAGCGGCACGCCGAAGCGCTGCGTGGTGCCCAGCACGGCGTCGGCGCCCAGCTCACCGGGCGGGCGCAGCAGCGTCAGCGCCAGCAGGTCGGCCGCGACGGCGACGAGCGCGCCGCGCTCGTGCGCAGCCTCGATCAGCGCGGTCGGGTCGCTGACGGCGCCCGAGGCGCCCGGGTAGCTCAGCAGCACCCCGAACAGCTCGCCGTCGGGCAGCCCGGCGGCGAGGTCGGCCACGACGAGCTCGATGCCCAGCGGTGCGGCGCGGGTGGCGAGGACCTCCAGCGTCCGCGGCAGGGTGTCGGCGTCGACGACGAACCGTGGGCTCCGTGACGTCCCCGCCTTCCCCGCGCGGCGCAGCAGCGTCATCGCCTCGGCGGCGGCGGTGGCCTCGTCGAGCAGCGACGCGCCCGCGACGGGCAGCCCGGTCAGGTCGGCGACGGCGGTCTGGAACGTCAGCAGCGCCTCGAGCCGGCCCTGGCTGATCTCGGGCTGGTACGGGGTGTAGGCGGTGTACCAGGCGGGGTTCTCCAGCACGTGGCGGCGGATCACCGGCGGGGTCACCGTCCCCGAGTAGCCGAGCCCGATCATCGGGACGGTGAGGGTGTTGCGCTCCGCGAGCGCGCGCAGCTCGGCGAGCATCTCCTGTTCCGACGCCGGGGCCGGCAGGCTGGTCGCCTCACCGGCGCGGTCGCGGATCGACGCCGGGACCGTGGCGTCGGCGAGGGCGTCGAGGGAGTCGAGGCCGATCGCGGCGAGCATCGTCGCCAGTTCGTCCTCCCGCGGCCCGACGTGCCGCTCGACGAACGCGACGCCGCGTTCCAGGGAGACGAGGGACTCGCGCGGGGCGGTCGTGGCGCTGGTGGGGGTCGGGCTCATGGGGTCGACCTCTCGGGCGGCGGGCGCGGGCGTACTGCCCTCCCCCTCTGTCCCCGCTCCGTGACCGGAGCGCCTGAGAGATTCACCCGCGCGAGCGCGGGCTTTCCCCGTCGGCGGACGACGGTGACCCGGCGTCGCTTTCCAGAGGCGTCTCGCCCACGCGGTCCTGGTGCCTGAGAGGTTCCGGGGAGGAGTTGCTCCTTCGGCGCCCGGCACGTTCCGGGCTCTCCCGCGCGGGATCGGCGACTACGCGCGCCATCCTAGCCCCCAGCGGGGCCCGGGAGGGGCTCCGGAACTGTTCGACACGGTCGCGCCCCACCGGTCGGGTCGTGAGTGGCGCTCGTCGTGAGTGGCGACCATCGCCACTCGCGGTCCGCTGTCGGCGTTTCTAGCTGATCGCGCGGCGCGCCCGGCGGCGCGACAGCTCGTCCTCGGGGGCGTCGTCGACGGTGCCACCGTCGGCCCGCTCCACGGGGAAGTCCTTGATCGACCCGCTGATCTCGCGCATCGCGCCGGAGACGGCGATCCCGAAGACGCCCTGCCCACCCTGCAGCAGGTCGACGACCTCCTCGGGCGAGGCGCACTCGTAGACGGTCGTGCCGTCGCTGAACAGCGTGATGCCGGCCAGATCTCTTATCCCGCGGCGCCGCAGGTGCTCGACCGCGACGCGGATGTTCTGCAGGGACACCCCGGCGTCGAGCAGGCGCTTGACGACCTTGAGGACCAGCACGTCCTTGAAGGAGTACAGCCGCTGGCTCCCGGAGCCGGCGGCCCCGCGGATCGACGGGACGACGAGGCCGGTGCGGGCCCAGTAGTCCAGCTGACGGTAGGTGATGCCGACGACCTGGCATGCGGTCGGCCCGCGGAACCCGACCAGCTGGTCGGGCATGCCGTCGAGACCTTCGCCCACGAGGGGGTCAGGGAAGAGCTCGCCCTGTTCGGGCGCGTCGGGCGGCGACGCGTCCACGGCACTCCTTCCCGTCGGGTCGCGACGACCGCGAATCCCGTTCATCCACCCAACCGAACGATGCCGACCGTAAGCAAATGTGAGCAGTCGGTCAACGCGCCGCGCCGGTGGCGTCACCCGATCACGGGCGTGTCGGCCGGCGGGCGCCGCCGCGTCAGCCCGGCTGGGCGCCGCGGAAGTCCTCCGGCGAGACCGAGTCGAGGAACTCGCGGAACTTCTCGACCTCGTCCTCCTGCTCGTCGGGGATGACGAGCCCCGCCTCGGCGAGCACGCTCTCGTCGGCGTGGATCGGCACCCCGATCCGCAGCGCCAGCGCCACGGAGTCGCTCGGCCGCGCCGACACCTTCACGCCGCCGTCGAAGATCAGCTCTGCGTAGAAGGTGCCCTCCTGCAGGTCGGTGATCCGCACCTGCTCGAGTCGTCTGCCGAGGGCGCCGATCACGTCCTTCAACAGGTCGTGGGTCAGCGGGCGGGCCGGCTTGACGCCCTGCTGCTCCAGTGCGATCGCCGTCGCCTCGACCGACCCGATCCAGATCGGCAGGTACCGGTCGCCGCTCGTCTCCCGCAACAAGAGGATGGGCTGGTTGGCGGGCAGTTCGACCCTGACTCCCACGACGCGCATCTCGCTCATACGTCGCCTCCTCACCCATCGTGCGTCCGCGCTCCGCCCGCGTTCCCGGACCAGCCGGGCCGGGACCCGACCGCGTCCGCGAACCGTGCGGCGTCTGACGGTGATGACGCTACACGGGCCGCCTGCCCGACGCGCGCCTCCGGACGGGCAGTTCGCCACAGGATCGGTGTGTTCGGCAACCCTCGCCGACCCGGCGCGACCTGGCCGCCGGGGCCCGGACGCACCACGGCCGGCCCGTCGCGGTGCGTGACGACGCCGGGCGTGTCACACCGGATCGGGCCGGCCGTGGTGTCGGAGCGGACGCGGCGTCACTGACCGCCGGGCTCGCGGGCGCCGGTGAGGAAGATCAGCCGGAACTTGCCGATCTGCACCTCGTCGCCGTTGGCGAGGACCGCGGTGTCGACCGGCTCGCGGTTGACGTAGGTGCCGTTGAGGCTGCCGACGTCGACGACGACGAAGTCGCCGTCGCGGCGGAACTCCGCGTGCCGCCGGGAGACCGTCACGTCGTCGAGGAAGATGTCGCTGTCGGGGTGCCGGCCGGCGCTCGTCGTCGGCCGGTCGAGCAGGAACCGCGACCCGGCGTTGGGCCCGCGCTTGACCACGAGCAACGCCGACCCGGGGGGCAGCGCGTCGAGGCCGGAGACCGGCTGGTCCTGCGCCGGCTGCTCGACGTCGGCGAGGAAGTCGGCCCGGAAGACCGAGGTCGTCTCCGGTGCGCGCTCCGGCGGGACGCCGGGGCCGTCGTTCGTGGTCACCTCGGGCTCTCCTCCTGCGATGTGCTGGGCGCGGGCCGCAACGGCCCGCGTCGCGGGAAACCTACCCTGCCGGACCGACGTCGGCCGGGCCCGATCGGGGCCGACCGGTGTCGCCCGCCCGGGTCGCCCCGCCGGGCACGTCGTCGTGTCCGGGGGTCGGTTCGCGACGGAGCCTAGACCTCGTGCGGACCCGGCCGTGCCCGGGTTCCGGACGGTGCCGGACCGGCCCCGGGGCCGGTCGTCGGCGTCGGCGTCGGCGTCGGGACGGGCGTACGCAGGGCCTTCACGAACTGGGCCAGGTAGAGCAGTCCCGACCACAGGTACAGCGCCACGCCCCAGCCCGCGAAGGCGTAGCCGAACGGTCGCGCGAGGTCGGCGAACCAGTTGTGGCCCTGGCCGAGCAGCAGCAGCGGGAAGGCGTAGAGGAGCTGGAACGTCGCGGCCTTGCCGAGGTAGGTCACCACGAACGGGCCGTACCCGCGGCGGCGCAGCACGGGCAGGCACAGACCGAGCACGACGTCACGGGCCACCAGCAGGATGACGGCCCACCACGGGACGACGTCGCGGAAACCCAGCGCCAGCAGCGCGGCCAGGATGTAGAGCCGGTCGACGGCCGGGTCGAGCACGGCGCCCAGCCGCGAGTACTGGTCCAGCAGCCGGGCGAGCTTGCCGTCGAGCCAGTCGGTGACCCCGCCGACGGCGAGCACGAGGATCGCCCAGCCGTCGGCGTGCGGCCCGAGCAGCAGGTAGAGGAACAACGGGACGCCGAGCAGGCGCAGCACGCTCAGTGCATTGGGGACGGTGAGCACCCGGTCCGCGGAGGAGGGCACCGACGACGCGTCGGACACGCGGGGAGCCTACGTCGCACGGTCGCGGCCGGTGCTGCGGACGGTCCCGCCGGCGCGGCACGATGGGCCCATGGACGCGACGACGCTCCGGCAGACGCAGGCCCCGCTCAAGCAGCGCTACCGCGACGACCCCGGCGCCGCACTGGTGACGCTGCGCGCCGACGGTGAGCTCGACGGCTCCGGTGTCGCCTGCAGGGTGCGCACCGCGACCGCGCTCGCGGAGGCCGGCCTGCACCCGGCGACCGGCGGCGACGGCACCCAGCTGTGCTCGGGCGACATGCTGCTCGAGGCGCTCGTCGCGTGCGCCGGGGTGACGTTGCGCGCCGTCGCGACGTCGCTGGGGATCGAGGCGACCGGCACCGTGCACGCCGAGGGCGACCTCGACTTCCGCGGGACGCTCGGCGTCGACAAGGAGGCCCCCGTCGGGTTCCGCGACGTCCGGCTGCGCTTCGACCTGGTCACCGACGCCGACGACGACCAGGTCGCCACGCTGGTGAAGCTGACCGAGCGGTACTGCGTCGTCCTGCAGACGCTGCGGTCCTCCCCCGCCACGGCGGTCGAGGTGACCACCTCCGGGGGCGGCCGGTGAGGGGCGCGCAGGCGCTGCTGCACACGCTCGTCGACGGCGGTGTCGACGTCTGCTTCGCCAACCCCGGCACGTCGGAGATGCACTTCGTCGCCGCACTGGACGACGTCCCCGCCATGCGCCCGGTGCTGACGCTGTTCGAGGGCGTGGCCACCGGGGCCGCCGACGGCTACGGGCGGATGACCGGCCGGCCCGCGTCGGTGCTGCTGCACCTGGGGCCCGGGCTGGGCAACGGGCTGGCCAACCTGCACAACGCGCGCCGCGCGGGCACGCCCGTCCTCACCGTGGTGGGCGATCACTCGACCGCGCACAAGGCCTACGACGCACCGCTGGACTCCGACATCGACGCGGTCGCGGGCACGGTCTCGCGGTGGGTGCGGCGCAGCGCCACCGCCGCCGACGTCGGCGCCGACACGGCCGCGGCGGTGGCCGCCGCGCTCGGCCCGCCGAGCGGGGTCGCGACGCTCATCCTGCCCGCCGACGCGTCCTGGGACGAGGGCGGCGCACCCGCCGCGGTCGCGACGCCGGCCGCGGCCGGGCGGGGCGCGCTCGACGCCGACGCGCTGGAGGCGGCCGCGAAGGCACTCACCGGCGGCGAGCCGTGCGTGCTGCTGATCGGCGGCGACGCGGGCCTGGCCGAGGGCGCCCGCGCGGCGGCCCGGATCGCCGCCGCGACCGGGGCCACGCTGCTCGCCGAGACGTTCCCGCCGCGGGCCGAGCGCGGCGGCGGCATCCCCGCGGTGCCCCGGCTGTCCTACGTCGGCGACGCGGCCCGCCGCCAGCTCGGCGGCGCCCGTCACCTCGTCCTCGCCGGGGCCCGCAGCCCGGTGACCTTCTTCGGCTACCCGGGCCGGTCCGGCGACCTCGTGCCGGAGGGCTGCTCCGTCGTCACCGTCGCCGGCAAGGACGGGCCCGCGGCCACGGCGCTGGCGGCGCTGGCCGATCTCGTCGCCCCGGACGCCGAGGCCCCGGTCGAGCCGGGCCGCCGCCCCGACCTGCCCACCGGGGACCTGACCGCGGCCGCCGCCACCGCCGTCATCGGGGCGCTGCTGCCCGAGGGCGCGATCGTCGTCGACGAGGCGAACACCTCCGGCGTGGGCCTCGGGCCGGCGACCGCGGGCGGCCCCCGGCACGACTGGCTGACCCTGCCCGGCGGCGCGATCGGGTTCGGGACCCCGGCCGCCGCGGGTGCCGCCGTGGCCTGCCCGGACCGTCCGGTCTGGTGCCTGGCCGCCGACGGTGCCGCGATGTACACGATCTCCGCGCTGTGGACGCACGCGCGCGAGGGCCTCGACGTGACGACCGTCGTCTACAACAACGCGGCCTACGCGGTCCTGCGCGCCGAGCTCGCGCAGGTGGGCGCCCAGCTCGGCGGCGCCGGCGCGGGTGCCGCGGCCCGCAGGCTGCTCGACCTCGACGACCCGACGCTCGACTTCGTCTCCCTCGCCCGGGGCATGGGGGTGCCGGCCCGCCGGGCCCGGACCGCCGAGGAGCTCGCCGACGCGCTGCGCGCCGCCGCGGCCGAACCGGGCCCGCACCTGGTCGAGGCGCTGGTGCCGCCGGTCGCACGCTGACCGCGGACCCGCCCGCTCGTGGGGCGCGGCGGGCGCCGGGCCCGCCGCCGCAGCCGGTCGGGGCCCCGCCCGGGCTGTCACGGTCGGTCGGAGCGGCTACGGTCCGCTCATCGCCCGGACGTGGCGCTTCGGCGCGTGGTGGGCCGTTCGACGGCACTGAGCGGCAGGTCACCCGCCATACAGTGGGAGCGAAAGGTCACGCAGAGCCTCCGGTTGGGTGCAGATGACGAGATCGACGCACGACGTGTCGCCCGGCGATCACGTGTGCGCGGTCCCCCTCAGCGAGGAGCAGCTCTGGGAGGTCTCGGCCGACTTCGTCGCCGACGGACTGGACCGCAACGAGCAGGTCCTCTACTTCGACGACGGCACCGCCGAGGGCGTGCTCGGGCGCCTCGCCGACGACCACGTCGCCGTCGAGGGCCCGCTGGGTACCGGGCAGCTCGCGATCGTGCCCGCCGAGACCACCCGGGCGATCTTCCACACCCCGCTGCCGGAGGCGCGCGAGATGATGCTCGCGCGCATCGACGAGTCCGCGGCCGCGGGCTGGGCGGGCTTCCGGATGACCGGCCAGATGAGCTACGGCGTCGACCGGCAGTGGCCGACGACCTTCGTCGAGTACGACAGCGGGCTCGACGGTCTGGTCCGCGACCGCGGCATCACCGCGCTGTGCCTCTACGACCGGCGTCGCTACTCCGACGAGCAGATCGAGCGGATGCGCGACGTCCACCGGAAGGAGCTCAGCGTGCCGACCGCCTACGACGACGGCCTGCTGCGCGTCGTCCGCACCGGCCTCACCTCGGCGCGGCTCGCGGGCGAGGTCGACCACAGCAACCGGCCCGCGATCGCGCGCCTGCTCGAGTCCACCCTGGACGACGCACTGCGGTCGCACTCGGCGCCCACCGAGATCGAGCTGAACCTGGCCTCGCTGCGGTTCATCGACGTCGCGTCCGCGGTCAGCCTCGTGCACGCCGCCGAGGGCTTCCCCGACACCCACCGGCTGGTGCTCACCGACGTGCGGCCCGGCGTCGTGCGCGTGCTGGACCGTTGCGGCGCACCGTTCGCGGCGCAGCTGACGGTGCGGGAGGCCCCCGCGCGGTCGGGGGTGCCCGGCGCGATCCGCCCGGCGGGCGGCCGGCACCGCGGCGGCGGCACCGCGGGCGTCGACGCCGACGAGACCCCGCCCGACGAGACCCTGCCTGACGAGACCCTGCCCGACGAGACCCTGCCCGACGACGGACCCGCGCTGCGGGAGGCCCGGTGAGGGTCGAGACCACCCGGACCGCGTCGCCGGTCCGGCTACGGCACGCGTGCGGTGTGCACAGCGGCGCGGACGACCTCGTCGACCAGACCGCACCCGTCGTGTCCGATGCCGCCCGACGCGGCGAGACGATCGCGCTGGCCGTGGGCCCGGGCACCGAGGCGGCCCTGCGGGCGGCTGCGGGCTCGGCGCGCGTGGTCACGCTGGGTCCGGCCGTCCGCAGCCGGGGCTCCGGGCAGACCACCGCCGCCCGGCTGGCCCGGACCCTGCGGGCGCTGACGTCGGAGGCCGGGGCCGTGACCGCGGTGTCCGAGCACGACAGCGACCTCGACGGGATCGACGGCCGGTACTGGACCGAGTTCGACGCCGCGGTGAACGTCGCGCTCACCGACCTGCCGGTCAGCCTCTACTGCTTCTATCCCGAGCTGCCGCTGCACTCGGAGATCCTCTACGGCGCCCTCGCGAACCATCCGCTGGTCTTCGAGCAGGGCCGGCTGCGGCTCAACGACGGGCACCGCGCCCCGCGCGACGTGCTGGCCGGGATGCCCGCCGCCCCGCCGATCCTGCTCGGCGCACCGGACCTCGACATCGTCTTCACCGCCTGGCAGCTGCACGAGGTCCGCGCCGCGGTGACCGACCTGGCGACGGCGACGGCCTTCGACACCGCGCGCTGCGAGGACGTGGTGCTCGCGGTCAACGAGATCGCGACGAACGCCGTCGAGCACGGATCCGGCGAGGCCCGGATCGCGCTGTGGATCGCGGGCGACGGGCTGGTGGCCGAGGTGCACGACACCGGCGACACGCTGAGCGAGCCGCTCCCGGGCCTGCGCGCCCCGCACCCGGCCGACCCGCGGGGCCGCGGCGTGTGGATCGCGCGCCAGCTCTGCGACGTTCTGCACGTCTGGGCGGATCGTTCGGGCACCCACGTCCGGATGCACGCGGCGCCGTGAGCTAACATCGTTATGCGTCGCGCGACACGCCCCCTCACCTGGGCGTGAAACTGTGACGAAACGACAAGCCGAAGCCCCTTGGCAAGTCCGCGACGCCGGAGAAGACTCGGTCGCGCCCGCCGGGTGCCCGAGACGTGCTCTCAGGACCTGCCAGGGGTTTGACAACACTCGAGACATTCTCACGGGGACAGACCATGTCTGACGATCAGCGCCGATCCCGCATGCACGCACCCGGACTTCGTGTCACGGTGCTGGGTGCGTTCACCCTGACCCGGGACGGGGTGGCCGAGGCGTTGAGCGTCGATGCCCGTCGGGTGGTCGCGTATCTGGCGGTGCACCGCCGTCCCCAGCCGCTGCGCACCCTGGCGGCCGACCTCTGGCCCGGGGTGCGCCCCGACTCCGCCGCCCGGCTGCTCGCCGAGGCGCTCGACGACGTCGCGGTACCCGGGCTCCTCGTCACCGGCGGGTCCGCCGGCGAGCCGACCGTCGCGCTCGGTGCGGGGGTCGCGGTCGATCTCGACGAGGCCATGGCGCTCGTGCGGACGCTGCCCGAGCTGCCGCCGACCGAGGTCACCGAGACCGACGCGCTGCGCGCCGACATCCTGCCGTCCTGGACGGCGCCGTGGATCGCCGTCGAGCGCGAGCGCTTCCGCCAGCTGCGGCTCAACGCACTCGAGGACCTCAGCATCCGGTTCAGCGCTGCCGGCCGCCACGAGGAGGCCGTCGAGATCGCCCGGGTCGCCGTCACCGCCGCGCCCAGCCGGGAGAACGCCCGCCGCGCCCTCATCGAGGCGCACCTCGCCCAGGGCGACCTGGCCGCGGCCGTCGCCGAGTACGACGACTACCAGGAGCTGCTGCGCTCCAGCGTCGGCGGGCCCGTCGGGTCCGGTCTCGACGTGCTGTTCCCGCCGTCGCCGGCGTGGCCGGTGCTGCGCGCGTTCCGTCGTCCCGTCCCGCGCTCCGCCGTCGTCCTGCCCGGCCTGCGCGCGGGCCGGCCGCCGGCCGGTCGGCGCCTCGTCGCGGGCGGGTCGGTGCCCGGCTCCGGCCGCTGACCCGCGGCCCGCCACCGCCACACTCCCGAGCACGCCCCCACGGTCCGCCGCGGGGGCGTGTTGCGTGTCCGGGCCGGCGTCAGCGGGGACCGGCGTTGCGGCGCAACGACCACGTGAGATCGACGGCCGCGAACACCGCGAGGACGACGAGCACCACCCCGAAGAACGGGTAGTTCAGGAAGAACACCAGACCCGCGCCGACGACGAGCACCACGAGCAGCACCAGCGGCGTGCACGTGCGCATCGTGCGCAGCCGCGCGACCCTTCGCAGCCGGGCGGCCCGCTCGTCGTCGGGCGTCGGGGCGTCGGGGTCAGGAGGGGTCGCGTGCATCGCCCCCGGGTCTACCCCACGTCGACGGACACGAACACCGGACGCGCGACGCCGTCACCCGGATCGCCCAACGGGCGCTGTGTCCGGTTCACCCGACGCCGACGAACGGCACCTCGAACGAGACCTCGGTGCCCGACCTGCCGGGACGCACGACGACACCGGCCGCCACCGCGCGGATCATCGCCAGCCCGCGGCCACGGCGGCCGGGGTCGGCCGGCGGCCGGCGCCAGCGACCTCGGTCACGGACCCGCACCGCGATGACCCGGCCGTCGTGGGCGCGGCCGCCGGCCAGCAGGCACAGCGCCACCTCGACGACCGTCCCGCCCCGCCCGGCCGGCTCCGTCTCCCGGTAGGCGTGCTCGACCCCGTTGGCGGCGGCCTCGCCGACGGCGAGTTGGAGGTCGCCGACGGTGGCCTCGTCGGCGCCGAGCCCACCGGCCCAGTCGACCACGGCACGGCGCAGCCCCGACAGCCGCGCCGCATCGGCCGGGATGGTGAGGACGAGCTCGGCCGCGGGTGGCACGTCCGCTCCGTGCGCGACGTCGACGCCGCCGCTGCCGCGACGCCCACCCGTCGTGTCCCCCACCGGCCCTCGCATCCCCTCCAGGGCCGCGGGCCCCTCCGGCACGGATCCGCGTTCGACCGATGCAGCCGCAGCCCGGTTCACGCGATGTACTTCGTCAGGGGTGGCCGGGATGTGACACCGTCAAACGTGCGGCCCCCGGGCGGGGGAACCCGCGCCCGGGGTGTCGTCCCGCGTCGGACGCGCGCCGCGTGCGTCAGCCCAGCTCACGCAGCCGCGGCAGCACGTCCTCGGCGAACTGTGACAGGAACCGCTCCTGGTCGTGTCCCGGGCCGTGGAACACCAGATGCGTCAGCCCGGCGTCGACGTAGGGCGTGATCTGCGCGAGCGCCTCGTCGGGGGTCGAGGCGACGATCCAGCGCTTCGCGACCTGCTCGATCGGCAGCTCGTCGGCCAGCCGCTCCATCTCCGCAGCCGAGTCGACCGAGTGCTTCTGCTCGGCCGTCAGCGACAGCGGCGCCCAGAACCGGCAGTTCTCGAGCGCCTGGTCGGCGTCGCGGTCGTAGGACAGCTTGATCTCGATCATGCGGTCGATACCGCCGGCGTCGCGCTCCGCGGCCGCCGCGCCCTCCTGCACCGCCGGGATCAGCTTCTCGGTGTAGAGGTCCATCCCCTTGCCCGAGGTGCAGATGAAGCCGTCGCCGGAGCGACCCGCGTACTTCGCGACGACCGGCCCGCCCGCCGCGATGTAGACCGGCACCGGCTCCTTGGGCCGGTCGTAGATCTTCGCGTCGACGAGGGTGTAGTAGTCGCCGTCGACCGACACCGAGTCCTCGGTCCACAGCGCACGGATGAGCCGGACCGCCTCCCGCAGCCGGGCGAACCGTTCCTTGAACTCCGGCCACTCCCGGCCGGACACGGCGATCTCGTTGAGCGCCTCGCCGGTGCCGACGCCGAGCGCGACCCTCCCGTCGAACATCAACGCCATGGACGCGAACGCCTGCGCGATGACGGCCGGGTTGTAGCGGAACGTGGGGGTCAGCACGCTGGTGCCGATCTGCACCCGGCTCGTCCGCTCCCCCACCGCCGCCATCCAGGTGAGCGCGAACGGCGCGTGCCCGCCCGTGTCGCGCCACGGCAGGAAGTGGTCGGAGGTCCAGACGCTGTCCAGGCCGACCTCCTCGGCGCGCACCGCGTACTCGACGAGATCCCGCGGTCCGAACTGCTCCGCCGACGCCTTGTAGCCGATCCTCAGGGCCACGTACCCGTCCTCTCCGTCCGTCCACCACCGTCGCGGGGGTGCGTTGTCGTTGATACACCGCGCACCGGCTCCGGGCGCAGGGTTCGGTGAGCGGAACGACACCACCGGGTGCCGGTCGCAGCCGCGACGGGCCGTGCCGAGCCGGCACGGCGCGGTTCCCGCCTGCTCCTAGGATCGCGCACATGGCTCCCCGGGATCCCGCGCAGGTGCTCCATCAGGTCTTCGGTTACGAGGACTTCCGCGGGGACCAGCGCGAGATCGTCGAGCACGTCAGCGGCGGCGGCGACGCGCTCGTGCTCATGCCCACCGGCGGCGGCAAGTCGCTGTGCTATCAGATCCCCGCGCTGGTACGCGACGGCACGGGTGTGGTGATCTCGCCGTTGATCGCTCTCATGCAGGACCAGGTCGACGCGCTGCGGGCGCTCGGCGTGCGGGCCGGGTTCCTGAACTCCACGCAGGGCCCGCAGGAGCGCCGCGACACCGAGCGGGCGTTCCTCGACGGCGAGCTCGACCTGCTCTACCTGGCGCCGGAGCGGCTGCGGGTGGCCTCGACGGCCGACCTGCTCGACCGAGGGCGCATCGCGCTGTTCGCGATCGACGAGGCGCACTGCGTCTCCCAGTGGGGCCACGACTTCCGGCCCGACTACCTCGCGCTGTCCGAGCTGCACCGGCGCTGGCCCGACGTGCCGCGCATCGCCCTCACCGCCACCGCGACCCGCGCGACGCACACCGAGATCGCCGAACGGCTCGACCTCACCGACGCCAGGCACTTCGTCGCGAGCTTCGACCGGCCCAACATCCAGTACCGGATCGTGCCCAAGGCCGAGGAACGCCGCCAGCTGCTGGAGCTGCTGCGCGCCGAGCACGCGGGCGACGCCGGCATCGTCTACTGCCTGTCGCGGCGCAAGGTCGAGCAGGTCGCGGAGTTCCTCACCGCGCAGGGGATCACGGCGCTGCCCTACCACGCGGGGCTGGAGGCGCCGGTCCGCGCGGCCAACCAGGCGCGGTTCCTGCGCGAGGACGGCGTCGTCATGGTCGCGACGATCGCGTTCGGCATGGGCATCGACAAGCCCGACGTGCGGTTCGTCGCCCACCTCGACCTCCCCAAGTCCGTCGAGGGCTACTACCAGGAGACCGGCCGCGCGGGCCGCGACGGGCTGCCGTCGACGGCGTGGCTGGCCTACGGGCTGGGCGACGTCGTGCAGCAGCGCAAGATGATCGACGAGTCCGAGGGCGACCTGGCGCACCGCCGCCGGCTCACCCAGCACCTCGACGCGATGCTCGCCCTGTGCGAGACGGTCGAGTGCCGGCGGGTGAACCTGCTCGCCTACTTCGGCCAGGCCGGCGAGCCCTGCGGCAACTGCGACACCTGCCTGACCCCACCGCAGACGTGGGACGGCACCGTCGCCGCGCAGAAGGTGCTCTCGACGGTGTGGCGGCTGAAGAAGGAGCGCAACCAGAGCTTCGGCGCCGGGCACGTCGTCGACATCCTGCTCGGCAAGCAGAGCCCGAAGATCAGCCAGCACCGCCACGACGAGCTGTCGGTCTTCGGGGTCGGGTCCGACCTGCGCGACAGCGAGTGGCGCGCGGTGATCCGGCAGCTGCTGGCCCGCGAGCTGCTCGCGGTCGGCGGCGCGTACCAGACGCTCGCGCTCACCGAGACCAGCGGCGAGGTGCTGCGCGGCGAGCGCACGGTCGCACTGCGCCGCGATCCCGAACGCGCGGCGCGGGCCTCGCGCAGCAGGTCCGCGAGCGCCGCGGTCGCCCTGCCGGCCGAGGCGGCCGGGCTGTTCGAGCGGCTGCGCGCCTGGCGCGGCGCGGCCGCGAAGGAGCAGGGCGTCCCCGCCTACGTGATCTTCCACGACGCGACGCTCCGCGAGATCGCCACCGGCGCCCCCGCGACGCTCGCCGAGCTCGGCCGGGTCAACGGCGTCGGCGAGGCCAAGCTCGCCCGCTACGGCGAGCAGATCCTCGAGACGCTCGCCGCCGCGGGTCCGGCGTAGCGTCGTCCGCGTGGAGGCGAACGAGCGGCCACCCGTCGTGGGCCTGACGGCCTACCGGGAACGCGCGCGGTACTGGTTCTGGGACCACTCGGCCACGCTGCTGCCCGACACCTACGTCGAGATGGTCGTCGCCGCCGGTGGCGCGCCGGTGCTGCTGCCGCCGGACCCGGCAGCCGTCGGCGCCGTCGAGCGGCTCGACGCGCTCGTGATCACCGGCGGCTCCGACCTCGATCCCGCGCGCTACGGCGCGCTCCCGCACGAGAAGACCCAGCCGGCCCGGCCCGGGCGCGACGCGACGGAGCTCGCCGCGGTCCGCGCGGCCGTCGACCGCGGCATCCCGGTGCTCGGGGTGTGCCGGGGCGCGCAGGTGCTCAACGTCGCGCTCGGCGGGACCCTGCACCAGCACCTGCCCGATCTCGGGGCCACCGCCCACGGCGCCAGGCCCCCGGAGTTCGCGACCGTCGACGTGGCGCTCGACGCGGGCTCGACCGTCGGCCGGCTCCTCGGCGACCGCGTGACGGTGCGCTGCCTGCACCACCAGGCCGTCGACCTGCTCGGCGAGGGCCTGCGGGTCACCGCGCGCGCCGCGGACGGGGTCGTCGAGGCCGTCGAGCTCGGCGGGCACCCGTTCGTCGTGGGTGTGCAGTGGCATCCCGAGCAGGACGGCGCCGACCTGCGGCTGGTGCGGGGCCTCGTCGAGGCGGCCGCCCGGACGCGGGACCGGTGGGAGGCCCCCGGGCACGCCGTCAGCGGGGGCGCAGGCGCTTGAGCATCCGCGGCAGCTCGCCGGTGTGCACGACGGTCAGCCGCTGCGTCGCGCGCGTCAGCGCCACGTAGACGTCGTTGGCGCCGCGCGGTGACTCGGCCAGCACCTCGGCGGGCTCGACGAGCAGCACCGCGTCGAACTCCAGGCCCTTCGCCGCGGTGATCGTCAGGACGACGACGGGCGCGTCGAGGTCCGCGGCCTCCGGGTCGTCCGCGGCGGCATCGGCCGTGCCGGGCGCGAGCGCGGCGCGTAGCGCGTCGACCCGCGCCGCCGGGGCCAGCACCGCGACCCGGCCCTCCCCCACGGCCGCCCGCTCCTGCGCGACGAGCTCGGCCAGCACACCGTCGGCGCCGTCGAGCGACCCCGCGGCCACGGGGACGGCCCGCGGCGGGACGCCCGTGCTGCGCACCGACCGCGGCGGGGCCAGCGACGGCTCGATCTCGGCCAGCACGTCGTCGGCGATGTCGGCGATCTCGGCGGGCGTGCGGTAGTTGACGGTCAGCTGCTCGAGCCGCCACCGGTCGGCGACGAACGGGCGCAGCACCTCGCTCCACGACCGCGCACCGGACCGGTCGCCGGTCTGGGCGATGTCACCGACGATCGTCATCGACCGGCTCGGGACGCGGCGCATGATCAACCGCCACGCCATCGCCGACAGCTCCTGCGCCTCGTCGATGATCACGTGACCGTAGGTCCACTCGCGGTCGGCCTCGGCCCGGTCGGCCGTCGTGTCGTAACGCCGGACCTGCTGGCGCTCGGCGAGCCGGTCGGCGTCGACGATGTCGGTGGCGCGCAGCAGCTCCGGGTCGAGGTCCTCCTCCAGGTCGAGGACGTCCAGCACCCCCTGCGCGTACTCGACCTCCTCGCGCAACGCCGCCGCAGCGGCGGCCGCCGCCGCCGACCCGTCGTCACCGAGCAGCTCCGCGGCCTCGTCGAGCAGCGGCACGTCGGCGGGCGTCCAGCACTCGTCGGCCGGCAGGTCGTCGGGCGGGGCGGGGCGGTGGAGCAGGTCGCGGTCGGCCGGGGCCAACCGCCGCGCGACGGAGTTGAGCCGGCGCCGGTCGGCGAACAGGTCGGTCAGCAGCTGCTCGGCCGACAGCGTCGGCCACAGGGCGTCGAGCTCGCGCAGCAGCTCCGGGCTCTCCCCGAGCTCCTCGCGGATGTCCTCGAGATCGGCCTTCCCGAGCAGGCCGCGGCCGCCGAGGGTCTGCATGACCTGCTGGGCCAGCAGCCGGATCGCCTCCGTCCGGAAGATCCGCTTGGCCTCGTTGTGCGGCTTGCGGGACCGGCGGGCGCGGGTGCGGGCCTGGTTGGCGATGTCACGGTCGAGCCGCACCGGCTGCTGCTCGACGACCAGGTCGATCGGCCTGCGCGGGACCTGCTGCCGGTCGCGCACCGCGGCGGCGACCACGGCCGCCATCTCGACGCTGCCCTTCAGCTCCGCGACCTCCGGCGCTTCCACCCGGCGCGCATGCAGCCCCGGGTAGAGCCGGGCGACCGTCGCGAGCACCACGCTCGTCTCGCCCAGCGACGGCAGCACCTGCCCGATGTAGCGCAGGAACGTCGGGTTGGGCCCGACGACGAGCACGCCACGGCGGGCCAGCCGGTCGCGATGGGTGTAGAGCAGGTAGGCCGCCCGGTGCAGCGCGACGGCCGTCTTGCCCGTGCCGGGCCCGCCCTGCACCACCAGCACACCCGACGGCTTGGACCGGATGATGCGGTCCTGCTCGGCCTGGATCGTCGCGACGATGTCGCCCATCCGCCCGGTGCGCGCCTGCGACACCGCCGCCATCAACGCGGCCTCGCTCGTCAGCCCGGACTGGCCGGCGCCCACCGCGGCGTCGTTGAGGTCGAGGACCTCGTCGTCGATGGCGACGACGGTCCGCTTGCGCGTGCGCAGGTGCCGCCGCCTGCGCATACCTTCGGGCGACGCGGCCGTGGCGGTGTAGAACGGCTGGGCGGCCGGGGCCCGCCAGTCCATCAGCAGCGGCTCGTACTCGTTGTCCTCGTCGAGCAGCCCGAGCCTGCCGATGTAGCGGACCTCACCGGACTCCGCGTCGAGCCGGCCGAACGCGAGGCCGTGCTCGGCGGCCCGCAGCGCGGCGAGCCGGTCGGTGTACATCGCCGCCGCGGCGTCGCGCTCGGTCAGCGCCTGCGGGGTGCCGACGGTCTCCCCGTGCAGCACGTCCTGCAGGCGTCGGGCGGTGTCGGCGCGGCGGGCGTCGAGCCGCTGGTAGAGCATCTCGACGTAGGCTCGCTCGTGCGCGAGGGCGGCGTCGGGATCGGTGTCGGGGATCGCCGGCCGGTCCGGACCGGGTGCGGTGCTGTGGGGCGACACGCTGTGGGACACCAGGGCGACTACCTTCGCGGCGAGCAACGGGACTCCCTGCCGAACGACACGCTCCGGCCGGGCGACTGTCCAACGTACCAGCGCCCGCGTTTACCGCGGCAGCCGACGAGGGTAGGTCACGGCGTGCGCAGCCAGCCGCCGACAGGCCGTCGTGTCTGACCCTGCCGACCCCGCCGCCGCCGGGGATCCCGAGCCGGCGGGCGTGGCGGCGCCCGGCGGCCCACCGGGCCGCGCGGCGGGCCCCGGTGCCGAGGTGCCCGAGACCGGGAGCTCGACCTACGACCACCTCGCCCCCCTGTTCGACGAGCTCGCCACCATGACCGCCGACGACCCACGCCGGACGACGCTGCGCGAGCGGCTCGTCACCGGGCACCTGCCCGTCGTCCGGCACATCGCGCGCCGGTTCGCGGGCCGCGGCGAACCCGTGGACGACCTGGAGCAGGCCGGCACCGTCGGGCTGATCAACGCCGTCGACCGCTTCGACCCCGCCCGCGGGGTGGACTTCCTGTCCTATGCCGTCCCGACGATCACCGGTGAGGTCCGCAGGCACTTCCGCGACCGCACCTGGTCGATGCGGGTGCCGCGGCGGCTCAAGGAACTGCAGAGCTCGATCAACTCCGCCGTCGGGGGCCTGGCCCAGGAGCTCGGCCGGGCGCCGCGCCCGTCGGAGATCGCCGACCGCATCGGGCGCGACGTCGACGAGGTGATCGAGGGCCTCGAGGCCCGCCAGGTCTACCGCTCCACCTCGCTCGACGAGCTCGTCGCCGACTCCGACGCCATGCTGTCGGAGACGCTCGGCATCGCCGACGCGGAGCTGGAGAAGGTCGACTACCGGCAGACCCTCGCGCCCCTGCTCGACGAGCTCCCCACCCGCGAACGCACCATCCTCGTCCTGCGGTTCTTCGCGGGCATGACCCAGACCCAGATCGCCGACGAGGTCGGGGTCTCCCAGATGCACGTCTCCCGGTTGCTGGCACGGACGCTGGCCCGGCTGCGCCGCCGGCTGGGCGCCGGCTGACCCGCGCCCCGCGGGTCAGCCGGGGTGCCGGCGCCGGGGGCTGCGGCCGTGGGGCTGCTCCACCGGCTCCGGCATGGGCACCGCCGGCATGTCCCGCACCACCGGCGCGTCGGCCAGCGCGAGCGGCTCGCCGTGGTGCCGCAGCCGCATCGGCGGCCCGCTGACCAGCCGGTACTCGACCTCGTCCGGCGTGATCGTCACCCGCAGCGACCGGCCCTGGTACTTCAGCCCGAACGAGATGCGCGACAGCGCCGACGGCAGCCGGGGCGCGAAGGAGATGCCGTCGCGGTCGGTGCGCATCCCGCCGAACCCGCTGGCCACCGCCGTCCACGTGCCGGCCATCGACGCGATGTGCATGCCGTGGTCGGTGTTGCCGGCCAGGTCGCCCAGGTCGACGAGCGCGGCCTCGGCGAAGTAGTCGAACGCCAGGTCCAGGTGCCCGGTCCAGGCCGCGACGACGGCCTGGGTCGCCGCCGACAGCGACGAGTCCCGGACGGTGATCGCCTCGTAGTACGCGAAGTTGCGAGCCATCTGCTCGGGTGTGAAGGCGTCGGGCTGAAGCTGCATCGCCAGCACGAGATCGGCCTGCTTGATCACCTGCTTGCGGTACAGGTCGAAGTACGGGTAGTGCAGCAGCAGCGGGTACTTCGACGCCGGGGTGCCCTCGAAGTCCCACATCTGGTGGTCGGTGAAACCCTCGGCCTGCGGGTGCACACCGAGGACCTCGTCGAACGGGATGCGCATCGACGACGCCGCGTCGCGCCAGCTCGCCATCTCCTCGGCGTTGACGCCCAGCCGGGCCGCGGGCCGCGGGTGCTTGGCCGCGACCTCCGCCGCGTGGCGCAGGTTCAGCTGCGCCATCAGGTTCGTGTAGACGTTGTTGTCGACGATCGCGGAGTACTCGTCGGGCCCGGTGACCCCGTCGATGCGGAACTCGCCCGCCGCGTCGTGGTGGCCCAGCGAGCGCCACAGCCGGGCCGTCTGCACCAGCAGCTCCAGCCCGACCTCGCGTTCGAACTCGATGTCGCCGGTCGCGGCGACGTGGCGGCGCACGGCGTCGGCGATGTCGGCGTTGATGTGGAACGCCGCCGTGCCCGCCGGCCAGTACCCGGAGCACTCGTGGCCGCGGATGGTCCGCCACGGGAACGCCGCCCCCGCGAGACCGAGCTGCTCGGCGCGCTCCATGGCCTGCGGCAGGATCGACCGCCGCCAGCGCAGCGCGTCGGCCGCGGCGTCCGGCGCCAGGTGCGAGAGCACCGGCAACGCGAACGTCTCCGTGTCCCAGAACGTGTGGCCGTCGTAGCCGTCGCCGGTGAGCCCCTTCGCGCCGATCGCGCGCCGCTCGGCACGGGCGCCTGCCTGCAGGACGTGGAACGTCGCGAGCCGGATCGCCTGCTGCAGCTCGGCGTCACCGTCGATCTCGACGTCGGCGGTGATCCAGAAGTCGTCGAGGTACTGGCGCTGCTCGGCGAGCAGCCCCTCCCAGCCGGTGAACCGGGCCGCGGCCAGCGCGGCGCGCACCTGGTCGTGCACCGCGGGCAACGACCGCCGCGACGACCAGCCGTAGGACAGGTACTTGACGATCCGCAGCGTCTCCCCCGGCACGATCCGGGCGATCACCGTGGTGCGGCCGATGTCCTCTGTCGCCTCCGACGACATCTTCGTCGACCCCGGGCCGTAGACCTCGTGGTCCATCGCCGCGGCCAGCCGCAGTCCGGACTGGCGCGTCTGGTGCACCAGCGTCGCGCCGGCCTCCTCGCTGCGGTGCTGCTCGGCGACGAGCGGCTCCGCGAGCGCGGCCTCCACGCGGGGATCGCCGTTCGCCCGCTGCGGGAGCTGCTCGTTGGCGACGAGCTCGGACTGGACGACGAGCGTCGTCGGTCCGTCGAGCACCTCCACCTCGTAGCAGATCGCGGCGATCGCGCGCTGGGTCAGCGACACCAGGCGCGTGCTGCGCACCCTGATGGCCCGGTCGGCGGGCGAGACCCACTCGACCTCGCGGGTCAGGGTGCCCGCCTGCAGGTCGAGCACCCGTTCGTGACGACGCAGCTGCCCGTAGCGCAGGTCGAACGGTTCGTCGTCGACCAGCAGCCGGATCAGCTTGCCGTTGGTGACGTTGATGATCGTCTGCCCGGACTCCGGGTAGCCGTACCCGCCCTCGGCGTAGGGCAGCGGGCGGCGCTCGTAGAGCGAGTTGAGGTAGGTACCGGGGATGGCGTGCGGCTCCCCCTCGTCGAGGTTGCCACGCATGCCGATGTGCCCGTTGGACAGCGCGAACACCGACTCCGTCTGCCCCATCGCCTCCAGGTGCAGCGCCGGTTCACGCACGCACCAGGGCTCGACGGTGAACGGGCGCCCGTTCTCGGCGGCGGTCATCGGCCGTCCTCGAGCAGCTCGGCCAGGTCGTCGACGACGACCGTGGCGCCGTGCTCGCGCAGGCCGTCGGCCTGGTCGAGCCGGTTCACCCCGACGACGGCGACGAACCCGCCCGCGCGACCGGCCGCCACGCCGGCCAGCGCGTCCTCGAACACGACGGCCTCGTCGACACCGACGCCCAGGTCGGCGGCCGCGGCGAGGAAGGTGTCCGGCTCCGGCTTGCCGGGCAGCGACCGCTCCTTCGCCGTGACGCCGTCGACCCGGTGGTCGATGTAGCGCGCCAGGTCGGCCACCTCGAGCACCTGCTCGGCGTTCGCCGACGACGACACCACCGCCGTCTTCATGCCGGCCGCCCGCACCGCCTCGAGGTAGCGCACCGAGCCGGGGTAGACGTCGACGCCCTGCGTGCGGATCTTCTCCTGCACCATGTCGTTCTTCCGCGACGCCAGCGCGTACACGGTCTCGGCCCCCGGGTCGTCGCCCGGGCCGCCCGCGGGCAGCTCGATGCCGCGCGACCGCAGGAACATCGCGGTGCCCTCCAGCCGGGGCCTGCCGTCGACGTACGGGCCGTAGTCCGCGGTCAGGTCGAACGGGCGGAACGGCTCACCCGTGCGCTGCGCGCGCGCTCGGAGATAGTCGTCGAACATCTGCTTCCACGCGGCGGCATGCACGCTGGCGGTGTCGGTGAGGACACCGTCCAGATCGAACAGGCACGCGCGCGCGGCGTCGGGCAACCCCAGCATGGAGCGCACGGTATCCCCCGATCATCACGGCTGCGCGTCGGCCGGTGAACAGCGGCGCATCACACCTGCGCCGGCGCGAGCGGCACCGTCCAGCGCTGTGCCGTGGCCTCCTCGGCGACAGTGACGACGCACGTCGAGCCCTCCATCGCCGCGTGCACGCTGACGGCGCCGCCCTCGGGCCGCGGCTCGACGACCTCCTGCACCACGGACCGCACCCGGACCAGCACCGACAGCGGGACGACCGGCACGTCGTCGAGGCCCTCGTCGGTGGTGACCGAGGCGGTCAGCCGCTTGCCGAACCGGGCTCGCTCGAGCTCGAGGTAGGCGCGGACGGTGTCGAGCTCGTCGCGCAGCCCGATCGTCTCCTCGGCCGGCCGGTCGGCGGCCCGGGTCAGGTCCGCGAAGCCGAGAAGCAGGTCGCGCGCCCGGCCGGGGTCGGTGCGCACGAGCGAGGCGATCGTGTTGAGGGAGTTGTAGACGAAGTGCTGCTCGAGCCTGCGGGCGTGGACCCGGGCCTCCGACGGGAGCGCGGCGGGTGCGGCGCCCGCACCGGGTCCCGGCGGCGCCTGCTCCGCAGCGGTGCCCGCGCCGGTCCGGTCGCCCCTCTCCCGGTCCAGGT
>NZ_BPRG01000037.1:0-27491 GCF_036984265.1 Pseudonocardia sp. D17 | reverse complement strand
GCCGGTCGCGCCGTCGCCGGTCGCGCCGTCGCCGGTCGCGCCGTCGCCGGTCGCGCCGTCGCCGTTCGCGCGCAGGTCGGTCGCACGGTCGGATTCCGGGCGGCCGCCGTTCGGGCGGTCGACAGGTGTGCGTGCGGTGGCTGCCCGGTCGGTGACTGCGCGGTCGGTGACTGCGCGGTCCGCGCCGGGGCCATCGGCGGCGGGGCGGTCGGCATCCGGGCCGTCGGCGGCGGGGCGGCCCGCGGCGGGGCCGTCGAGGTCCGGGCCGTCGTCCCACAGCGCGTCGTCGACCTCCTCCGGCGTGACCAGCCCGCGCCACACCGGCAGCCGCAGCCGGCCGCCCATCGTCCACTCGGTGAACTCGACGAGCCCCACCAGCCGCGGCACCACCCACATCGCGTCGCGGGCCACCGAGGCCGGCACCTCCCCGACGAACGGCGACGAGTCGCTGTGCAGGTCCGGCACCAGCGCGGTGACGGCCGCCCGGTCGGTGCCCGCGCCGACCCCGGCCCGGCCGACGTAGCGCAGCCCCTCCGGACCCGGGACCCCGAGCAGCAGCGCGGCCACCGAGTCGGGCCGGTCGGCGCTCGCCGGGGTCCAGCCCCCGACGACGACCTGCCGGCTGCGCCGCAGCGGCACCCGCAGCCAGTTCCGGGAGCGGCGTCCGGGCTGGTAGGCGGAGTCGAGCCGCTTGGCGAACACGCCGTCGAGGCCGTACCGGCGGGCCGTGGCCAGCACGTGCCCCGCGTCGCCCGCGGGCCACGACGGCGACAGCACCACCGGCTGCTCGGCAAGCCCGAGGTCGTCGATCAGCTCGCGACGGCGCCGGTAGGGCAGGCTCGTCGTCGACTCGCCGTCGAGCCAGACGAGGTCGCTGACGAAGAAGCCGACCGGCACCTCCGCGACCAGCGCGGCACCGGGCCGCTGGGTCGCGGTGCGGCGCATGAGCATCCGTCTGCTCGGGATGCCCGCGTCGTCGAGCGCGACGACGGTCCCGTCGAGGATGACCCCCTGGCGCGGAGCCTTGGCGGCCAGCACGTGCAGCTCGGGGAAGGTCGAGCTGACCGACCGGTCGCGGGCCGTGAGCAGCCGGACCCGGCCGGGGCGCGCGTACGCGATGCAGCGCAGCCCGTCCCAGGCGAACTCGACCGCCCACCCGGGGCCCGTCGGCAGGTCACCGCTCGCGGCCAGCATGGGCGGCACCAGTTCGGGCATCCCGCCCGTGCCCGCCCGGACCATCACACTCGGCAGCGTAGTTCGCGCCGCAGCGCTCGCGTCCCGTCCGTCGGCCGTGCGGGCCACGTGGCAGGACGAACGGAGATCATCGGCGACTGCCGCGCGGCGAGCGGTCGGCAGGCCGCCACGTGCGGCCGTGGCCCTCGGCAGACGGATCGTCGTGACCTGCGACGACGTGCCCACCCCCGTCCACCGGAGCAGTGGCCGCTCACCCGCCCGGCGCAGCACCGGCCGCCGCCGACCCCGCCGCGACGGCCGGGCCCCCGCCGGGGGACGATCGGAGTCACCATGACCAGCACCCTCGCCGACCGGCTCCCCTCCCCCGACGACCCCGACGCCCTCGTCGAGACCTTCGCCGAGTGGGCGTTCGACGAGCAGGGGCTCTCGCTCTACCCCGCGCAGGAGGAGGCGCTGGTCGAGCTGGTCACGGGCGCCAACGTCATCCTGTCGACGCCGACGGGCTCCGGGAAGTCGCTGGTCGCGATCGCCGCGCACGCCGTGGCGCTGGCCCGCGGCGAGCGGACGTTCTACACCGCACCGATCAAGGCGCTGGTCAGCGAGAAGTTCTTCGCGCTGTGCGCGGTGTTCGGGGCCGACAAGGTCGGCATGCTCACCGGCGACGCCGCGGTCAACGAGACCGCGCCCATCATCTGCTGCACGGCGGAGATCCTCGCCAACATCGCGCTGCGCGGCGGCCGGGGTGCGGACGTCGGCTCCGTCGTCATGGACGAGTTCCACTTCTACGCCGACCCCGACCGGGGCTGGGCGTGGCAGGTGCCGTTGATCGAGCTCCCGCAGGCGCAGTTCCTCCTGATGAGCGCCACGCTCGGCGACGTCTCGTTCTTCCGCGACGACCTGACCCGCCGCACAGGCCGGCCCACCGCGGTGATCACGTCGGTCGAGCGGCCGGTGCCGTTGAACTACCGCTACGTCCTCACCCCGCTGCACGAGACCCTCGACGAGCTGCTGCAGACCCACGAGGCCCCCGTCTACGTCGTGCACTTCACGCAGGCCGCGGCCGTCGAACGGGCGCAGTCGCTGATGAGCGTCAACGTGTCGTCGAAGGAGGACAAGGCCGCGATCGCCGAGACGATCGGCGCGTTCCGGTTCACCGCGGGGTTCGGCCGCACCCTGTCCCGGCTGGTCCGCCACGGCATCGGCGTCCACCACGCCGGGATGCTGCCGCGCTACCGGCGGCTCGTGGAGACCCTGGCGCAGGCGGGCCTGCTCAAGGTCATCTGCGGCACCGACACCCTCGGCGTGGGGATCAACGTCCCGATCCGCACGGTGCTCTTCACCGCCCTCACCAAATACGACGGCACGCGCGTCCGCGGTCTCAAGGCCCGCGAGTTCCACCAGATCGCGGGCCGCGCGGGCCGGGCCGGGTACGACACGGTCGGCACCGTCGTCGCCGAGGCGCCCGAGCACGAGGTCGAGAACGCTCGCCTGCTCGCCAAGGCGGGCGACGACCCGAAGAAGCGCCGCCGCGTCGTGCGCAAGCAGCCGCCGGACGGCTTCGTCGGCTGGAGCGAGAAGAGCTTCGAACGCCTCCAGGGCGCTCAGCCCGAGGCGCTGACCAGCCACTTCGTGGTCACTCACGCGATGTTGCTCAACGTCATCTCCCGGCCGGGCGACGCCTTCGCCGCCATGCGCCACCTGCTCGAGGACAACCACGAGCCGCGCGACCGCCAGCGCAAGCACATCCTGCGCGCGATCGCGATCTACCGGGCGCTGCGCACGGCGGGCGTCGTCGAGGAGCTGGCCGAGCCCGACGCCGAGGGACGCCGGGTGCGCGTCGTCGGCGACCTGCAGCTCGACTTCGCGCTCAACCAGCCCCTGTCCCCGTTCGCGCTCGCCGCGATCGAGCTGCTCGACCGGGAGTCCCCGACCTACGCGCTCGACGTGTTGTCGGTCATCGAGGCCACGCTCGACGACCCGCGCCAGATCCTGCACGCGCAGGAGAACAAGGCCCGCGGCGAGGCCGTCGCGGCGATGAAGGCCGACGGCATCGAGTACGAGGAACGCATGGCGCTGCTCGAGGACGTCAGCTACCCGAAGCCGATGGCGGAGATGCTCGACGCCGCGCTGGAGACCTACCGTCGCGGCCACCCCTGGGTCGCCGACGCCCGGCTCTCGCCGAAATCGGTCGTGCGGGACATGTCCGAGCGGTCGATGACGTTCGTCGAGTACGTCGGGCACTACCAGCTCGCCCGCTCCGAGGGCCTCGTCCTGCGCTACCTCGCCGACGCCTACCGCGCCCTGCGCCAGACCGTCCCCGACGAGGCCAAGACCGAGGAGCTCACCGACCTCGTCGAGTGGCTGGGCGAGCTGGTCCGGCAGGTCGACTCCAGCCTGCTCGACGAGTGGGAGGCCCTCGCCGCCGGCGCCGGGACCGGCGAGGAGCCCACTCCCCCCTCGCTCGACCAGGGCCCGGCCGGGGTCACCCGCAACACCCGCGCGTTCCGGGTCCTGGTGCGCAACGCCATGTTCCGCCGGGTCGAGCTCGCCGCGTTGCACCGCTGGGATCTGCTCGGCGAGCTGGACAAGGACGCGGGCTGGGACGCCACGGCGTGGCGGGAGGCGTTCGACCCGTACTGGGACCTGCACGACGACATCGGCACCGGCCCGGACGCCCGCGGCCCGCAGCTGGTGACGATCGAGGTCGAGCCGGAACGCTGGCGCGTCCGCCAGGTGCTCGACGACCCCGCGGGCGACCGCGACTGGGCCATCACCGCCGAGATCGACCTCGCTGCCTCCGACGAGGCCGGCGAGGCCGTCGTGTGGATCACGGGCGTGTCGGACCGCCCGTGAGTGGCGATGGTCGCCATGGCGACCATCGCCACTCACACCCTCGCCGTAGCCGTTCTTGTCGGCTGTGACCGCAGCCTGCGACTTCGTCCTGCGGCGTGGTGTCCTTCGTCGTCGCGTTGCGTCAATGTATGGTTTACATCGTGAAGTACGACGAGGCCCAGCGCTGGCTGGCCAAGGCAGGACCCTTTCCCGACTCCGGACAGCCGTCCATCGTCGAACAGCTCGACCGGCTCAAGGAGCTCGCGGCCCGCGACGCGTTGCCCCACAGCGGCATCGCGGTCTGGTACGCCCTGGTCCAGGAGATGCGACGGTTGGCCGACTACTACGAGCGCGACCTCATCCGCGGCCTGCGCTCCGAGGGGATGACCTGGGCGCAGGTGGCGCACGCCGTCGAGGCGCAGCTGAGCAGCCGGCAGGCCGCGCACGCGAAGTGGAAGCGACTCATCGACCCGGGGCGGCGGACGACGACCGGCGACATGCGTCGCGGCGGCCGGCCCAAGGACCCGCCCGCCCTCTCCCCCGGCGAGTGATTCGCCTCGCCCGGCCCGCGGCGTTGCCCGACGACCACGCCCGGCGTCGGGCGTGACGGCCGGTCCGGGTTCCGGACCGGCCGTTGCGGCACTCACCCGCGACGCGAGGCTCGGCCGGGGCGCCGGGCGCGGCGCGAACGGCGACGCCGCACACGACGTGCCCCGGCTCCTCGCGCGACACCTCGGCTGACGCCCAGCCGGGGCCTCGACCTGGACCTTCCGGACGATCTCCGGGACGAGGCCGACGTGTCAGGCATCGGATGGCAGGCGCGTCGGACGTCGAACAGTTGGGCATCGGGCAGTTGGGCGCCGGGCATCGGGCGCCGGGCGCCGGGTGGCGGGGAGATCGGCGTCGTGAGTCGGCGACACCGAGCCGGCGCCGTCGCGGTTGTCGGCGCCGGGGCTGCTCCTCGGGGCTGCTCCTCGGGGGCGGCTGGTCGTGCGCGCGTTGCGTCAATGAATCGTTTACACGAGAGACGACCTCAGTCGATGCGGCGGAGCCTGGCCGCCACGAACTCCACGACGCGCACGGCAGCGGGGAGATCGGCGTCGATGTCGTCGGGGTGGACCTCGCCACCGAGGTACTCGACCTCGTTGCGACGACGCCGCACCCGGTCGAAGGGGCGCAGCGCCTCGGCCCGCGCGTGCATCGCGACGACGGCGCGCTGCACGGCCAGGTGCCCTCCCCTGCTCGTCGCCCGCAACCCCTGCGCGGCCAGCAGCGCCGCGCACGCCTTGCGCATCGCGTCGTAGAGCGCGGTGTAGGCGAGGTCGGGATCGTCGTCGGCGAGAGTCCGCGCCGACTCGAGATGACGACGCGCCGCCGCGACCGCCCGCCCCGCGGCCGCCGGATCGGGCGGGACACGTTCGAGCCTGCCCGCCGCGAGCAGCGCGTCCAGCTCACGCTGCCCGGACCGGTCCACCCGCCGAACCTACCGGCGCGACGACGCCGGGCCGGGCCGGACGCGCGGAACCGGCACGCGCGGCGAGGCGCGGACGCGGGTGACGAACCCGTCGGAGCCGGTCTCCCACCGTCCGGGGGCGACGACCGTCGCGTTCACCGGCAGGCCGATCCGCGCCTCGGCACGCGCGGCCGCGTCGTGCACGACGTCGCGGTCCGGGGTGCCGACGACGAGCACGTCGACGTCGGCCGGAGGCCCGCCGCGCTCGCCGCGGTGGCGGGCGGCCCACGAGCCGAACACCTCCACCGCGTCGACGTCCGCCACCTCCGCGAACTCCTCGGCCAGCACCTGCACCGGCCCGAAGCTCAGCGTCACGAGCTCGGTGAGCGGCGCGGTCGCGGGCGAGGCCGGGTCGGCGGAGACGAGGCGCGCGTTGCCGATGCGGCGCGACCGCAGCAGGCCGGCCTCCTCCAGCCTGCTGACCTCGCGCTGGACGGCGGCGAGCGACCCACCGGTGCGTTCGGCGATCGCGGTGAGGGTCAGCTCGGTCCCGGGCACGACGAGGAGGGCGGCCAGCAGGTCGCCCTGGAGCCTGCTGCGGAACACCGGCAGCAGGGGCGGCGCAGGAGCTACCACATCACGCAATGTACCTTGCGGAATTCGGGAAGACCAATCTCACGCTCGTGAGTGGCGATGGTCGCTCCAGCGACTCCCGCGACTATCGCCACTCACAGCGGGCGCTCAGCCCAGCTCGCTGCGCGGGAGCAGCCGGTCCGCGATGATCTTGGACTGGATCTCGCTGGTCCCCTCGAAGATCGTCGTGAGGCGGGCGTCGCGCCAGTGGCGTTCGACCTGGTGCTCGGTCGTGTAGCCGTTGCCGCCGTGGAGCTGGATCCCGTCGCCGGTGACCTCCGCCGCCATCTCGGTCGCCAGCAGCTTCACCATCGCCGACTCGCGCTCGCACGGGACGCCGAGGTCGATCTGGTGCGCGACGTGCTGGTAGAACGCCCGCGCCTGGTCGACGCGCGCGGCCATGCGCGCCAGCGTGAACCGGACCGCCTGGAAGTCCCCGATCGGGTGCCCGAACTGGCGGCGCTGCTGCAGGTAGCCGATGCAGTCCTCCACCGCCGCCCGCGCCAGGCCGACGGCACGCGCCGCCGTGTGCACCCGGGCGATGGTCAGCCATCGCTGGGTCTCGGCGAACCCGCCCTCGGTGATCTCGTCCGCCACCGGCACCCGGAGCCCGTCGAACTCCAGCTCCCACGTCACGAAGCCGTGGTAGCCGATCTTGTCGATCGGCGAGCCCGTCAGTCCCTTCGGGAAGGCATCCCGCTCCTTCTCCACGAGCAGCGTCGCCAGCCCGGCCGACCGCTTCTCCCCCGGCCCGGGGTCGGCCGTGCGCACGAGCACCTGGATGAAGTCGGCCGCCTTCGCGTTGCCGATCCAGCGCTTGCGGCCGGTCAGGACGTACTCGTCGCCGTCACGCTCGGCCCGGGTGGAGACGGCCGCGAGGTCGGAACCCGCGTCCGGCTCGGACAGCGCGATCGCGCCGATCCACTCCCCCGACGCGCTGCGCCGCAGCAGCTCGCCCCGGCGCGCCGGGTCCGCGACGCCCGTCCCCGCACCCTGCGCGCGGGCGATGATGCTGCCGACGCTCATCCACGCCCTGGCCAGCTCCTCGGCCACCATGCAGTACTCGTAGGCGCCGAGGCCGAGGCCGCCGTGCTCGGTGTCGACGGTGATCCCGAAGAAGCCCAGCTCCCCCATCTCGGCGAGCAGGGAGCGCGGGATCTCCCCCTTCCTCGGGTCCAGCTCGTTGGCGACGGGCAGTACCCGCTCCATCGCGAACCGCCGTGCCGTCCGTTGCAGGGCGACGCGCTCGTCGGTGCGGTACTGCGGCGGCACCTCCGGCAACGGCGGCGGGAGGGGGTCGTCGTCGACCGGGGGCTGCGCGGGGACGTCCATCGGGTCGTTGTGCCACACCCGCCGCTGCCCCGCACCCCGGAGCGCGCGCGGCGCCCGGCCCTCAGAGGCGGCGCAGGCCGTCGAGGACGCGCGCCATCAGGTCCTGGTCGGGTCGGTCGCGCGCGCCGCCGTGCACGCTGACGAGGTCGAGCGCCGCGAGGTCGCCGATCAGCACGCGGGCCACCCCGAGCGGCACCCGTGTCGTCGCCGCGACCTCGGCCACCGAGCGGGCGACGTCGCAGCAGTCCAGCACAGCGCGGTGCGCGGGCGACGCGGCGGCGGCGGGATCGGTGCCGGGCCGCGTGCTGACGAGCGTCTCCAGCCCGAGCTCGACCGGCGGCCGGGTGCGCCCGCCGGTCAGGACGTAGGGCCGCACCGTGATACCGGCCTCGGCGACACCGAGGTCGAGCACGGCGCCGCGGCCCGCCGACGCGTCGGCCTCGGCGTCGGCAGGGACGACCGGGACCGGCTCGGTCGGGGCTGCGCCGGACAGGAGGGGGTCGGACATGCCGGGGTCGGGCGGCCCGGAGTCCGGGGGCGCGCCGTCGCGAGTGTGCCGGCGTCGCCGCGACGCTCCACCGAAGCGGGCACCCGTCCTCCCGACGACAGGTCCCCCGTCGTCGGAGTCCTCCGCCGCCACCGCACACCTCCTCGACCCCCGACCGACATCGGACGGGATGCTCGTTACCAACAGATGACCCGCGTGTTCCGCCACGGTGACACCTCGGGCGAGGGGTCCCAGTAGGTCGCGTCGCTCGCCGTCACACCCGTCACCGCCCGTGTTCGACAACGGCGTCCGGCGCACCGGGCCGGGAACTGCACGCGAGGCCGCCGGGGCAGTAGTTTCGCCCGATGATCCGCATCTCGCCCGTCGGTCGCATCTGGTTCGGCGGCACGGCGGTCGTGGTGGCGGCTGCGGTCGTGCTGCAGGCCGTGCTCTCTGCCGACGGGCAGCCGTACTCGGTGTTCGACACCGCCGGCGAGCGGCTGGCCAACCTGCTCGCCTACTTCACGATCCTGTCGAACGTCCTCGTCGGCCTGACCTTCGGCATTCTCGCGGTGCGGGCGGAGGCCTCGTCGCGGCTGCTGCGGGTCCTGCACCTCGACGCCGTGCTGGGCATCACCGTCACCGGGATCGTGTACAACCTCGTGCTGGCCCCGCTCGACGATCCCACCGGCGCGGCCTGGCTGGCCAACCTCCTGCTGCACATGGTCGTCCCCGCCATGGCCGTGCTGGGGTGGCTGCTGTTCGGGCCGCGCGGGGCCGTCGACACCCCGACGGTGCTGCTCTCGACGATCTACCCCCTGGCGTGGCTGGCGTTCACGCTGACCCGTGGCGCCCTCGTCGACTGGAGCCCGTTCCCCGCCTGGTACCCGTACCCGTTCGTCGACGTCGGCGCGCTCGGCTACGCGCGCGTCGCGCTGAACTGCGTCGTCATCGCCGTGCTGTTCCTGGGCCTGGCGTTCGGCGCCCGGGCGCTCGACCGGTTCCTGGTCCGCCGCTTCCACCCCGACGCGGTGGCCGCCGTCCGTCCGCGCGGGCGTGCCGTCGTGACCGCGGCGACCGCACCGGAGGCGGCCACCGCCACGACGGACGGGCGGCCCGCCCTGCGGGTCGGGGTGCAGCTGCAGCCCCAGCACGCCGACTACGGCCGCATCCGCGATGCGGTCGCGGAGGCCGAGGAGGCGGGCGTCGACATCGTCTTCAACTGGGACCATTTCTTCCCCCTGCGCGGTGCCGCCGACGGCAAGCACTTCGAGTGCTGGACCATGCTCGGGGCCTGGGCGGAGGCCACGTCGCGCGTCGAGATCGGCGCCCTGGTGACGTGCAACGGCTACCGCAACCCCGAGCTGCTGGCCGACATGGCCCGCACCGTCGACCACATCAGCGGCGGCCGCCTGATCCTCGGGATCGGTGCCGGCTGGTTCCGCCGCGACTTCGACGAGTACGGCTACGACTTCGGCACCGCGGGCTCGAGGCTGGCCGGGCTGGCCGACGCGCTGCCCCGGATCCGCTCGCGCTGGGAGCGGCTCAACCCGCCGCCGACGCGCGACATCCCGATCCTCGTCGGCGGCGGCGGTGAGAAGAAGACGCTGCGCTGCACGGCCGAGTACGCCGACATCTGGCACGGCTTCGGCGACGCCGAGACGATCGCGCACAAGAGCCGGGTGCTCGACGCCCACTGCGCCGACGTCGGCCGCGACCCGCGCTCGATCGTCCGGTCCGCGGGCGTCCAGGCCGCCCCCGACGCCGTCGCCGACGACCTGCTCGCCGCCGGCGTCGGCCTGTTCACCATCGGCGTCGGCGGCCCGAGGTACGACCTCGGGCTGCTGAAGGACTGGATCGCCTGGCGCGACGAGCGCCGCGGCTGAGCCCGGCCGGGCTCAGCCGTTCGCCGCCGCCAGCAGGTCGGCGAGCGCGGCGAGGGCCCGGGCCCCGGCCGCGTCGGCGGACTCGACCAGCCCGATGAACGCCGCGTAGCCGTGGATCAGCCCCGGCCCGGGCACGTGCGTCACCGGCACACCCGCGGCCCGCAGCTGCTCGACGTAGGCGTCGCCCTCGTCGCGCAGGGGGTCGAACTCCGCCGTCGCGACGACAGCGGGAGCGACGCCCGCGACGTCGGCGTGCTGCAGGTCGACGACCGGGTCGTCGGTGCCGCCGGGCACGTAGTGGTCGTAGAACCAGCGCATCGCGTCGGCGGTGAGGAAGTAGCCCTCGCCGTTGTCGCGCACCGACTTCGAGCTCTGGGTGGGGTCCGTCGAGGGATACCAGAGCAGCTGCGCGGCGAGCGGCAACGACTCGTCGCGGGCCCGCAGCGCCGCGCCGGCGGCCAGGCTCGCCCCCGCGCTGTCCCCGGCCACCCCGAGCGGGCGGTCGGGATAGGTCTCGTGGGTCCAGCGCAGGCCCGCCATCGTGTCCTCGATGCCCGCGGGGTGCGGGTGCTCGGGGGCGAGGCGGTAGTCGACGGCGACGACGACCGCTCCGGTCTCTCCCGCGACCTTGCGGCACACCGGGTCGTGCGTGTCGAGGTCACCGACGACCCAGCCGCCGCCGTGCAGGTAGGTCACGACGCCGCCGCGGTCCTCCAGGGGGCGGTACACGCGGATCGGCAGCGGGCCGCCGGGTCCGTCGATCTCGTCGTCGGCCACGTCCGCGACGGGGAACGGCACGTAGTCGGCACCGCGGCGCGACAGCGAGAGCGCCCGGTAGTGCTCACGGGTCTCGATCGCCGAGCCGCGCACCAGCGGCAGCGCGCCGTTGGCCTCCAGGGTGTCGAGCACGGTGCGGAACTGCGGATCGAGCGCCATCTCAACACACCCCCCGGACGGGCCGGTGGGTGATGCGGGATGAGCGGCGGGGAGCGCGCACGTCGTCGGTCACGCGATCACCGTATGCCGCAGCGGGCCCCTCTCGAAACCTCTCGGCGCGACGCGACCGCTCCGCGAGAGCGGGTGGCACCGCGAGCTCCACGGAACCCGCACGACTCCGGCGCGGGGGACGACCCACGGCTCGAGGCGGATCGCGCTCACCCGGCGCTCGATCAGGTCCCGGGCGATACTTCCGACGGGTTCGCGACGACGACGGAGGTTCGCGGATGACCGAACCGGACGTCAGGGCGATGGCCCGCGCCGAGCGCGCGGACCTCGCCGACTTCCTCGCCACCCTGACCCCCGAGGAGTGGGACACCCCGACGCTGTGCGAGAGGTGGACGGTGCGCGACGTCGTCGCCCACATGTTCAGCTACGACGAGCTGAGCATGTTCGGGCTGGTCCGTCGCCTGGCCAACGGGCCGGGCAGGGCGAACGACATCGGCGTCGCCGCCTACCGCGACCGCAGTCCCGAACAGCTGGTCGCCCTGGTGCGCGACCACCTGGACCCGCGAGGGCTGCCCGCCGCGTTCGGCGGCCGGATCGCCCTGACCGACTGCACAATCCATCACCAGGACATCCGCCGCCCGCTCGGCCGGCCACGCGAGATCCCGCCGGACCGGCTGCGCGTCGCGCTCGACTATGCACTGTTCGCGCCGCCGATCAAGGCGAAGCCACGGGTCCGCGGGCTGACCCTGCAGGCCACCGACCTCGAGTGGCGCTCCGGCGCGGGCCCCCTCGTCGAGGGCCCTGCGGAGTCGCTGCTGATGGCGGCCGCCGGGCGGGCCGGCGTCACCGATGAGCTGTCCGGGCCCGGAGTGCCGACCCTCGCAGAACGCATCGCAGCCTGAGCCGAAGGCCGCTCCGCGGCCCGCGACGTCCCGGTCCCGGTGGAGGTCCGCGCCGGCGTCGCCGAGCGGCTGCCCGTGGACGACGCATCCGTCGACGCCGTCGTGTTGTGCCTGGTGTTGTGCTCGCTGCCGGATCGGCCGGCAGCACTGAGCGAGGTCCGACGGGCGCTGCGCCCTGGCGGGGTGGTGCGGTTCCTCGAACACACCCGGGCCGAGACGCGTGTCCTGGCGAGCGTGCAGCGGCTCGCCGACGCGACGCTCGTCGTGACGAGCCGAGGGGCACCGATCCCGCGATTCACCTTTCCGGGGTGAGTGTCGGAGCACGGATCATCTGTGCAATCGGGCGTCCAGGCCGCGAAGGGAGCACCGATGACCAACACCCCGCCGGACGAGGAGACGATCAGGGTCATCGGGGTCGAGGGCTACACATACCTGTACCCGCTCGTCCTGATGGACGTTACGCGGCGGCAGCTCACCAACGTGCGCACGGTCCACGACGTCCCGATGCGGGCTCCCCGCGACACGTTCTTCCACGCGCCCGCCTTCCCCGCGGGTGACTTCCGCGCCGTCGTCCGGCCGAACTTCGACACGCTGTACTCGGCCGCGTTCCTCGACGTGCACGAGGAGCCGCGGATCGTGTCGCTCCCCGACGCCGGTGACAAGTACTACCTGCTGCCGCTCTACGACATGTGGGGCGAGGTGTTCAGCTGTCCCGGGACCCGCACCACGGGGAACGCGGCGATCGACGTCGCGGTCTGCCCGCCCGGCTGGAGCGGGCAGCTGCCCGCAGGGGTCCGCCGCTACGCGGCGCCGACCCCGTGGGTGTGGGTGATCGGCCGGACCGAGGCCAGCCCGGCCACCTACGCCGCGGTGCACGAGTTCCAGGCCGGTATGACGATCACCCCGCTGTCGGCGTGGGGCGGCGCGGCGCCGACCGTCACCGGGGAGATCGATCCCTCCGTCGACGACGAGACGCCGCCGTTGCGGCAGGTCTTCGCGCTCGACGCCGCCGCCTTCTTCGGCCGCGCGGCCGAGCTGATCGCCGAGCACCCGCCGCACCAGGCGGACTACCCGATTCTCGACCGGTTGGCCCGGATCGGCTTCGTCCGGGGCGAGCCGTTCGACCTCGCCGCCGCCGATCCCGCCGTCCGGGCGGCCCTGCAGGACGTGACCCCCGAGGCACGCAAGCGGATCAGCGACGAGCAGAGCCGGCTCGCGAAACCGGACGACGGCTGGGTCATTCTCCGGTCCGGCATGGGCACCTACGGCAGCGACTTCCTGCGACGGGCCTGCGTGGAGCTGATCGGGCTGGGCGCAAACCTCGCCGAGGACGCGATCTACCCGGTCACCTACGTCGACTCCGACGGGAACCCGTTCACCGGTGCCGAGCGCTACGTGTGGCACTTCGAGAAGGACGCGATGCCGCCCGTACGCGCCTTCTGGTCGCTGACCCTCTACGACCCGGAGGGGTTCCAGGTACCCAACGAGCTCGACCGGTTCGCCATCGGCGACCGCGACGACCTGCGGTTCAACTCCGACGGGTCCCTCGATCTCGTCGTGTCGCACACCCGGCCCGAGGAAGGCACGTCGAACTGGCTGCCCGCTCCGGAGGGCGTGTTCAACCTCTGTGCCCGCTTCTACTACCCGGAGCAGGCGCTGCTCGACGGCCGCTGGACGCCGCCACCGGTCCGCCGGGTGTAGAACCTCGGCGTGAGCGCTCGACCACGCCCGCTCGGGCGTGCCATCAAAGCCGGTTGCGGAGGTTCGCCCGTCCGGTCGCCTGTCCCGTGAGTGGCGAGCGATGCTCCCGACGTCGATGATGGACCGCTCGTCGCAGCCGCCACGCCCCGGCAGCGCGGGAGAGTCTGCGCGCTCCTCGCTGCCCGGGTACCGGGGAGCGCCGCCTCCTGCCGCCCCTGCGGGCCCGCGCCGGCAGCGCACGATGTCGACGCACGATGGCAGCGACGATGGCAGCGCACGATGGCAGCGCACGATGGCAACGACGATGGCAGGCCGTGCGGGCCACCGGATTTCGCCGGACAGAGGCGCAACTACGTCTCAGTAGAAGGATTGACGCCTGAGTCGAGCGCCGCGTAGCGTGCACGACGACCGGTCGCCGGACGACCGGACCGACGACACCGCGCGTCGGATACCGGCGAGATCGCCCCCCCACAGGTCGGACCTGGCGGCGACCGCCGGTCCCCACCCGTCGACGAGCACACTCACGGGAATCACATTCCCGTGCGAGGGAGCGTGTGATGGCAAGTGTGGAGCAGACCTTCGACCCGTTCGCCGTGGCCGAGGTCGAGACGGTGCGGCGCGACCTGGCCCGGGTCCGCGCCGGCGGTTGCCCCGTCACAGGGGTCGCCCCCGGCATCGGGTTCGTCGGCCACCACGGCCGGGCTCGCGAGGCGCTGCTGGCACACGAGGCGCTCAGCAACCACGGCAACTTCGTTCTCGAGGCACCGGGTGACGGGCCCGCGCCGCCGGACCTGATCACCCAGAGCGACCCGCCGCACCACACGACGCTGCGCGCCCTGCTGCGTCCGGGTTTCGCCCGCGCCGCGATCGTGGAGGCCGCGCCGTGGGTGCGCGAGTACGTCGACGAGCTGATCGACGCCCTCCCGGTCGGAGGCCCGGCCGACCTCCTGGGAGAGGTCGCGCTGCCGCTCACCGCCGGCGTGATCGCCCGGCTGGTCGGCGTCCCCGAAGCGGACGCGGACGCGCTGAGCCGGGACTCGCTGGCGATCACCGCGATCCTGCCGGCACCGTTCACCGGGACCGAGGAATGGGCCCGTCTCGAGCGGTACTTCACCGAGGCCGCACAGCACCGTCGCGCGGTGGCCGACCCGCCCGACGACCTGCTCACCCGGCTCGCACTCGGTGAGATCGACGGGCGCCGGCTGACCGAGCAGGAGGTCGCGTTCCACGCCTGGCAGCTGTTCGTCGCCGGACTCGAGAGCACGGCTTACACGATCGGGTCCACGGTTCACCAGCTCCTTCTCGACCGGTCCCGCTGGGAAGAGCTGCTCGCGGATCGCTCCTTGCTGGACAACACCCGTGAGGAGGGTCTGCGCCACGGTTCGGCCATCCGCTGGGTGCTGCGCACCGTGGCCGGTCCGTCGGAGCTGATCGGCACGGCGGTGCCGGAGAACGGACGCGTGATCGTCGGACTGGAGTCGGCGAACCTCGACGAGGAGGTCTTCGGCCCGGACGCCGGCGAGTTCGACATGCGCCGCCCGTCGGCGCGCCGGCATCTCTCGTTCGGCCACGGCATCCACCTCTGCCTGGGCGCGGAGCTGTCCCGCACGGAGATCTCGGTGGCGCTGGAGGCGCTGCTCGACCGCATGCCCGACCTCCGGCTCGCGCCCGGCTTCCGGTACACCGACGTCGCGAGCCCGATGTTCTGCGGACCCGCCCGGCTCGACGTCGTCTGGTAGCGCAGGCCCGCCCGACGAGTCGGCCTCGGGTCGCCGGGCGTACCGCGTACCGGGTGCTGTCCCCTGCGGCCCGCCACGGCCGCAGGGGACACTGCGGCGCTCGGTGTACCGGAAGCCGGAGGACACCCGTGACTCAGGTCTGGGCCGCTCGGCCCAGCGACCCTCCCGTCACACTTTCGGGTGGGTTCGGCGCGGCGAACGCGACTCCGGCGGGCGAGATGGCCACGCTGGGCGCATGGGTTCGCGGACGCGCCGAGAAACGGATCACTCGGACGTGCAGGAGCGGGAACGGCCCGGCCCCGGTCGGGCAGCGGCCACGGTCGCGCTCGGCGCTCTCGTCGCGGCGCTGGCCGCGGGCTGGGTGTCGACGGCCGACCCGGCGATCGCCAACCGCGGCTGGGACGCCGGGCACACGTGGGAGTCGTCGCAGCTGACCTGAGCCGGTCGGTACCCCTCAGAGCTCCAGGCTGCCGTCGGCGAGCCTGCGGTAGACCTCGGCCGCGGCCCGGGAGAACCCGTCGGGCAGCCCCGCGGCGGCGACCGCGTCGCCCGCCTCGTCCATCTCCCCCGCCCAGCGCCATGCCCGGTCGCCCGCCCTGCCCCGCAGGGCCGACAGCTCGGCGTCGAGGTCACCGCCCGTCCGGGCCACCTCGCCGCGCAGTTCGTCGAGCACGCCGTAACGGTGCGCCGCCGCGGCCATCGTCGCCCAGATCGTGGGCAACGCCTTGGTGCGCAACGCGAAGCACGCCTTCAGCGCGCTCGCGGCGCCGAGCCCGCCGTCGAGCACCGCCGTGGCGAAGGGTGACCCCGCGAACAGGTCGGCGACCGGCTGCGCGTGCTCCCCGGAGAGCCACAGCACCGACCGGCCCGCCTCCCACGCCGGCGGGCCGATCACGGCCCCGTCGACGACCCGCTCGCGCCCGAGCAGCTCGCCGATCTTCTCGACGGTCGCGGGCGAGACGGCATTGGCGTCGACGTAGAGCGGTGGGTCGGGGCGCCCCTCGACCGCCGCGGCGACCTGCCGGGCGACGTCGAGCGCCGCGTGCGGCGGGCAGATCGAGACGACCAGGTGGCTGCGCCGCGCCAGCTCCGCGAGGTCCGGCACGCCGATCAGGTCGGCCAGCTCGGCCCGCTTCGACGTGGCCTGGCTGCGGCCCGCGGCCGCCCACACGACGCCGCTCGCGACCGGCTTGAGCGCCGAGCCGAGGGCTGCACCCATGGCTCCCGGGTGCAGGATCCCGATCACCGGGCGGGCGGGCAGGACGGTTCCGTCCCCGGGGACGGCGACATCGCTCACGCCCGCATCATCACCCATCCCCGCGGCCGGCGTCAGCCGGGCCCGCGGGCGGCGAGCAGGTCCTCGACCCGATCGCGCAGCTCCAGCGCCAACGCGCCCGCGCCCGGCACGACCAGCAGCACGAGGAGCACGACGGCGACGGCCAGACCAGGCGCCACCAGCACCGTCTCGACGCGCCCACCCGTGCGCAGCCGCACCGGCCGCGGGCCGCCGACCGGGTACCAGCGCCGGCCGCGGATCGGGATCGGCCACAGCAGCGGTGCCCCGGACTCGGTGACCGCGTCGCCCACGGCGTGCACGAGCACCCCGAGCGTGACGGCCGCGCCCAGCCACCCGGCCGTCCCGTCGACGCCTCCCGGCACCCAGCGGTCGACCGCGTAGGTCAGCCCGGCCGCGATCACCAGCGACGGCGGGCCGGGCACCAGCGCGTCGAGCCCCTTGATCGCGAGCGCGATGCACACGAACAGCGTCCCGAGCAGCACCGGAGCGCCCCAGCGCGCCGACGCCGCGTTGATCGCGAGGCCCGTCCCGACCGCGAACAGCGCGGTGTGGGTCAGCCCACGGTGCGTGCCGCGGCCGGTGTCGCGCCCGGCCCGGGTGAGCCGGTAGGCCAGCGCCGACAGCGGCCGGACCACACGCGACGCCGCCACCGACGCCCACGAGAACCGCGTCGTGGCCATCGAGGACGGATGGTCGAGGTCGGGCAGCAACGCCGCCCCCGCGCAGACCGCCGCGAAGGTCAGGATGCCGCCCGCGTCGACCGGCGCGGCGGCGACGTGCCCGGCGGCCCAGCCGGACACGACCCCGGCCCCCGCGACCCCCATGACCGCGAGCCCCACGGCCGCTCCCGACAGGGCATGACTGACCCCCAGCACGCGCGTCCCGCCACTTCCTCGCGACGCCGGGCCCCGCGCCCGGACGGCGCTCGAGCCTATGCGGCGCAGGTGTGCACGGATCGTCAGGCGCGCCGAGCGGCGCTGCGGCAGGCTGTCCGATCATGAGCGACGACACGGACCTCCGCGCCATCCTCGGTGCCGACGCCGTCGGCGGCTGGCTCCAGCTCCCAGGCACGGCGACCGCCGAGATCATCGGCTCGGCGGGGTTCGACGCGGTGTGCGTCGACACCCAGCACGGGCTCATCGGCGAGGACCTCGTCCTGCCGATGCTGCAGGCGCTCAGCGCGACGGGCGCCCCGGCGCTGGTGCGCGTCGCGTGGAACGACCCCGTCGCCATCACCGCTGCGCTCGACCGCGGCGCGCACGGCGTCGTCGTGCCGATGGTGAACTCCGCGCAGGAGGCGGCCGCTGCGGCCGCTGCCTGCCGCTGGCCCCCGCACGGCACCCGCAGCTACGGCCCGACCCGGCTGGGCATGATGACCGCCCCGCCGGCGGACCCGGTGTGCGTCGTCATGGTCGAGACGACCGAGGCGGTGGCCGCGGTCGACGACATCGTCGCCGTCGACGGGGTGGACGCCGTGTTCGTCGGACCCTCGGACCTCGCGCTGAGCATGGGCAAGGCGACGTCGGCGCAGAACGGCGACCCGGAGTACGACGCGCTGCTCGAGACCGTCGTCAAGGCGTGCCGGGCGCGGGACCTGCCCGTCGGGATCTTCTGCGCGTCGGCGGGCCATCTGCACCGCTTCCGCGACCTGGGCTTCACCTACGGCTTCATCCGTGGCGACGGCTCCCTGCTCGCGGACAAGGCCGCGGAGGAGCTGGCCGCGAGCCGGCCCGGCAGCACCACGCCGCCGATCACCCCGGTCTGACGTCGCCGCGGGCGGGCCGGTCCCCGCGACGGCCCGTCCCGCCCGACGTCCGCGCGCCCCGGACACCTCCTCGACCCGGTCGCCCGGCGCCGGCTCCGACCGGTTTCGGCACGCCGCGACGCCGGGCCGCGAGGTGAGCGAGGGGCGCGACGTGAGCGAGGGCCCTCACGGGGTCGGATCGGGGTCGTCCTCGGCGGGCTCGCGGGCGGCGAGGGCACCCCGGCGGTCGTGCAGCCGGGCCGGCCACAGCGCCTGGATCGAGGCGTCGAGGTGCGCACCGAGGACGATCGCGAACCCGATGAAGAACGCCGCCAGCAGGAACGCGATCGGCGCGGCGAGCGCACCGTAGGTGTAGCCGGTGCCGGTCACCCAGTTGATGTAGACGCGCAGGCCCGTGACGCCGGCCAGGAACACGACGGCGGCCAGCAACGCACCCGGCAGCCCGCGCCACCACGGCGGCTTCGCCGGCAGCGCGACCTTGTACAGCGTCGTCAGCGCGAGGACCAGGATGACGCCGATCACCGGGTAGTAGAGGTCGGCGATCAGCGTGATCGCGGCGGGCCGCCACGACTCCGGCAGGATCCCCGGCAGCCGGTCGGGGCCCAGCGCGAGCAGCGGGAGCGAGATGATCCCGCCGACGAGCGCGACGACGTAGAGCAGCAGGGCGAGGATGCGCTGCCAGACTGGGTTGCGGATGCCGTACTGGCCGTGCGCGCGGGTGATGGCGTCGACGAACGACGACATCGCCGACGAGCCCGACCACAGCGAGATGACGAAACCCAGTGAGACGAGCTCGCTGCGCCCCGTCGTCAGGATCTGCGAGACCGTCGGCGCGATGATCTGGTCGACGGCGTCGCGGGTGAAGATGCCGCTGGTCGCGGCGATGATCCGGGCCTCGACGATCTGCGCGGTGTTCGGGCCGAACCACTCGCCGATGTAGCCGAGCGAGCCGAGCAGTCCCAGAAGCAACGGCGGCAGGGACAGCGTCTGCCAGAACGCGGCCGAGGCCGACTCGGAGAAGATGTTGTCGTCCCAGGCGCCGACGATCGTGCGGACGGCCAGCTGCTTCGCCCCGCGCTTCGGCGCCGGCTCCTCGTTCCGGTCGGACTGCTGCGTCGGGCCGGGCTGTTGTTCGGGCTCCTGGTCCAGGACCTGGTCCGGCTGCTGTCCGGCCGGCCGCGGCGCGGGGCCCGGCGGTGCGGCGGGCGCAACCTGGTCGTCGTCCGGCGGGCCGCCGGGAGCGGTGTGGTTGCGCCCGGTGTCGTGGTCGGGGGCCGGGTCGTCCGGCGCGGGCGCACCGCCCGACGGGGTGTGCGCGGCCCCTGAGCCGGGGCGTGACCGGTCGCCCGGCAGGGCCCCTCCCCCGCCGGTGCCCGCGTGCACGTCGGTCACGTCGTCCAGGATGCTCCACCGAGGCCGTCGGTGCGCGCTCCGACGCGCGGCCGTGACCTGCGACGACCCGAGGGTGACCGGCCGGTGACCCCTCCCGGTGGGTCAGGAGAGCGCCTCCAGCAGCGTGCGGGCGGCCAGGCTCGGCGGCATGTCCCCCGCCCTGACCTCCTTCTCCAACGCCGGCAGCGCCGCCTTCACGCCGGGGTCGGAGCGCAGCCGGTCCATCAGCTGGTCGCGCACCATCGCCCACATCCACTCGACCTGCTGGTCGGCGCGCCGGGCGGCCAGCTCCCCGCCGGCCTCGAGCGTCGCGCGGTGCTTCTCGACGGCCGACCACACGTCGTCGAGACCGGTGCCGGTCTGCGCGCTGCACGGCAGGACCGGCGGGCGCCACGACTCGCTCGACGGCGTCATCAACCGCAGCGCCGACCGCAGCTCGGCCGCCGCGGCGCGGGCCTCCTTCTCGTGCGGCCCGTCGGCCTTGTTGACCGCGACCACGTCGGCCAGCTCGAGGATGCCCTTCTTGATGCCCTGCAGCGAGTCGCCGGTCCGGGCGATCGTGAGCAGCAGGAACGTGTCGACCATCGCCGCGACGGCGACCTCGGACTGCCCGACGCCCACCGTCTCGACGAGCACGACGTCGTAGCCCGCGGCCTCCATCAGCACGATCGTCTCGCGGGTCGCGCGGGCGACCCCGCCGAGCGTGCCGGCGCTGGGCGAGGGCCGGACGAACGCGTTCTCGTCGACCGCGAGCGCGGCCATCCGCGTCTTGTCCCCGAGGATCGAGCCCTTCGTCCGGGTCGACGAGGGGTCGACGGCCAGCACCGCGACCCGGTGGCCGGCGCCGGTGAGCCGGGTGCCGAGGGCCTCGATGAACGTCGACTTGCCGACGCCGGGCACCCCGCTGATGCCGACCCGCACACCGGCACCCGCCCGCGGCTGCAACCGGGACAGCAGCTCCTGGGCGGCGACCCGGTGGTCGGGCCGGTTCGACTCGACCAGCGTGATGGCCCTGGCCAGCAGCGACCGCGAGCCGCCGAGCACACCGTCGGTCAGCGCGTCGACGTCGATCGACCGGGCGGGCATCTACGACGCGTCGCCGGAGTGCAGGGCCGCCGTGAGCTTGCCCAGCAGGTCGACCGCCGCCTCGGCGATGACCGTGCCCGGTCCGAACACCGCGACCGCGCCCATCTCGAGCAGCTCCGGGACGTCGGCGGGCGGGATGACGCCGCCGACGACGACCATGATGTCGGGCCGGTCGAGCTCGGCGAGCGCCCCGCGCAGCTCGGGGACCAGCGTCAGGTGCCCGGCGGCCAGCGAGCTCACCCCGATGACGTGCACGTCGGCCTCGACGGCCTGGCGCGCGACCTCGCCCGGGGTCTGGAACAGCGGGCCCACGTCGACGTCGAAGCCCAGGTCGGCGAACGCGGTGGCGATGACCTTCTGCCCGCGGTCGTGGCCGTCCTGGCCCATCTTGGCGACGAGGATGCGCGGCTGGCGGCCCTCCTCCTCGGCGAACTCGTCGACGAGCTCGCGGGCACGGGCGATCGCCGGGTTCTGCCCGGCCTCCTCGGAGTACACGCCGGAGATGATCCTGATCTGTCCGGAGTGCCGCCCGAAGACCTTCTCCAGCGCGTCGGAGATCTCCCCGACGGTGGCCTTCGCCCGGGCGGCGTCGACGGCGAGGGCCAGCAGGTTCTGTCCGGCGTCGCGCTCGGTGCCCTCGGCGATGGCCGCGGCGGCGCCGGTGAGCTTCTCCAGCGCCGCGTCGACGTCGCGGGAGTCGCGCTCGCGACGCAGCCGCTCCAGCTTGTCGAGCTGCTCGCGGCGCACGCCGGCGTTGTCGACCTTGAGCACGTCGATCTGCTCGTCGGAGCCCGTGACGAACTTGTTGACGCCGATGACCGGCTGCCGGCCGGAGTCGATGCGCGCCTGGGTGCGCGCCGCGGCCTCCTCGACGCGCAGCTTCGGGATGCCGGCGTCGATGGCCTGGGCCATGCCCCCGGCCTTCTCGACCTCCGTGATGTGCGCCCACGCGCGGCGGGCGAGGTCGTAGGTGAGCCGTTCGACGTAGTAGCTGCCGCCCCACGGGTCGATGACGTTCGTCGTGCCCGACTCCTGCTGCAGCAGCAGCTGGGTGTTGCGGGCGATGCGGGCGGAGAAGTCCGTCGGCAGGGCGAGCGCCTCGTCGAGGGCGTTGGTGTGCAGCGACTGGGTGTGGCCCTGGGTCGCGGCCATCGCCTCGACGCAGGTGCGCACGACGTTGTTGTAGACGTCCTGGGCCGTGAGCGACCACCCGGAGGTCTGCGAGTGGGTGCGCAGCGACAGCGACTTGGAGTTCTTCGGGTCGAACTGCTGCACGAGCTTCGCCCACAGCAGGCGCGCGGCCCGCATCTTGGCGACCTCCATGAAGAAGTTCATGCCGATCGCCCAGAAGAAGGACAGCCGCGGCGCGAACCTGTCGACGTCGAGCCCCGCGTCGATCCCGGCCCGCAGGTACTCCACACCGTCGGCCAGCGTGTAGGCGAGCTCGAGGTCGTTGGTGGCCCCGGCCTCCTGGATGTGGTAGCCGGAGATGGAGATCGAGTTGAACTTCGGCATCTTCTCCGACGTGAAGCGGAAGATGTCGGAGATGATCTGCATCGAGGGCTGCGGCGGGTAGATGTAGGTGTTGCGGACCATGAACTCCTTGAGGATGTCGTTCTGGATGGTCCCCGTGAGCTTCTCGGGCGCGACGCCCTGTTCCTCGGCCGCCAGGATGTAGAGGGCGAGGACGGGCAGCACCGCGCCGTTCATGGTCATCGACACCGACATCCGGTCGAGCGGGATGCCGTCGAAGAGCTGGCGCATGTCGTAGATCGAGTCGATCGCCACGCCCGCCATGCCGACGTCGCCCGCCACCCGCGGGTGGTCGGAGTCGTAGCCGCGGTGGGTGGCGAGGTCGAACGCGATCGACAGGCCCTTCTGCCCGGCCGCGAGGTTGCGCCGGTAGAAGGCGTTGGACTCGGCGGCCGTGGAGAACCCGGCGTACTGCCGGACCGTCCACGGCTGCGTGACGTACATCGTCGGGTACGGGCCGCGCAGGAAGGGCGCGACGCCCGGGTAGGTGCCGAGGAAGTCGACGTCGGCGAGGTCGTCGGCGGTGTAGAGCGCCTTGACGGGGATACCCTCCGGCGACTCCCACGGCTCGGGCTGCTCGCCCACGGGGGTCGACGCGGGCGCCGCGGCGCCGTCGAGGTCGATCCGGGTGAAGTCGGGGACGGTCATCGCGCGTCCTCTCCGTTCGCCGCGTCGAGTGCGGCGTACACGTCGTCGATGACGGCCAGCGCGTCGCAGCCCGCGTGCAGGGTCGCGTCGACACCGTCGACCTCGGCCCGGCCCGCGAGCAGGATGCGGGTCGCCCCCGCCTCGCGCAGGGCGGCGGCGGTCGCGGCGGCACTCTCGGCGTAGGCCTCGTCGGTGCCGCAGAGGACGGCGACCGGTGTCGCCGCCTCGCCGAACGCGGCGACGATCTCGTCGGTGGACGCGGTGGCGCCCGCGTCGGGGGTGGCGATGCCGCCCGCGCCGAGCAGGTTGCGGGCGAACCCGGCGCGAGCGCTGTGCGCGGCGACGGTGCCCAGCGTCGCGAGGAACGCGGCGGGCCGGGCGCCGGTGGCGGCGAGGACGGCGTCGGAGCGGTCGCGCCGCTCCTCGAACGCGCCGGCCAGGCGGTAGACCGGCAGGCCCCCGGCCGCGGCGGGCGCGGGGTGCGGCGCACGTTCGACGGGCCGCTCGTCGAGGTCGGGGAACTCGCTGACGCCGGTGATGGGCGTGCGCCGGGTGGCGACGTCGCGCTCGCGGCGCTCCCGTACCGGCGCGACCCGCTCGGCGACGAAGCCGGAGTCGAGCGCGGCCACCGCGCCGCCGGCGCCCTCGACCTCCTGGAAGAACGTCCACGCCGCACGGGCGAGCTCGTCGGTACGGCTCTCCACGTACCAGGACCCGCCCGCGGGGTCGACGACCCGGGCGAGGTGCGCCTCCATGATCAGCAGCGACTGGGTGTTGCGGGCGATACGCCGGGAGAACGGCTCGGCGACGCCGATGGCCTCGTCGAACGGGGCGACGGTCACGGCGTCCGCGCCGCCGACGCCCGCGGCGAAGCCGGCGACCGTGCCGCGCAGCATGTTCACCCAGGGGTCGCGGCGGGTCGTCGTCATCGGGGAGGTGACGGCGTGCTGGACCTGGCCGGGGGCGTCGGGGGCGCCGCACGCCTCCAGCACCCGCGCCCAGAGCCGCCGCGCGGCGCGTAGCAGGGCGATCGTCGCGAACTGGTCGCCGGTGACGCCGAAGCGGAACTCCAGCAGCCGGGCGGCGGTCGCGACGTCGAGCCCTGCCCCGGTCAGCGCCCGCAGGTAGGCGACCCCGGCCGCGAGCGACCAGCCGAGCTGCTGGGCGTCGGACGCCCCGGCGCCGTGCACCGGCAGCGCGTCGACGACGATCGCGCGCATGGCCGGGAAGTCGTCGGCCACGCGGCGCGCGAGCGGCAGCACGGACTCGACGTCGGGGCCCTCGCCGGTGGCGGCACGCAGACCGACCGGGTCGAGACCGAGGTTCCCGCCGACCTGCGCGGGATCGACGTCGGACGCCGTGACGTGGGCGAGGAAGGCCTCGGCGGCGGCGACCGCGTCGGCCCCGGCGTCGAGCACGACGGGCGCGAGGTCGAGCAGGACGCCTTCGAGCGCGGCGGGCAGGTCGGCGACGGCGACACCGTGCGTCCCCACCCCCAGCCACAGGGAGGTCACGCCGTTGTCGAGGTCCTCGGCGACGGCGGCGGCGACCGCGGCGGGGTCGGCGGAGGTGTGCCGGGCGCGGATGTCCCAGCCGTCGGGCACGTACCCGCCGGCGCGGCTGCCCCGGACGTACGGGGCGGCGCCGGGGACGCCGGTCGCGGCGAGGTCGGGTACGTCGTCGGCGGTGTAGAGCGGCCGGACCCGCAGGCCGTCGAGGGTCTCGCGGACGAGCACGTCCACACCGGACCCGGCCGGCGCGTCCGCGGGCAGCCGGCCCGCCTTGCGCAGCACCCCGTCGACGAGGGCGGCCCACTCCTCCCGCGTCGCGGCCGGGAACTCTGCGGCGAGCGCGAGGTCGTCGGGTTCCTCCGGAGCCCCGCGCTCCAGCGCGTCGGGATCCACCTGCGGGGTGGTCATCGCACTTCCTCCCTGCGTCCGGCGGCCGCCGTGGCCGTGCCGGGGTTTCGCGGAGTCTAGGTGGGTTGTGCGGTACCCGGCACGGTCTGTGTCACCGGGCTCACCCGCTGATCACGGTGTCTCGCAGCACACCGGCCACCGCCCTACTTCTACGTGCGGTAGAACTACTACAGCGTGTAGAAATTCCGAACGGAGGACGGCATGACCGCACTCGACCTGGCCCGCTGGCAGTTCGGGATCACGACCGTCTACCACTTCCTGTTCGTGCCGCTGACGATCGGACTGTCCGCGATCGTGGCGATCCTGCAGACGGCGTGGCACCGGACCGGAAAGGTCGAGTACCTGCGGGCGACCCGCTTCCTCGGCAAGCTCTTCCTGATCAACTTCGCGATGGGCGTCGTGACCGGGATCGTCCAGGAGTTCCAGTTCGGGATGAACTGGAGCAGCTACTCGACGTTCGTCGGCGACGTGTTCGGCGCGCCGCTGGCGATGGAGGCGCTGCTCGCGTTCTTCCTGGAGTCGACGTTCATCGGCCTGTGGATCTTCGGCTGGGACCGGCTCCCGCGTCGCGTGCACCTGGCATGCATCTGGGTCGTCGCGGTCGGCACGAACCTCTCGGCGTACTTCATCATCGCGGCCAACGCGTGGATGCGCCATCCCGTCGGTTTCGCCGTCGACCCCGCGACCGGCCGCGCGCGGCTCACCGACATCTGGGCCGTCCTCACCAACGACCAGGCCTGGTCGACCTATCTGCACGTCGTGTCCGGCGCGTTCATCGCGGCCGGCCTGTTCGTCGTCGCGGTCAGCGCCTACAAGATCCAGCGGGCCCGGTGGCCCCGCCGCGGTGACACGGCGCCGCACCCCTCGGAGGGCGGGCTGTTCCGCAAGACCCTGCGGCTCGGGTTCGCCGTCACCGCGATCGCCGGCGCGCTCGTCGTCTTCTCCGGCGACCACCAGGCCAAGCTCATGGCCCAGTACGAGCCGATGAAGCTCGCCGGCGCGGAGGCGCTGTGGGAGGACGAGCAGGGCGCCGGGTTCTCGCTGTTCGCCGTCGGCGACATCCGCGAGGGCCGCAACCACGTCAACGTCCAGGTCCCGAACGTCCTGTCGTTCCTGGCCACCGGCCACCTCGACGGCGACGTGCAGGGCATCAACGACGTCCAACAGCGGCTCGAGCAGCAGTACGGCCCCGGCGACTACCGGCCGGACATCGCCGTCCTCTACTGGTCGTTCCGGCTGATGATGGGCCTGGGCATGGCCGGCGTCGGGATCGGGGTCCTCGGGCTGTGGCTGACCCGGCGCGGCCGGCTGCCCGACCGCCGCTGGATGTACCGCGTCGCCGTCCTCGGGCTGCCCGCGGCGCTGGCCGCGAACGTGTTCGGGTGGCTGCTCACCGAGATGGGCCGCCAGCCGTGGACCGTCGTCGGCGAGCTGCTCACCGCCGCGAGCGTCTCACCGGGGGTGAGCCTCACCGAGGTCGCGATCTCGCTGTCGGCGTTCACGTTGATCTACGCCGTGCTCGCCGTGATCGAGGCGAGGCTGCTGTTCCGCTACGTCGTCGCCGGTCCGGGTGCGGTCATGCCCTATCCCACGGACCCCGCCGACGGCGACACCGGCACCGCCGCGGCCCGGCCCGATCCCGCCGACGAACGCGTCCCCGCGTTCGTCTACTGAAGGGGCCCGCCATGGACCTGACCACCATCTGGTTCCTCGCCATCGCCGTGCTGTGGACCGGCTACTTCGTCCTGGAGGGCTTCGACTTCGGCGTCGGCATGCTGTTGCCCGTCGTCGGCCGCGACGACACCGACCGCCGCGTCATGATCAACGCGATCGGCCCGGTCTGGGACGGCAACGAGGTCTGGCTGATCACCGCGATCGGGGCCACCTTCGCGGCCTTCCCCGCCTGGTACGGCTCGATGCTCAGCGGGTTCTACCTGCCCCTGCTCGCCGTCCTGCTCGCGCTGATCGCGCGCGGCGTGGCGTTCGAGTACCGCGGCAAGGTCGACGACCCGCGCTGGCGGCGCCGCTGGGACGTGGCGATCGTCGTCGGCAGCACGGTGCCCGCGCTGGTGTGGGGCCTGCTGTTCGCGAACCTGGTCCACGGGCTGCCGATGGACGCGGGCCACGTCGTGCGCGCCGGGCTCGGCGACCTGCTCCACCCCTACGCGCTGCTCGGCGCGCTGACCACCGCCACGGTGTTCCTGCTGCACGGCGCGGTGTTCCTGGCGCTCAAGACGGACGGCCCGGTCCGCGTGCTGGCCCGCGCGGTGGCCCTGCGCACCGCGCTGGTCGCGGTTCCCGCGCTCGTCGGGTTCCTCGGCTGGACGCTCGCGCAGCGGCCCACCGGCTGGACGCTGCCCGTCGGGGTCGTCGCCGTGCTGGCGCTGGTGGCCGGCACCGGGCTGACCGCACGCGGCCGCGAGGGTCGCGGGTTCGCGGCGACGGCGCTCGCGATCGTCGCGACGACCGTCGTGCTGTTCGGGTCGATGTTCCCGGTGCTGGTCCCGTCGACGACCGACCCGGCGTTCTCGCTGACCGTCGCCGGCGCGGCGTCGGGCGGTTACACGCTGCAGGTCATGAGCTGGATCGCGCTCGTCATGCTGCCGCTGGTGATCGGCTACCAGGCCTGGTCCTACTGGGTGTTCCGGCGCCGCGTGACCCGCGCCCACATCGCGCCCGCCCACTGAGCCCTGATCCACCGGTGTGGGTCGGTGGGTGAGCGTGGCGTAGAACGAGAATGCCCTCCT
>NZ_BPRG01000036.1:69569-148143 GCF_036984265.1 Pseudonocardia sp. D17 | reverse complement strand
GAGCACCGAAAGCGCTCCCTGCCGGGAACCACCGTGCGAAGGGAAGGTAGAGCCATCAGCACCGTGATCGGGTGCGTCGCGCTGTCGCACTCGCCGTTCTGGAACATCGCCCCGGCCCCGACCCGCGACGACCCCGGCGGCCGGTTCGCCGACGCCGTCGCCCGGCTCCAGGAGGCGATCGCCGCCCTCGCGCCGGACGCGGTCGTCGTGTTCGGCCCCGACCACGCCCGCAACCTGTTCTACGACTGCATGCCGCCCTTCTGCATCGGCGTCGAGCGCGTCACGGGCACCGGCGACTACGGCACCCCCCGCGGCGACCTGCCCGTGGCGCGACGGCTCGCGCGCGACGTCTTCGACGGGGTGACGGCGCGCGGGTTCGACCCGGCGATCTCGCTGGACCTCGGCGTCGACCACGGCATCACGCAGGTCTACGCGAAGCTGCTCCCGGGGCTCGACGTGCCGCTGGTGCCCGTCGTCGTCAACTCGGGGTGCCCGCCCCTGCCGGGCTTCGCCCGGTGCGCCGACCTCGGCCGCGCGGTCGGCGCCGCGATCACGGCGTCCGTGGGATCGGAGCGGGTGCTCGTCGTCGGGTCCGGGGGGATGTCGCACTGGCCCGCGTCCATCTCGGCGGAGGACCCCGCGGTCACCACCGACTGGCGCGACTTCCTGATCCACGGCCGGTCCCGGGTCACCCAGCTCGAACCCGTCCGCCGGCGCCGGGCCGAGGAGCTCGCCGCGAACGCCGCGACCGGCCGCGTGAACCCGGTCTGGGACCGGGACGTGTTGCGCCGCGTCGCCGTCGACCCGGACGAGCTGGCCCGGCTCCGCGACGCCGACGTGGAGTGCGCCGCCGGTCCCGGGGCCCTGGAGCTGCGGACCTGGGCCGCGGCCGCGGCGGCCTGGGCGGGCCCGCTGGCCTGGACGCACTACGAGCCCGTCGGAGCGTGGATCACCGGCATGGGCATCGCCTCGAGCATCACCCCCGCCGGGTCGGACGACCCGGCACGGAAGGAGTCCGCATGAGCGTCCGCACCGGCGCCCAGTACCTCGAACGCCTGCAGAAGACCCCGCGCGAGGTGTGGCTGCGCGGCGAGCGCGTCGACGACGTGACCGCGCACCCGGCCTTCGCCCGGCCGACCGCCCGGATCGCCGCCCTGTACGACATGCAGCACGACCCCGCCCATCGTAACGTCCTCACCCGGCCGGGCCCGAACGGGCCGGTCGGCACCGCGTTCGTCGCCCCGGCGTCCTATGCGGACCTGGTCGCGCGGCGCGAGGCCTACCGGCTGTGGTCCGAGGCGACGCTGGGACTGATGGGCCGCTCGCCCGACTTCCTCAACACCACCCTGCTGGCCTTTGCCGAGGAACCCGGCGTCTTCGCCCGGCTCGGCTCGCGCTACGCCGACAACGTGGTGCGCTACTACGAGTACGTCCGGGACAACGACCTGTTCCTCACCCACGCGCTGATCACGCCGCAGACCGACCGTTCGAAGGGCTCGACCGCGCAGGCCGATCCGTTCCTGCACATGGGCGTCGTGGCCGAGACGGCAGACGGGCTGGTCGTCCGCGGCGCCCGGATGCTGGCGACCCTCGCCCCGATGGCCGACGAGCTCATCATCTACAACCTGCCGGGACTGCGCCCGGGCGACGAGAAGCACGCCGCGGTGTTCGCCGTCCCCATCGAGACGCCGGGCCTGCGGCTGATCTCCCGCGAGCCGTTCGACGACGGCACCCGCAACCGGTTCGACCACCCCCTGTCGTCGCACTTCGAGGAGGCCGACTGCCTCGTCGTGTTCGACGACGTGCTCGTCCCGTGGGACCGGGTCTTCCTGCACGGCGACGTCGCGCTGGCCAACGCGATGTACGTCGAGACCAACCTGCGCCAGCACACCGCCCACCAGACCGGGGTGCGCGGCCTGGTGAAGATGCAGTTCGTCACCGGGGTCGCGATGAAGCTGGCGCAGACCGTCGGGATCGACGGGTTCCTGCACGTCCAGCAGAAGCTGGGCGAGCTGATCGCGGCCACCGAGACCTGCCGGGCACTGCTGCGCGCCGCCGAGATCGACCACGAGACGTCGGCGTCGGGCCGGTCGGTACGCCCCGGGTTCCTGCCGCTGCAGACGCTGCGGATGCACCTGTCGTCGAGCTATCCGAGGGCCGCCGAGGTGTTGCAGACGCTCGGCGCGGGCGGGCTGCTGATGATGCCGTCGGCCGCGGACTTCGACAGCCCGATCGGCGGCGACATCGCCCGGTACTTCCAGGGCGCCGCCGGACTCGACGCGACCGACCGCGTCCGGCTCTACAAGCTCGCCTGGGACCTCTGCGGCGACGGGTTCGGGCAGCGCGCCGTGCAGTACGAGCGCTACTACGCGGGCGACCCGGTCCGGCTGTACTCGATGAACTACCTGGCCTACGACAAGACGGACGCCTTCGCACTGGTCGACCGCGCCCTCGCGCTCGCGGGCGACCCCGCGCAGGCCGTCGCCGAGGTGCGCCCGTGACCGCGACCGTCGCCCCGCCGGACGCCGTCGCGATGCGGGAGGCGATGGGGCGCTTCGCCACCGGCGTCACCGTCGTCACCACCGTCGACGCCGACGGCCGACCGGCCGGCTGCACGATCAGCGCGTTCTGCTCGCTGTCCCTCGACCCGCCGCTGGTCCTGGTCTGCGTCGGCCGCGGGCGGCGGATGCACGCGCTGCTCGCGGCCGCCCCCGGGTTCGCCGTCAACGTGCTGGCCGCCCACCAGCGCGACGTGGCGACGGCGTTCGCGCGCACCCCGCACGACCGCTTCGCCGGACTCGCCACCCGGCCCGGACGAGCCGGGGCGCGGTTGCTCGACGGCGCGGTCGCGCACATCGAGTGCGACCGGGAGACGGTGCTCGACGGCGGTGACCACGCGATCGTCGTCGGGCTGGTACGCGCCGTCACGACCTTCCCCGGCGAGCCGCTGCTCTACGCGCGCGGCGCCTTCCTCGACCTCCCCGGGCCCGCATGGGACCGCGCGGCGGCAGGCGCGCCGCACGAGTGGCTGCTGTCGGCGCCATGGTGACCGCGGTGGACACGCCCGTGTGGGTCGCGCTCGGCGCGGTCGCGCACACCGTCGACTACGTGCAGGTCGGTCCCTGGCGGACCCGGGTGCTGCAGGCCGGCCCGCGCGACGGCGAGCCACTGGTGCTCATGGCCGGGACGGGCGGGCACCTGGAGGCCTACGCGCACAACGTCCCCGCCCTCGCGACGCGGTACCGGGTCGTCGCCTACGACTACCCCGGCCACGGCTGGACCACCCTCGCGACGGCCGACCTCGAGCTCGACGCGTACGTCGCGCACCTGGCCGGGCTGCTCGACACCCTCGGGATCGAGCGGGCCCACCTCAACGGGGAGTCGCTGGGCGGCTGGGTCGCCGTGAAGTTCGCCGCCGCCCACCCGGCACGCGTCCGGCGCCTGGTGCTCAACACGCCCGGCGGGACGATGGCGCGCGCCGACGTGATGGAGCGGATCCGGACGTTGTCGCAGGCCGCGGTTGACGACCCGACCCCCGCCCGGATCCGGGCCAGACTGGAGTGGCTGATGGCCGACCCCGCGTCGGTGACCGACGAGCTCGTGGCCATCCGGCGGGCGATCTACGCCCGGCCCGGGTTCGCGCGGTCGATGCGCCACATCCTGTGCCTGCAGGACCCCGACGTCCGGCGGCGCAACCTCGTCACCGACGACGAGCTCGCCGCCGTCCCCCACGGCGCGCTGGTGATCTGGACCTCCGACGACCCCTCCGGACCCGCGGGCGCGGGCATGCAGATGGCGGAGAGGATCCCGGGGGGCCGCTTCGAGCTGGTCGAGGGCGCGGGGCACTGGCCGCAATGGGAGCAGCGCACGCGGTTCAACGACCTCGTCCTGGGTTTCCTCGCCGAGGCCGAGCTGCCGGCTCCGCGGACGTGACCTGGCGGAAGCGGAGGGATTCGAACCCCCGAACCCTTGCGGGTCTCTCGCTTTCAAGGCGAGTGCATTCGGCCGCTCTGCCACGCTTCCGCGCGGCAGCTTAGCTGGCCTCCGCGACCTCGTCGGAGCCGCTCAGGCCCTGCAGGACGCGCTCGAGGGCGTCGGCGAAGGAGCGCTGCTCGTCGGCGGACAGGCGCGAGATGACGTGGTCGCGCACGCCGGCGACGTGGGTGGGCGCAGCTCGTTCGAGCAGCTCGCGCCCCTTGGGGAGCATGACCGCGAGGACGCCGCGGCCGTCGGAGTCGCACTCCTGGCGCTCGACGAGCCCGGCCTTCTCCATGCGCGCGACCTGGTGCGAGAGCCGGGACTTGGAGGAGGCGATGAAGTCGGCCAGCGCGCTCATCCGCATCTGGTGATCGGGAGCCTCGGAGAGGACGACGAGGATCGAGTAGTCGCTGTGCGAGATGCCGTGGCCCTCGACGAGCTCGCGGTTGAGCCGGGACTCGAGCAGCGTCGCGGTGAGGATGAAGCTGCGCCAGAACCGCATCTCGTCGTCGTCGAGCCACTGCGGTGTCGCTGCAGCACTCATGTACGCAGCCTACCGGCACGTCGGAGTCGACCGGATGATGCCGCTGTGGTGGGATCACCACGCTGGCGGCACCGGGTCGCGTGGGAGGCAGCTGACATGCGGTTCGACGAGAACGCCGATCTCGACACGTCGAGCGTCGACGACCTGCGCGGGGGCGGCGGCGGAGGTGGCGGCGGGGGCCTCGGCGGCCGCGTCGCCATCGGCGGCGGCGGGCTCGGCATCGTCGGTCTGATCCTCTTCTTCGTGATCTCCGCACTCGGGGGTGGCGGCGGCACCACGGGCGGTGGCGGGTTCGCGCTGCCCGGCAGCGGGCTGACCGGACTGCAGAGCGGCCAGCAGGCCGATGGGACGGCCATCGCGCAGAGCTGCCGCACCGGCGCGGACGCGAACACGAAGCTCGACTGCGAGGTCGTCGCCGTCGTCAACTCGCTCAACGGCTACTGGTCGGATGTCTTCGCCCGGTCGGGGCAGACCTACACGGCGCCCCGGATCACCTTCTTCACCGGCTCGGTCAACACGGACGGCTGCGGCAGCGCGACCTCCGACGTCGGGCCGTTCTACTGCCCGGCCGACCGTGAGGTCTACATCGACCTCTCGTTCTTCGAGGAGCTGGAGACGCGGTTCGGTGCGCAGGGCGGCCCGTTCGCCCGGGCGTACGTGATCGCCCACGAGTACGGCCACCACGTGCAGAACCTGCTCGGCACGAGCAGCAGGGTCCGCGCGGGCGACTCGGGTCCGACCTCGGGCTCGGTCCGGCTGGAGCTGCAGGCCGACTGCTACGCGGGCTCCTGGGGCAGCCACGCGACGCAGGTCCCGACGTCGTCGGGCAGGCCGTTGATCACCGACGTCACGCAGGCCGACGTGAAAGCCGCGCTCGACACCGCCTCCCGCATCGGCGACGACTACATCCAGTCGAACCTCGGCGGGGGCCGCGTGAACTCCAGCCAGTTCACCCACGGCACGTCGGCCCAGCGCGAGAAGTGGTTCTCGACGGGCTACCAGACGGGGAACCCGGCGCAGTGCGACACCTTCGCCCGCGGGGTGAACCTCGGCTGAGTCCGCTGCTCAGCCGGCGCCCAGCAACGCGGCGCAGGCCGGATAGCCCTCGACCTCCAGCGTCCAGTCGGGCCGGACGAACCCCTCCGGCGTCAGGACGACCCGCACCTCCTCGCTGGGCGCCCCGCGCCGGACGACGCTGCGGGTGCCCACCCGTCGATAACCGAGCTTCTCCGACACCCGCAGCGACCTGACGTTGTCGGCGAAGGCTGCGGAGAGGGCGCCCGTCGCGCCGAGGTGGTCGAAGGCGAACACGAGGACGGCGGCACGCATCTCGGTGCCGATCCCCTTGCCCTGCGCCTCTATGCCGATCCACGAGCCGGAGTCGACGCGGCGGTTGACGGCGAACTCGTCGGCCCGCAACGTCTGCACCCCCACGACCCGGCCCTCGAACCGGACGAGGAAGTGCACGGCCCAGCTCTCGGGTGCGAGCACCGACCGCTGCTGCCAGAAGTGCTGCAGCATCCCGCGGCCGAGGTAGCGGGGGTCGGCGTCGGTCCAGGGAACGTGGAAGGGCATCTCCTCGGGCGGGTGCACACCGCGGTAGCCGACGGCGACGAGCTCGTCGAGGCCGGCGTCGTCGTCGGGACGCAGCTCGAGGCGGGGGGTGCGCAGGACGAGATGGCGCAGGGGCCAGGGATCGGGCGGCGCGGGCATGACCGAAGGGTGCCGTACGAGCGCAAGCGCAATAGCGTCTGCGTCATGTACGCGATCACGATGCGCGAGCCGGGTGGACCGGAGCTCATGGAGTGGACCGAGGTCCCCGACCCCCAGGCGGGGCCGGGCGAGGTCGTCGTCGACGTCGTCGCGGCGGGGGTGAACCGGGCCGACGTCATGCAGCGGCAGGGCAACTACCCGCCGCCGCCGGGGGCGTCGGACATCATCGGGCTGGAGTGCTCGGGGCGGATCTCGCAGGTCGGCGAGGGTGTCGTCGGACTCGGGATCGGCGACGAGGTCTGCGCGCTGCTGTCGGGCGGCGGTTACGCGGAAAAGGTCGCGGTGCCCGCGACGCAGGTGCTGCCGCTACCGTCCGGCGTCGACCTGACGACGGCCGCGGGGCTGCCGGAGGTCGCCTGCACGGTGTGGTCCAACGTCGTCGACGCAGCGGGGTTGACCTCGGGCGAGACGTTCCTGGTCCAGGGCGGGAGCAGCGGCATCGGGACGCACGCGATCCAGGTCGCCAAGGCACTGGGCGCCCGGGTGGCCGCGACCGCGGGCGCGCCCGACCGGCTGGAGCGCTGCCGGGAGCTGGGGGCCGACATCGTCATCGACTACCACGACGACGTCGCCGAGGCGCTGCTGGCGGCCACCGACGGGCACGGCGCCGACGTCATCCTCGACAACATGGGGGCGAAGGGCCTCGCGAACAACGTCACGGCGCTCGCGACGGACGGACGGCTGATGGTCATCGGCCTACAGGGCGGGGTGAAGGGCGAGCTCAACCTCGCGGCGCTGCTCACCAAGCGCGCGAGCGTGACCGCGCTGGGACTGCGCGGCCGGCCGCTCGACGGCCCCAAGGGCAAGGCACGCGTCGTCGCGGGGGTGCGTGAACAGGTGTGGCCGATGGTCGCCGACGGCCGGGTCCGGCCCGTCGTGCACGCCACCGTGCCGATGCGCGAGGCCGGTGAGGCGCACCGGACGCTCGAGGCGGGCGGGGTCGTCGGGAAGCTCCTGCTGACCATCTGACCCCGGGTGCGGGACGGCGCCGTCGGGGCGGGCGCGCAATGATGGGCACATGAGCCAGCCGTCTGACGAGCAGAACGACGTCGAGCAGCAGGTCGTGGTGATCGGCCCCGACGGGCGCCCCGTCGGCATGGCCCGCGTCCCGCAGAACGAGGAGGAGACCGAGGAGCAGGGTCCCGCCTCGATGGTCGAGCAGCCCGCGAAGGTCATGCGGATCGGGACCATGATCAAACAGCTGCTCGAGGAGGTGCGGGCCGCTCCCCTCGACGAGGCCTCGCGGGTCCGGCTGAAGGAGATCCACGAGAACTCCATCAAGGAGCTCGAGGAGGGTCTCGCCCCCGAGCTGCGCGAAGAGCTCGCCCGGCTGAGCCTGCCGTTCACCGAGGACACCACGCCGTCCGAGAGCGAGCTGCGCATCGCGCAGGCGCAGCTCGTCGGCTGGCTCGAGGGCCTGTTCCACGGCATCCAGACCGCGTTGTTCGCCCAGCAGATGGCCGCCCGCGCCCAGCTCGAGCAGATGCGCCGCGGGCTGCCGCCGGGTGCGATGCCGCCGCAGGGTCAGCCGGTGCCCGAGGGCATGGGCCGCGGCACCGGTCAGTACCTCTGAACCACCGCTCCGGGTCCGCGACGAACGGTCCCCTCGCCTGCTCAGCTGCAGGTCGGGGCCGTTCGTCGCGGCCCGGATCGACCTCGGCCCACCGCGCGTCGGACGTTCGTCACCCGCAGGTACCCTCGCTGCGTGGCTGTGACCGTGACCGCTGAGGGGGGCCCTGCCGAGCAGGCTCGCCCGCTTCCCGACGTGCCCGGTCCCCGCAGCTGGACCCGCGCCTTCGACGACCTGAGCCAGGGTTGGCGCCAGCGGTCGTTGTGGGGCTACCTCGGCTGGCAGGACATCAAGCAGCGCTACCGGCGCTCGGTGCTGGGGCCGTTGTGGATCAGCATCAGCATGGCCGTCATCGCGACCGCGATGGGCATCCTCTACGGCGCGCTGTTCAACGAGGACATCAAGACCTTCCTGCCCTACGTCGCCACCGGCCTGCTGATCTGGAACTTCATCCAGGGCTGCATCCTCGAGGGCAGCGAGGTCTTCATCGCCAACGAGGGGCTCATCCGCTTCCTGCCTGCGCCGCTGAGCCTGCACGTCTACCGCCTGGTGTGGCGCCAGGTGCTGTTCTTCGCGCACAACGTGATCGTCTGGGTCATCCTGATGATCATCTTCCCGCACCCGTTGGGCTGGATGTCGCTGATGGCGTTGCCCGCCTTCGCGGTGCTCGTGCTCAACGGCGGCTGGATCACGATCCTCTCGGGCATCCTGGCCACCCGGTTCCGCGACATCCCGCCGATCGTCGCGAGCCTCACCCAGCTCGTGTTCTTCATGACGCCGATCGTCTGGTCCTACGACCGGCTGCAGGAGAACCCCGCCGTCGCCGAGCGGGCCCGGATCGCCGAGCTCAACCCGGTGCTGCACTTCATCGAAATCCTGCGGGAGCCGATGCTCGGCGACGCGATCACGTGGCGGCACTGGATCGTCGTCGGTGTCATCACCGTCGTCGGCTGGGCCGTCGCCCTGGTCTGCATGCGCAACTACCGTGCCCGCGTGGCCTACTGGGTGTGACGAGATGACCGACCCGACCATCGACATCCGCGACGCCCGTGTCGACTTCCCCATCTTCGACGCGAAGTCCCGCTCGCTGAAGAAGGCCGTGCTGGGCAAGGCGGGCGGCCGGATCGGCACCGAGAGCAAGGTCCCGATCATCGAGGCGCTGCGCGACATCAACCTGTCGCTGCGCAAGGGCGCCAGGGTCGCGCTCGTCGGGCACAACGGCGCGGGCAAGTCGACGCTGCTGCGGCTGATGTCGGGCATCTACGAGCCGACGCGCGGGCAGGCCGTCGTGCAGGGCAAGGTCGCCCCGGTGTTCGACCTCGCGGTCGGCATGGACCCGGAGATCACCGGCCTCGACAACATCCTCATCCGCGGACTCTTCCTGGGGATGACCAAGAAGCAGATGGAGTCCCGGGTCGACGACATCGCCGCTTTCACCGAGCTCGGCGACTACCTCGACATGCCGCTGCGCACCTACTCGACGGGCATGCGGGTCCGGCTCGCGCTCGGCGTCGTGACCAGCATCGACCCCGAGATCCTGCTGCTCGACGAGGGCATCGGCGCGGTCGACGCGCAGTTCCTGGCCAAGGCCCGTGACCGGCTCAACGAGCTCGTCGAGCGCTCCGGCATCCTCGTCTTCGCCTCGCACTCCGACGAGTTCCTCGCCGACCTGTGCGACACCGCGATCTGGATGGAGCACGGCACCATCCGCGAGCACGGTCCGCTGCGCGAGGTCCTGCACCACTACAAGGGCCACGACGTGCTGGCGGAGCTCGAGCGCCGGTGACCCCCCTCCCCCCGGGGTCCGTGGTCGCGGTCGTCGTCACGCGGCACCGGGCGGCGATGCTCGTCGACTCGCTGGCCGCCATGGCCAAGCAGACGCATCCGATCGCGCACCTCGTCGTCGTCGACAACGGGCCGGACGAGTCGGCACGCGAGGTCGTCGAGGGCTGCGGGTTGCCGGCGACGTGGATCCCGTCGTGGCGCAACCTCGGCGGCGCCGGCGGCTTCGCGCTCGGCATCCTGCACGCGCTCGCCCTCGGCGCCGACTGGGTCTGGCTCGGCGACGACGACGGGCTCGCCGCCGACGAGACCGTCCTCGCGACGCTGCTCGACCTCGCGGACCGTCGCGGGCTGGCGGCGGTGTCGCCGACCGTCGCCGACCGCAACGACCCCGACCGGCTCGCGTTCCCCGTACGTCGCGGCCTGACCTGGCACGCGACGCGGTCGGGGCTGCTGGCCGAGGAGTCGGCCGACGCCGAGCTCCTGCCGGGCATCGCGGCGCTGTTCAACGGCGCGCTGTTCCGGGCGGCCACCCTCGAACGCGTCGGAGTCCCGGACCTGCGGCTGTTCGTCCGCGGCGACGAGGTCGACGTGCACCGCAGGCTGGTGCGGTCCGGGCTGCCCTTCGGGACCGCGCTGCAGGCCGCCTACCTGCACCCGGCGGCCGTCGGCGAGGACAAGCCGATGCTGCGCGGGCGGCTCCACGCCCGCGACCCCGACGACCCGGTCAAGCGCTTCTACACCTACCGCAACCGGGGCTACCTCATCGCGCAGCCGGGGATGCGTCGCGTCGGAGTGCTCGACGTGCCGCGCTACGCCTGGTACTTCCTGGTCACCAAGCGCAGCCCGGCACAGTTCCGGGAGTGGCTGCGGCTGGTGCGTGCGGGCGCGGCGGAGCGGTTCGACCGCCCCTGACCGCCGGTCAGGCTTCCGGGGCAGGATTCTTCGGGGCGGGATTCTTCGGGGCGGCGTTCTTCGGGACGCGGAACACGACGGTCCGCAGCATCACGAAGTTGATCGCCGTGGCGCAGGCCTGGGCGATGACCCAGGCCACCGACGTGCGCAGCGGCATCTGCGGGAGCAGGGCGAGCGCCAGCGCGTTGACACCGACGTTGATGGCGAACGTCGTCGCGTAGAGGGCGACGAAGCCGGCGAACCGGCCCGTGCCACCGCCGGCCTCGGTGAACGTGAAGCGGCGGTTGAGCAGGTACGCCGTCGTCGTGCCGAGGATGAAGCTGATGCCCTTGGCGACGTGCGGGTCCATCCCGACGGCGAGGAGCAGGAGCTGGTAGACGCCGTAGTCGACCGCCGCCGAAGCGACGCCGACGGCGACGAAGCGGGTGAGCTGTCCGACCAGGCTCATCCCGGCACGCTCCTGCGTCGCGGTCACGCGACCAGGCTAGCGACCCCTCGAAGGCGGTCACTGTCCGGTGCCGGCGCCCGTTGCCACCCGCAGTGCGGTGCGTGGGGCGACGGATTCGTCACCCCACGCACCGGATCGGCAGGGTCGATCAGCGCAGCGCCGCGACGGCGGCCGGGCGGAAGCCCTTGACGACCAGGTACACGCCGAGCGAGAACTCCCAGACCGCGATCGGGAGCGCGCTGAACGCCGCGACAGGAGCCATCCGGTCGTACAGGCCGAAGAAGATCGCGACGTCGGACGCCAGCAGGAGCGGCGCCCCGACGAGCCCGATCAGCGGGAGCACGCGCGGCACGAGGCCCGAGCGGTACAGCACGTAACCCAGGCAGAGTGCGTTGACGACCGGCGCGAGGCTCTGCGAGAGCAGGAACGCCCAGTCGTACCCGGCGACCAGTGCGTGGGCGGTCGTGACCAGCGCGGCGGGGTCCGCACCGGCGGTGCCTGCCATTTCCTCGCGCAGCGTGAGGATCGACAGCACGTTCACGACGCCGACCAGGATCAGCGCCGCCTCCAGCACGCGGGAGGTCACGAAGCCCAGCGCGGCCGTCTCGCTCTGCCGCCTCGCGACGGGGTAGAGCACCACGGCGGTGCCGATGCCGGCGAGGGCAACGACGACCTCGGACAGCGCGCCCCAGAGCAGCCCGCTGGTACTGCCCGCGCCCAGGACCAGGTCGGCATGCTCGCGGACGGGACCGTAGAGGGCGAGCGTCGGCATCGAGACGAAGGTGAGCAGGTAGAGCGCACCCGCGGCGAACGCCCTGCGGCGCATCGGGTCGGTCGTCGGCGGCGCCGTCGCGACGGTGGTCGTCATGTCGGTCTCCTCATCCAGCGTTCAGTGGCCGGGATCGAGTCGGGTCACCGAGACCAGGGCCAGGCCCAGGTCGTGGACGCGGCGCAGCAGCCCGTGCAGTGCCGCCTGGTCGACGAGCGGTCCGCGCAGCGTCGTCGTGCCGTCGCCGTCGGTCGTGACCGTCATCCCGTCGAACCAGCCGGCCCAGCGCTCGTCGAGGCGCCCGTCGAGCCGGACCTCGTAGCAGCACGGATACGTCGTCATCCGGGTCTCCCGCCCGTGTCGGCCGGGACCGTTCCCGACCGTGCGCAGGACCGTAGGAGCCGGAATGGTGAGTCCGGCTCACCACACGTTGTGAGCCGGTTGGTGAGTTCGGCGCGCGGGTTGTGCGGTCGCCGGGCCGACTGCTGGGCGCGCGCTGTCCGCAGGATCCGCGCGATGCCGGGAAAGACGCGCGGCGCCGCGGCCGTCAGCGCTCGCCCGCGCGCCCCAGCAGGCCGAGCTCGTCGCCGCGGCGGACCGCCGCGCGGCGGTTGTTCACGCCGAGCTTGGCGTAGATGTTCTTCGTGTGGGTCCGGACGGTGTTGACGGACACGAACAGCCGGCGCGCGATGTCCGGGCCGTCCAGGTCGGTGTCCAGCAGCCTCAAGACGTCCAGCTCGCGGGCGCTGAGCGCGTCGACCGGGCCGCCCGGGACGTCGGCCGTGGGCCGCCGGACCTGGGCGGCGAGCACGCCGCCCGGGGTCGCGACCGTCGCCAGCAGGGCGGCGAGCGACCGGCGCTCGTCGAGGAACACCTGCACGTAGCCCGCCGGCTCGCCGAGGTCGACGGCGCGGCGCAAGGCGGCGGCCGCGGCCCCGCTGTCGCCGCGCGACTGCTCGGCGACGGCCCGCACGACCAGCAGCTCGATCAGGCTGCCGGTCCGCCCGCCCGCCTCCGCCGCGGCCGTCAGCCGGTCGAGCAGCGACACGGCGTCGAGAAGGGCCTGCTGCTCGCCGGTGGCGGCGTGCCGGGCGGCCAGTGCGCGGGCCAGGCACAGGTGCGCGAACTCGTGGAGGTAGTCGAGCTCGTCGGCGGGCGACAGCCCGCGCTCGCGCGCCCAGCCGAGGGCCTCGCCCCACCGGCCCTGCCGGGCGAGCAGCCGGGCGCGGAGCGCGGCGACCGGCCGCACCTCGGGGAAGTAGTCGGCGACGTAGCGGCGCTCGGCCTCCGCGAGCAGGGCGAGCGCTCCGTCGACGTCGCCGTCGGCCTCGTGCACCCGGGCCAGCTCGACGCACCGGCGGTACGGGAACTGCGGCAGCCCGCCGGCCTCCCCCAGCTCGTCCGCGGCCGCGAGATGCCGCCGCGCGGCCGCGGCGTCGCCGCGTTCCAGCAGCACGCCGGCCATGCCGACGTGCAGGTCCGCCGCTCCCCGCAGCGGTGTCCCGGTTCCCGGATCGACGATCCGCAGGGCCCGGTCGTACGCGGCCATCGCCTGGCCCGGGCGGCCCTGCGCCGAGCGGATGTCGGCCGTTGCGAGAGCTGCACCCGTCACGTCGGACCTGAATCCCGCGCTCTCCAGCGCGGCGGCCGCCTCGGTCCACCAGCGCAGTCCCGCGTCGAGATCGCCGGTGGTCCAGTGGGCCAGGCCGAGCAGGCCGGCGACCGCGCCGCGCCCCTGGTGGTCCTCGGGACGCAGGAGGTCGAGAGCGGTCCGGGCGTGGGCGATCGCGCCCGGCACGTCGCCGGACAGCAGCAAGCGCCCGGTGCGGTAGACGGCGATCGCGGCGGGCAGCCTGCGGAAGGCCTCCTCGTCGACGACGACCGTCCCCGGAGCCGGGGCGTCGTCCGCGGTGAGCAGGCGCTCCACGTCGCGCAGCCGCTCGTCGACCTCTGCGGCGTCCCCGCTGACCATGAGCGCGGCCACGTACCCGACGGAGAGCACCGGCCGGGCGCGGACGACCTCGTCGGGCAGCGCCTCGAGCCAGCGCCGCATCGTCGCCTCCTGCCGGTGCTGCTGCAGGGCGGGCAGGGCCGGTTCGATCAGGTCGGCGGCGCGGTCGTGGTCCCCCGCGGCGAGGGCGTGCGCGACCGCCTCGGCCAGGTCGCCCTCGCGCTCGTGCCAGGCGCAGGCCCGCGGGTGCAGGTCGGCGACGGCGCCGGGCTGCTCGTCGAGCAGATGGACCTGCAGGACGTCGGCGAACAGGTGGTGGTACCGGTACCAGCGACGACGGGTGTCGAGCGGGACGACGAAGAGGTTGCCGCGGTCGAGCGCGTCGAGCACGGCGGCGCCGTCGTCGCGGCCGGTGACGGCGTCGCACAGCGGGCCGGTCAACCTGCCCAGCACCGACGTCTGCAACAGGAACGAGCGGACGGGCTCCGGCTGGCGCTGCAGGACCTCCTCGACGAGGTAGTCGACGATGTAGCGGTCGTCCCCGGCGAAGTTCGCGATGAAGCCGGCGACGTCGTCGCGGTCCTGCATCGACAACGCCGCGAGCTGCAGGGCGGCGATCCAGCCCTCCGTCCTGGCCTCGAGTGCCGCGACGTCGTCGCCGGTGAGGTCGAGGCCCATGACCTCGCCGAGGTAGGTCGCCGCCTCCTCGTCGGTGAACCGGAGGTCCGCGGCGCGCAGCTCGACGAGCTCCCCGCGCCCGCGCATCCGCGCCAGCGGGAGGACGGGGTCGGTCCGCGTCGCGATGACGAGCCTGACCTGTGCGGGCAGGTGCTCGACCAGGAGCTGCACGCCGTCACGGACCTCGGACGAGTCGACGACGTGGTAGTCGTCGAGCACCAGGACGAGCTCGCCGGGGAGCGCCGCGAGCTCGTTGACCAGCCGCGTCGGCACGGCGTCGACGGACGACCCGACGTCGGCCCCGATGGCGTCCGACACGGTCCGCAGCGCCGCGAGGACGTATGTCCAGAACACGGCCGGGTCGTTGTCCCCCTCGTCGAGCGAGAGCCATGCGACCGCGCCCGCCCCGGCGCTGCCGGAGTCGAGCCACTCGGTCAGGACGGTCGTCTTGCCGAACCCGGCAGGCGCCGAGACCAGCGTCAACGCGGCGCCGTCGGCGCGGCTCAGCCGCTCACTGAGCCGCGGCCGCGGCACCAGGGCGCGGCGTCGCTTGGGGACGTGGAGCTTGGTCGCGAGCAGCGGCTGCACCACGAGCACCTCCGTCGCGACGCCGGGACCGCCTCGCACGCATGGTCTCAACCCGGCCGGACGGTGTCGACGACCCGGCGTGCCGGCGGCGTCGGGCGATCCGGTGCGGCGGGCGACGGCGTCGTCGGCCATCGCATCAGACCCGTACCGAGGAACTCACTTGCCATGGCAGTGGAGTTTGCGCTACAAAGTTGCCACTGGTTCAAACTGGTTTGGGGGAACGCGCCATGGCAGAGCGCGGCACGACCGGGCGCGAGCAGGGCACGGACGGGGACGTGACCCCCTCCGCCGCCGACGCGCTGGCGATCATCCAGCAGGCGCAGTCGCACGCGGCGTCGCGGCTCACACCCAGCATCGGCGTCTTCTACACGATCTGGGGCGTCGTCTGGGTGGTGATCGGCCTCGTGTGGTTCCTGGCCGGGATCGACGTCGTGAGCCCCGCCGCCTCCGGCTGGGGAACGGGCGTGGCGGTCGTGGCCGCTTCCGTCCTGAGCGCGGTCATCGGCATCCGGACCGGGCGCGGGATCAGCGGACCGTCGACCCGGCAGGGCCTCTGGTACGGCCTGAGCTGGCCGATCTCGATGGTGCTGCTCGGCGTGCTCGTCGGCGCCCTCGGCTCGACGGGCGTCCCCGGCGACACGATGGCCGTCGTCGGCCCCGCGCTTTACGTGTTCCTGGCCGGTGCGCTCTACATGCTGTCGGGCGCGATCTGGACGAGCCGGGTCGACTACGTGCTCGGCATCTGGATCATGGTCGTCGCGGTGGTGTCGATGCTCGTCGGGCTGCCGGCGAGCCCGCTGGTCATCGGGCTCGGCGGCGGCGGGGCGCTGCTGTTCGCCGGGGTCCGGGCGCTGGCCCGCCGGAGTGCCCGGTGACCGCGATGCCCGAGCTCGACCCGGTGATCCACGCGCAGGCACGGCTGCGGGTGACGGCGAGCCTCGCCTCCCTGTGCGCCGGCGACAAGATCACGTTCCCCCGGTTGCAGGAGCTGCTCGACATGACCGCGGGCAACCTCTCGACGCACCTGCGCAAGCTCGAGGACGCGGGCTACGTCGAGATCACCAAGGCCCATCAGCGGCGCACGCCCGTGACGTACGTGGAGCTCACGCACCGGGGCAGGCGCGCCTTCGAGGACTACACCGCGGCGCTGCGCGCGCTGCTCGACCCCGCCACCGCGGCCGCCGTCGCGCCGCGCGAGGCCGACGACCCGGACAGGAGCACGGCGCCATGACCACCGACACCGCGCAGCGGACCCCCTCCGACGTGGGCGAGCAGTTGGTCCGCCCCGTCGCCACGGCCCGCGGCGTCATCCGCCGCTTCGGTTCGACGGTGGCGTTGAACGGCGTCGACCTCGACGTCGTGCGGGGCACGATCACCGGCCTGCTCGGTCCCAACGGCGCGGGCAAGTCGACGCTGCTGAGCCTGCTCACCGGGCTGCGCAGGCCCGACTCCGGCCACGTCGAGCTCTTCGGCGGCGACCCGACCGACCCCGGCCGCCGGCAGCGCCTCGGCGTCACCCCGCAGGAGACCGGGCTGCCGGCCACATTGCGGGTGGGCGAGGTGCTGTCCTTCGTCTCGCGGCACTACCCGCAGCCGCTGCCCGCCGGTGAGGTGCTGGAGCGGTTCGGGCTCACGGGGCTGGAGCGACGCCAGTGCGGCGGGTTGTCGGGCGGGCAGAAGCGCCGGCTCGCGGTGGCACTGGCGTTCGCGGGCGACCCGGCGCTCGTCGTGCTCGACGAGCCGACCACGGGGCTCGACGCCGAGGCCCGCCGCGCGCTGTGGGACGGCGTGCGCGCCTACCACGACGGCGGCGGCACCGTGCTGCTGACCAGCCACTACCTCGACGAGATCGAGGAGCTCGCGCAGCGGGTCGTCGTCATCGGGGCGGGCCAGGTGCTCGCCGAGGGCGACACGGCGTCGGTGCGGCGACTCGTCGGGCTCTCGCTCGTCGAGCTGCGGTCGGACGCGCTGCCGCCGCTGCCGGGCGTCGTCCGCGACGACGTCGACGGCGACCGGCACCGCCTGCACACCGCCGACGCCGATCTGCTCGTGCGCGACCTCGTGCGCAGCGGGGCAGCGTTCCGCGACCTGCAGGTCCGCACGGCATCCCTGGAAGAGGCGTTCCTGACGCTCACGGAGGCGGCGGCATGACGACCCTCGCACTGACCCGGACGCACTTCCGCTACCTGCTCCTGGAGAACCTCCGGGTGCCGATCGCCGTGGGCTCGGCGGCGATCTTCCCGGCGCTCTCGCTGCTGTTCTTCGTCGTCCCGTTCGGCTACGGCGACGACAGCGTGGCCGCCACGTCGGCGGTCGTGCAGCTCGCGGTGTTCGGCGTGCTGTCGAGCTTCCTGTTCACCTTCGGCGTCGGGGTCGCCGACGACCGCGAGCACGCCTGGGACCCCTACGTCCGGACGCTGCCCGCGGCCGCGACGCCGCGGATCGCCGGCAGGCTGCTCACCGGCTTCGTGTTCGCGCTCATCGCGATCGTGCCGGTGACGGTCGTCGGCGCGGCCCTGACCTCGGCGACGACGACCCCCCTGCGCTTTCTCGCCGGGCTGGTCGCGATGCTGGTCGCGGGCCTGCCGTTCCTGCTGGGCGGGCTGACCGTCGGCTACTCGCTGCCGGTGAAGGCGGCGCTGCCCGTCACGCAGCTGATCTTCTTCCCGCTGGCGTTCGGCGGCGGGCTGTTCCTGCCGCCGCAGCTGTTCCCGGCCTGGCTGCAGACGGTCTCGCAGCTGCTGCCCTCGCGCGGGGCCCGCGACATCGTCGTCTGGGCGGTGCAGGGCATAGCGCCGAGCGTGCTGACCGTCGTCGCGTTCGCCGGTTGGGTCGTCGTCACGGCCGCGCTGGCGGGCTGGGCCTACCGTCGCGACGAGGGCAGGCGCTTCCGCTGATCCCCCAGCCCACTCACGGGAACCCGGTCAGAACCAGTGCCCCGCGAGGCGGTACCGGCGTCGGACGGTCACCGACCCCATCGTCGTGCGGCCGTAGATCCGGAAGTGGGTCGCGCCGGGCCGCGGCGTCGCGGGCACCTTCGACTTGACGCTCCCCATCCCGGAGACGAGGCCGTCGACGTCGGCGGTCGCGTTGTCCGGCAGCAGGACCCGGGCCGATCCGGCACCCAGCTCGAACTCGATCTCGACGACGGGGTGCCGGATCTCGGCCTCGCAGAAGTCGAGAACGACCGAGCCCATCCCGCTCTGCACCCGCAGCCGCGCCGGGACCTGCCAGGATCCGCTGCGCCGCAACGACCCCATCCCCGTCCGCAGGACGACGGGCGGGCCCGCGGGCGTCGAGGGCGGTGGGGCGGGGACGGTGACGTCGAGCGGGTCGCCCGGGAGGTCGGCCAGCGGCGGGACGAGCTCGGAGCCGTAGCGGGCCGCGTAGACGACCGCCAGCCGCTCCTCCAGCTCGGCGACGGTGATGCGGCCCTCGGTGAGCGCGGTGTGCAGCCGCTGGGCAGCACGCTCGCGGTCGGCGTCGGAGATGCGAATCCCCGGCGGCTCACCGGGCGACGACGGCTGCAGGCTCACCACAGCAAGCCTAGTCGCGACTGCGCCGCACGTCAGAGGCGGAACACCCAGGCGTCGTCGACAGGGGTCCCGGTGACGCCCGTCGCGGCGGCCGTCCATGCCAGCACCGCCGGGGTGTCGCGGTCGGGCTCCGGGACGACGACCACGACGGTCACGCCCGCCGCGCGCAACGACTCGGCCGCGGCGCTCGCCGGGACCGAGACCGGCCGGTGCGCCGCGATGTCGTCGACCCCGCGCTGGTAGGGCGTGACGGGTGCCTCGATGAGCACGTCGTTCGCCGCGTCGGAGCCGATGAAGTAGCCCCCGACGATCTTGTAGCCCATGTCGGCCTGCGCCTGCCAGCGCATCGGCCGGGCCCCGCCGTCCCACACGCTGGTCACCGCCGGCACGGTCTCGACGACGTCGCCCGGCCGCAGGTGCTGCGCCGCATGGGCGAAGAACGTCGGGGTCGCCGCCTCGCGGGCCGCGTACGCCCCCGCGGGCAGCAGGGTGAGCAGGGCGAACGCCGTCGCCAGGGACGCGGCACCGACCCCGGCGAGACGGCGGATCGAGGTGAGCCGGTCGAGCCAGATGCCGACGACCATCGCGACGCACATGAGCGTGACCGCCTGCAGCCGGACCGGTTCCGCCTCGCCGAGCAGCGGCACCGGCGACAGCACCGTCCACGGCAGCAGGAAGCCCGTCTCGTGGTCGGCGACCACCAGCGACGGCCCCAACGAGAGCACCAGCGACACGAGCCCGACGGTCGCCGCGATCCGCAACGGCGTCGACCGCACGACGACGACCAGGACCGCCACCAGCACGATCATCGCCGGCCCGAGGTAGCCGCCCTGCTCGCCGACGTTGGCGCGCATGGTGTTCGCGATACCGTGGGGGACCAGGCGCAGGGCGGTGAGCGGCGTCGGCACGACGACGTTGGCGAGGTCGGTGACGCCGTAGAGCCGATCGCGGATCGTCGAGCGCGGCCGTTGCGGGCCGGCGAGGATCAGCCACAGCGGGTACGCGCACACCACCGCGTACACGCCGACGCACGCCGCGCCCGCCCGGACCAGCCCGGGGAGTGCCGGCCGCACCCGCGCCGGGAACCGGATCGCCAGCACGACCGCCGTGACGACGAGCATCAGCACCCCGAGCGCGAGCGTCTGCGTGTAGAGCAGGGTCTGCGCGGCGAGCACCAGCCCGACCAGGGCGCCCGTGCGGTAGGGACGACGCGGGCCGCGGACGAACAACACGTGCACGAGGCGGAGCAGGACCGGCGGGAACACCGACCACACCAGGTTCAGGTGCCCGGCCGACGCGTGCGCCACCAGGAACGGCCCGAACGCGTACATGGCCCCGGCCACCGCCCGCGCGGGCCACCGGCGCACCCACGGGCCCAGGGCCCAGGCGAGCGCCACCCCGGACACGACGGGGCCGAGGATCATGCCGGCGTTGTACGACGCGACCGGCCCCGCCGTGAGCGTGACCGGCGCGAGGAGCACGCCGAGCAGCGGGACCGTCGTGTTCCACATGCCGTTGACGCCGAGCGGGTAGTGCATCCAGTTGGTGACCAGCGGGTTCTGGCCGTGCAGGACCGCCCACGGGGTCCAGGTGAGCCACCACGCGAAGAGGTCGGGGTCGCCGGTGACGTCGCCGATCGTCGACGTCGTGAAGGCGCCGAGGACGCGGTGCTGCAGACCGAGCGAGACCGCGAGGTAGGCCAGCCCGACCAGCAGCAGCGGCGGCAGGCGCACCCTGGCGACCTGCCGCGGACGGTCCGCGACCGGCGCGGCGGCCGTCGACACGTCGAGCACGCCGACCACCCTGACACACGGCGCGGGTGGCCCCGGCAGTCCCGGGCTCCCCAGGGTGCAGGAACGGCACTTTCCCGCAACTGGGCTGCGGGAAAGTGCCGTTCCTGCGGGGGAGGGGCTCGCACCGAGCAGGCCCACGCCGGTCGGACCGGCGACCCGCGTAGCCTGGCCGCGATGTCGAGCCTGCCCGCTCCCGTCGGGGAGCCCCGCCGCCTGCACGGATGGGGTCGCACGGCGCCCTCGGTCGCCGAGGTCGTGACGCCGCGCGATCCCGAGGAGGTCGCCACCGCGATCCGCGGCGCCGGCCCGCGCGGCGTCATCGCCCGCGGCCTCGGGCGCTCCTACGGCGACCCGGCACAGAACGGCGGCGGGCGCGTCGTCGAGATGACTGGCCTGTCGCGCATCCACTCGATCGACGCGGAGTCCGGCCTGGTCGACGTCGACGCCGGCGTCAGCCTCGACACCCTGATGCGCGCGGCGCTGCCGTTCGGGCTGTGGCTCCCCGTGCTGCCCGGCACCCGGCAGGTGACGATCGGCGGCGCGATCGGCGCGGACATCCACGGCAAGGCACACCACGTCGTGGGCAGCTTCGGCAACCACGTCGAGTCGATGGTGCTGGTCACCGCCGACGGCGCGGTCCGCGAGCTGACACCCGACGGCGAGGGCTCCGAGCTGTTCTGGGCGACCGTCGGCGGCATGGGTCTCACCGGCATCGTCGTGCGGGCGCGGCTGCGGCTGCACCACGTCGAGACGGCGTACTTCCTCGTCGACACCGACCAGATCGACAACCTCGACGACCTCATGGACCGCCAGACCCGCGACGACGAGAAGTACGCGGAGTCGGTGTCCTGGTTCGACGCGGTGACGACGGGGCCGCACTTCGGCCGCGGCATCCTCACCCGCGCCAACCACGCGCGCCTCGACGACCTGCCGGAGAAGCTGCGCGCCCAGCCGCTGAAGTTCGACGCGCCGCAGCTGCTCACCGTGCCCGACGTGTTCCCGCCCGGGATGCTCAACAAGCTGACCGGGAAGATCTTCAGCGAGCTCTGGTACCGGAAGTCGCCGACGAAGCACGGCGCCGTCCAGAACATCACGCAGTTCCTGCACCCGCTCGACATCATCGGCGAGTGGAACCGTGGCTACGGGCCCAACGGGTTCCTGCAGTACCAGTTCGTCGTCCCGCCGGACCGCGGCGACGTGATCAGGACGGTGCTGGAGCGGATCACCGCGGCGGGCAAGGTCTCGGCGTTGAACGTCCTCAAGCGGTTCGGCGAGGGCAACCGGGCACCGCTGTCGTTCCCGAGGCCGGGCTGGACGTTGTGCGTCGACATCCCGATCGGCCGCGGGCTCGGCGAGCTGTGCGACGAGCTCGACACCATCGTGCTCGACGCGGGCGGGCGGCACTACCTGGCCAAGGAGTCGCGCACCTCCGCGGAGGCGATCCGCCGGGGCTACCCGCGACTGGACGAGTGGCGCAAGGTCCGCGCCGCCGTCGACCCCGAGGGCGTCTTCGCGTCCGACATGTCACGACGACTGGAGCTCGTGTAACCGATGATCGACGCCGTGGGCAACCCGCAGAGCATCCTGCTGCTCGGCGGCACCTCCGAGATCGGCCTCGCCGTCGTCGAGGCGTTCGCCTCCGACCGGCCGATGCGGGTGGTGCTCGCCGCGCGCCCCTCCCCCCGTCTCGACGAGGCCCGCGCCCGGCTCGAGGGCCGCGGCTGCGCCGTCGAGACCGTCGAGTTCGACGCCACCGACCTCGGCTCGCACGCCGACGTCGTGCAGAAGGCGTTCGCCGGTGGTGACGTCGACGTCGCCGTCGTCGCGTTCGGGCTGCTGGGCGACAACGAGCAGGCCTGGACCGACGCCGCGCACGCCGTCGAGCTCGCGCAGGTCAACTACACGGCGGCGGTCTCGGTCGGGGTGCTGGTCGCGGACAGGCTCAAGGAGCAGGGCCACGGCGCGCTGGTCGCCCTGTCGTCGGTCGCGGGCGAGCGGGCGCGTCGCTCGAACTTCGTCTACGGCTCCACGAAGGCGGGTCTCGACGCGTTCTACTCCGGTCTCACCGAGGCGCTGCGCCCGCACGGCGTGGTCGTCACCGTCGTCCGGCCGGGGTTCGTGCACACGAAGATGACCGAGGGCCTGCAGGCCGCCCCGCTCTCGACGACGCCCGAGGCCGTCGCGGCGATCGTCGCCGACGCGGTGCGCACCCGCAAGGAGCTGGTGTGGGCGCCCGCGCCGCTGCGGTTCGTCATGAGCATCCTGCGGCACGTGCCGCGGCCGATCTTCCGCCGCCTGCCGCTCTGAGGTCGTGGGCGCCGATGGTCGTCGTGGCGACCATCGCGCTCACAGGGTGGTCACGCGGGCCGCCAGCCTCGTCGGCAGCAGCGCCCGCAGCGCCGGGGCCTCCTGCGGCCGCACCGCGATCCACACGTCCGTGCGGGCCCGCAGGATCCTCGTGGCCACCGTCGCCCAGTCCTGCATCGCCCGGCCGTGCAGGGTGATCTCGGACGCGAGCGCGTTGCCCTCGGCCGTCCAGGTGCCGGTCAGCGCGAAGTACCACTGCGCGGCCATCATCGGGTCGACCGGGTAGCCGTCGGTGACGTCGAGGTAGACGACGATTCCGGGCAGGTCGGGCGCGCCGCCGCCGACCCGCTCGGCGAGGTCGGCCGTCGTCGGCGGGGAGTCGATGAGCCGGTACTCCATCTCGCGGCTGACGAGCCCGGCGGGTGCCGCCGTCTCGAGGCCCGCCGTCGGTCCGGGCGGGATCTGCGCGAACGTCCAGCCGAACGCCTGCGTCGCCGCGGCCGCCACGACCAGCGACAGCAGCGCCGCGGGCGCGACGAGCCAGCGGCGGCGGGTGACCCGGCGGCCGAGGTGCGCGCCCAGCACCGCGAGCAGGCACAGCGCGACGATCTCCACCGCCGTCATGAACTTGTAGCCGTAGTAGCTGACCGAGCCCGTGGCCGCCACCTGCATGACCACGAGGACGACGCTGCAGAGCACCCCCGCGACGGGCACCGCCACGAGCGCGACGAGCCGCGGTCGCTCGGGACGCCTCGTCCACCAGCGCATCCCGATCGGCACGACGATCGCCGCTGCCGCCGCACCGATCGCCAGTCCCAGGTTCGGCTGGCTGAGCCCGCCGGTGAGGACGAGCGGGTTCGGCACGCCGACCGTCGCGAGCACGACGACCGTGCGGGCCAGGCACGCGCCCGCCGCCACGAGCACGACGGCGCACGCGAGCAACCGGACCGGCCGCGTCCGCCACCGGCCCCGCCGCAACGGGAGCAGGGCCGTGAGGGCCGCGGGCGCGGCGAGCACACCGAGGAGCGCCCAGCCCTGCGCGACACCGACGACCGCCCCCGCCAGTGCCAGCAGGTGCAGCGGCGAGAGCACCCGCGCGGCAGGCACGACGACCAGCGCGATCGCCACGACCAGCGCGCAGGCCAGCACGTAGTTGCCGAAACCGTCGTAGAAGGCCGAGGACGCGGGCCCGAGGAGGAACACGGCGGCGACGAGCGTCGCGAGCGGCAGCGCGAGCAACGGTCGCCGCCGCAGCGACGGCAGCGCGACCAGCCCGGCGACGAGCATCGCCGTCGCGGCGACGACGAGCAGCGCCGCCCCGCGCGTGTAGCTGAGCAGCTCACCGCCGACGGACGCGACCTGCGGACCGTCGAAGACCTCGACGAGCGCCGCGACCAGCGTGTGGAAGCCCTGCGGATAGCTCGCGAACTGCCACGGCCCGCCCGTCGCGGGGGGCGGGAGGACGTCGGCGGTCACGCCCGTCGTGCGGATCATGTGGAACATGCCGAAGTGGGCCGAGTTGTCCCAGCTCAGCATGAGCATGCCGAGCGACTGGACCGGCGTCTTGACGGTCAGCCACGGCGCGAGGAGGACCGCACCGGCCCCGACGACCAGCACCGGGTAGGCGTCGACCACGCGGAAGCGCGGGACCAGCGCCCGCAGCCGCCGCGCCGGCTGCGGGGCGGCGGCGACCCACGCGGCGAGCAGCGCGGCCGTCGCGGCGAGGGCGACGGTCATCCGGCCCAGGCCGGCGAACGGCATCGGCGCCCACCACAGCACCGGCAGCCAGCCGACGAGGACGCAGCCGACGAGCAGCACCCGGCGCGAGAACTCACGCGAGGTCGGGATCAGCAGCACCAGCACGACCGTCAGCAGCAGGCCCGGGCCGCCGATCAGCAGCCCCGTCGCACGCGCGCCGAGGACGACACCGCCTGCGGCGAGCCCGACGAGCACGGCGCGGACCCACCGCCTGCGCCGGACCGCGGCACCGTCCGGTGCCGCCGTCCCCGGCCCGACGGTCGCGCCCGCCCCGGTCACCGTCGCCACGACGGGCACTCCATCCGATCAACGCGGGAACGGCCCCGGATCGGGGCCCACCCCCATGCTATTGCCGAGGTCGGGTCCGCGAGCGTCCGAACGGTCGCGTGTCGGAGGGCCCGTCCGACTCACCAGCCGTCGACGTGGAGGACGGTGTCGAGCGGTTCGCGGTGGGCGGGCTTGAAGTCGGTGCCCTTCGTCCAGGCGACGGGCAGCAGGACGCCCTGCCGGACGTTCGGCGGGATGCCCAGGATCTCGGCGACCTCCTTCTCGTAGCTGAGGTGCAGCGTCGTCCAGGCGCTGCCGAGGCCGCGGGCGCGCAGGGCGAGCTGCAGGCTCCACGCCGCGGGGAGCAGCGATCCCCACAGACCGGCCTGGTTGCCCGCGGGGAGCTCGGCTCCGGCGTGGATGGCGCCGATGACCAGCACCGGGACCTCGGCCATGTGGTCGGCGAGGAAGTCGGCGCTGGTGCTGACCCGGGCCTGGGTGGCCTGGCGCTCGGCGCTCTGCGACGGGTCGCCCGAGCCCGCGTACGTGGGGCTGTCGCGGTAGGCGCGATAGGAGCGCGCGTAGAGGTCGGCGACGGACCTGCGCAGATCGGGGTCGGTCACGACGATCCAGTGCCAGCCCTGCCGGTTGCTGCCGGTCGGCGCCTGCATGGCGATCTCGAGGCACTCCCGGACGATCTCCAGCGGCACCGGACGTTCGAGGTCGAGACGCTTGCGGACGGACCGGGTCGTCGTCAGCAGCTGGTCGGGGTCGAGGGGCAGCAGTTCGGTCATGCCCCGATCATCACCCGGGAACCTCCGCGACGAACACCGCGGCCTCGCCCGACCCGGGCCCGAGCACCAGCCGGCCCGCCGACAACTGGGACGAGGTGGACAGCAGCCGCACGTCCAGCCAGGCCGGCACCCGGCCGTAGGGCGGACGCGACAGGCCGTCGCTGCCCTGGCGCAGGATCGTCAGGCCGCCGCTCTCCAGCAGCTCCGCCCAACGCCCGCGGTCCCGGTCGCCGGGCGCCCGCTCGACGCCACGCAGCACCGGCCCGCGTCCCCCGGCGTCGGGCGCCTGCACGAGGACGCGACCACCGGGCCGCAGCACCCGCTTCCACAGGTCGATCGCGGCGAGGACTCCCGCGTCGTCGAGTGCGTCGAGGCCCTCGACGGCGACGACCGCGTGGAAGCCGGCGTCGGGGAGGTCGTCGGGGTCGCCGACGACGGGGCAGCCCGGTGCCTCCTCGCGGACCCGCTGCACAACGGTGGCGTCGGCGACGTACCCGCTTGCCGGGCCCTCCCGCGAGAGCAGGCGCAGCCGCCTGCCGTCGGTACAGAGGTGGTCGAGATAGGGGCCGGGGCCGAGGTGGTGCCGGGCGACCCGCACGTGCCACTCGGTCACGCGCTCGGCGCGGGCCGTCGAGGTCGGCGCACCGGGAGGGGGCTGGTCGTCGCTCATCGTGGTCAGCACACCATCGGCGAGCCGGCGGGTGCGAGCGGGCCCCTGTGGTCAGACGCCCGTCGCGGGCCTGCGGGCGTGTCTCCCACCGGCGACCGGAGCCCCCGTGGTGACGAGCGCGGACGGCACTCCCAGCGCCGCCGCGTGCCGGGGCCTGCGCTGACGGGGCGGCCCGTAGGACACGGTCGGCCCCGCGGCCACGGGGTGTGTGCCGAGCGGCGGCCTGCGGTCGCGCGACGGACCGCCACCCGGCGACGTGTGCAGTGTCGCGCGTCCGGCCCGGTTGTGCCGGATGGCGAGTCGCGCCGGCAGCGCCCGCATCCACCGGCTGCCCGGCTCCTCGACCCACCGGTGCAGCGCCCAGGCCGTCGGTCCCGTCAGGACCAGAACCGCCAGCCCGACGAGGTGCGCGGCGACGGTGGGCTGCCACAGCGCGGACACGTACGCCATGGCCAGCCAGTAGACCTCGAAGATCGGGATGTGGACGAGGTAGAGGCTGTAGGACGCCCGGCCCCCCGCGACGAACGCCCGCGAGGACAGCAGCCGCGCCACGCCGCCGTCGGCCAGCGCGAGCGCACCGATCAGCACGGGGAACAACACGATGACGACCCCGCCGCGCCCCGGCGCGACCCGCTCACCCACCCACAGCCCGGCCACGATCGCCACGACGCCTCCGTTCGCGACGTGCGAGGCGACCCGGCGGGCGCGCGGGGTGACCCGGATGCGGCGCACGATCACGCAGACCAGCACCCCGGCACCGAACCCGCACAGGATCCGGGTGACCCAGCTCCACGGGTAGTACGGGCTGCCGAGCGCGAGGTAGGCCCAGGCCATCGGAGCCATGAGCGCGAGCGCGACCACGGCGAGAACCGGGACGGGCAGCCGGCGGATGCGGTGGACCATCGGTGCGGCGAGCGGGAACAGCAGGTAGGCGAGCCACTCAGCACTGATCGACCACGTCGACCCGACCCACGACGCGCCGTCGAAGAAGCTGTGGTCCCACAGCTGGACCATGAACAGCTGGCGGACCCACTCCCCGACGCTGACGACCGGCTGCACCGACTGGAAGGCGACCACCCCGTCGTGGCCGAACAGGTACCGCGCGAGCACCCAGACGCCGAACAGGTTGAACACGACGACGTAGGCGGGCCACAGCCGCGCCGCCCGCGCCCACACGAACCGCGCCGCGGCCCTCACGTGCACTGCCGGGCCGAGCGCGTCGAGGTAGGTGTAGGCGATCACGAACCCGCTGAGCACGAAGAACAGGTCGACGCCGAGTGCGCCCGTCGTCACGACCGGCCCGGCGACCTTCACGACGTCGGCCATCCCCGGCAGCGCCGTGAAGTGGAAGTGGAAGACGACGACCCAGACGGCGGCGACGACGCGCAGTCCGGTGAGTGCCCGCAGGTGCCCCGCGAGAGGGCGCGTGCCGCTGTCCGCGGCAGTGGTCGTCACACGAACCTGAACGAGGGTGACCGATGCCCGTAACGGGCGTCCCTCGACAGCGCCTGAATGGAGCAGCCGACTACTCACTGTCGGTGAGCGCCCAGTGGCATCCGGATGTATCCCACGATCAACTGAGAAAGGGCGTGACCGAGTGCAACGTACGATTACTCAGCGTCACTCGGCGTGTCACGTCCGGTTGCCGACCCGGCCCGGCCGGCCCCGGCGCTAGCCTGCCCGGGTGGTGTCACCGGCCGACGCTCGCGAGGCCGTCGACCCGACGCCTCCGGAACCCGCCTCCGCCCGGCCCCGGCGTGCCCCGGGGCCGGCCGACTGGGCGTTCGTCCTCGGCCTGGTGACGATCCTCGCGGTGCTGGCCTTCCCATTCGCGCCGGTCACCCAGATCCAGGCCCGGTACACGTGGGACGCCGACACCGGACCGGCCGCCGCGATCCCGCTGATGCCCTACCAGCCGATCTCGCTCACCGCGACCATCGGCTGCGACGCCGTCCGGGCCGCCGCGCCCGGCACGACCCTGTTCTCCACCGTCCCGGCCGACCCGGACCCGCAGGCCGTCCCGATGCAGGGTCTCGACCTCGTCGCCGCCCCCGGCCCGGGCCTGCTCGTCCGCAGCGCGGGCGTCGACCTGGGCACCACGCCGGTCGGCAGCGGCCCCTGCACCTTCTCGGTCGGCTCCGGCCCGGCCCGTACCCAGGTCCTGCGCGACGGCACCCCGGTCCTGACCGTCGACGGCGACGTGCGGCCCGCCGTCGTCGGCGCGTTCACCGATGTGCCTCCGGGACCGGGGGCACCGACGCTCGACCTCGTCGCCGACACCCGCTTCGAGACCTCCATCGGCCCGCTCAAGGCGGCGCTGGGCACGATCGCGGTGCTCGGGCTGGTCGGCACGCTCGTCGCGCTCCGGCGCTGCGACCAGCTGGTCCTGCCACGCGTGCGGCTGTTCGCCCGGCCTCGACGCCCGCGCGCGGTGGACGCCGTCGTCGCGCTGTTGCTCGCGCTGTGGTGGTGGATCGGCCCGGTCACCGTCGACGACGGCTACATCGCCGGGATGGTCCGCAGTCCCGACGGCTTCATCGGCAACGCCTACCGCTGGCTCAATGCGCCGGAGGCCCCGTTCAGCTGGTACGACGAGCTCCTGCGCGAGTGGGCGTCCGTCTCGACGTCGATGCTGTGGCTGCGGCTGCCCTCGACGCTGCTCGGCCTCGTGGCGTGGCTGCTGCTGTCGCGCGCGGTGCTGCCCCGGCTGGGTCGGTTCGCGGCCCGCCGGTCGACGCCGTGGATCGCCGCCGCCGCGTTCGCCGCGTGGTGGCTGCCGTTCGAGCTGGGACTGCGGCCGGAACCCTGGGTGGCCGTCGGCACACTCGTCGCACTCGTCGCGGTGGAACGGGCCGTTGCCCGCCGAGCGGTGCTCCCGCTGGCCGTCGCGCTCGTCGCCGCCGGGCTGACCACGACCGTCACCCCCGGCGGGGTCATCGCCTACACCCCCGTGCTCGCCGCGGCCGTCCCGCTCGTGCGGCTGCTGCGCACCCGGCGCGACCTGCACCGGTTCCCGCTGGCCGTGGGGCTGCTCGCCGCGGCGGTCGCGCCCGCGCTGCTGACGGTCTACGACCAGAGCCTGGCCGCGATGCTCGAGTCGGTCCGGATCCGGCGCCAGATCGGCGGCGGCGTGCCGTGGTACGAGGAGTTCCAGCGCTACCAGCTGCTGCTGACGCCGGGCGACTTCCAGGGCTCGCTCGCCAAGCGGCTACCGGTGCTGCTGACGCTCGCCGCGGCCGCGGGCGTCGTCTGGACGACCCTCGGCCGGGGACGCTCCGGGATCGCCGCCGGGCCCACCCGTCGGCTGCTCGCCGGCTTCGTGCTGAGCGTCCTCGCGCTGACGACCACCCCGACCAAGTGGACCCAGCAGTTCGGGGTGCTCGCCGGCGTCGGGGCGGCGGTGCTCGTCGTCGCACTCGTGGGCTGGACCGGCGCGGCGCTGCGCGTCCGTACCCGCGGCAGGACCCTGACCGCGGTGCTCGCCGGGACGGCGGTGCTGACGGTCGTCGGCGCACTCGTGCTGTCCGGCACGGACACGTGGCCCTTCGTGTCGGGCTGGTACGTCTCGCGCTGGGACGGGCTGCGGATCCTCGGCCGGACGCCCGTCGTGCTGTGGACGGGCGTCGGCGTGCTCGTCGTCGTGGTCGTCGCCGGGTGGGCGGTGTGGCGTGCGACGGGCGACCGCGCGACCGTGCCGGCCGCGCCCCCACGCTGGGTTCCCGCCCCGGCGACGGCCGCGCTCGTGCTGGTCGGGATCGTGCTGGCGGTCCAAGTGCTCGGTTTCGGGCGCACGGCACTGCGCGCCGGCTGGACCGTCGCGTCCGACGCGGCGGCGACGGTCCGCGGGCAGTCGTGCGGCTTGGAGCGCGATCTGCTCGTCGAGACCGACCCGGCGGCGGGCGTGCTGCCCGCGGTCGGTCCCTTCCGGCCGACCCTGCCGACCGTCGCCGCGGACGTCGGCGGCCGTGAGCTGCCCGGGATCGCCGTGGCGGGCGTCGGCAGCTCGGCGTGGCTGCAGCTCGACCCGGCCCAGCGGGACGGCGGCCTGCCGGTCGTCGTCACGACGACGGGATCGCTGCGGCCCGGCGACTCCCTGCTCGCGGAGTTCGCCGCGGCGCCCGACGGCCCCTCGCTCGCCACGCTGCCCGTCCCGCTCGCCGGTGGGACGACGCCCACCGACGCCCGGCTCATGGCACCCCCGGGGGCGAGCGTCGTCAGACTCTCCGTCCATGCCCCGATCGCCGACGGCGCGGTGTCGACGGCCGTCGCGTCGATCCCCCGGGTCCCGCGGCTCACGCCGATGTCGGCCGTGCTCCCCGCGGGGACGTCGGCGATCCTGGACTGGCCCGTCGCGTTCGCGTACGGCTGCCTGACGCCCGCCCGGATCGCCGACGGGTCCGCGGGTCTGCCGCAGTGGCGCGTCGGCCCGCCCGCGGCGGACGACTCGGGCGCCGTCACCTACTCGCCCGTGCACGGTGGGCCGTTCGCGACACCGCGGCTGCTCGTCACCGAACAGCGGATGGCGATGTACGTCGTCGGGAACCCGACCCGCGACCCCGGGCAGCTCTACCACTGGCAGCCGCGGCAGCCGATGACGACCGTCACACCGGTCGTCTCGCAACGTGCCGTGTCCGGTCTGCACTCGGACGGGCGGATCCGGCTGATCGGCTGACACGGCGCACCGGCCGCACCGTCGGTGACGCGCCGTGACCGGGGGTGATGGCATCCTGGGCCGTGGGGAGGCATCCCGGCCCGACCTGCGGGGCGACGCCGTGCTCCGCCCCGGCGCTGCCGCCCTACCCGGTGTCACCCACAATGACCAGTGCACGACGCCCTGGAACGACCCCGTACCGAAGGACGATCGCCCGCATGGCAGGTTCCCCCGGCACCACCGAGCTCCCGGCCGACGAGACCGGAATCGCCCCCGCCTCCGAGGCCCGCACCGCCGGACTCGGAGATCCCGGCACCGCCGACCGGCTGCTGATCCAACGTGGGCTGTTCGACGGTCCGTCACCGCTGGTTCCCGAGGACCTGTACTCCGTCGTCGAGGTCGGCACTGCGCGCCGCGAGCGCGGCGGTGTCGCCGTGATGCCCGACTCGCGGCTGTCGACGAACACCTACTTCGGCCGCGTGCACGCGACCTACTGGCAACGCTGGACCGACGTCACCGAGCTCGAGGTCTCGCTCGTCGTGAGCGGTACCGGGCGGGTGCGGGTCATGGCGTCGGACACCAACCGCATCCCGCGGATCGTCGCGGCGCAGGACGTCATCGAGGCCGAGGCCGTCGCCCTGCGGTTCGAGGTGCAGGTCGACCGCTTCACCGACGGTGGCGGGCTCTGGCTCGAGCTGGGCACCGGCGCCGGCGAGCTTGCCGTGTCCGAGGTCCGCTGGTCGGTCGCGCGGACGGCGCGCCCGCGCCCCGCCTCCATGGTGATCTGCACCTTCAACCGCGTCGACGACTGCCTCAACACCCTCGAGGCACTCGCCAACGACCCCGAGGCGCTCGCCGCGATCCGCACGGTCTACGTCGTCGACCAGGGCAGCGACCCCGTCGAGTCCCGGCCCCGGTTCGAGACCGTCGCGGCCCGCTTCGGCGACCAGCTCGTCTACCTGCGCCAGCCGAACCTGGGCGGCGCGGGCGGGTTCACCCGCGGCCTGTTCGAGGTGGCCGGTGGGCCCGACGCCGACGCCGACACCGTGTTCATGGACGACGACGTGCTGCTCGAGCCGGAGATCCTCATCCGGCTCACGGCATTCGCCAACCGGACGCGCAACCCGATGATCGTCGGCGGCCAGATGCTCAACCTGCTGCACCCCAGCAGGCTGCACATCAGCGCGGAGTACGCGGTGCCCGAGAAGCTGCTCGCCGGGCAGCCCGTCGAGGACAGCATGCACGACGCGATGCTGCTCGGCGTCGACGAGGAGGGCCTGCCGCACGTCGTCGAGCGTCGCGTCGACACCGAGTACAACGGCTGGTGGGCGTGCCTGATCCCGGCCGAGGTGGTCCGGCGGATCGGCTACCCCCTGCCCATGTTCTTCCAGTGGGACGACGTCGAGTACGGCTACCGCGGGCGCTCCCGCGGCATCGCGACGGTCTCCCTCCCCGGTGCGGCGGTGTGGCACGCCGACTTCGGGTGGAAGGACTGGGACGAGTGGCACCGGTACTTCAACATCCGCAACGCGCTGGTCACCGCGGCCCTGCACACGGGATTCTCGACGCGCGTCGTCGGGGCGAAGCTGACCGAGATGCTCGCCCAGTACCTCGTCGGGATGCAGTACGGCCTCGCGGCCACCCTGCTGCAGGCCGTCGAGGACTTCCTGCGCGGCCCGGAGATCATGGCCGACGGGTCCGCCGCCGCGGCCGCGGAGATCCGCCGGATCCGGGCCCGCTACCCCGAGACCGTCATGCATCCGGTCGGTGAGATCGAGAAGGACTTCCGCGAGCTGCGCGTCGTGCGGCCGGCGGGCCCGCCCGGGCTGCCCCGGGCCACGTGGTTCAAGCGCGTCACCTACCTGGCGCTCGACCGGGCGAAGGACCGGACGGGGTACGTCACGGCGGGCGACGCCCATTGGTGGCACACCTCGACGTTCGCCAAGGCGTACGTCACCGACATGTCCGAGCAGGGCGTGCGCATCCGCACCCGGGACCGGGTGCTCGCGGCCCAGCTCGCCAAGCGGGCGGCCCGCACGCTGCGCCGGCTGCAGAAGGAGGCCCCCTCGGTCGTCGAGAGCTACCGGGCGGCGATGCCGGAGCTCACGAGCCGCGCCAACTGGGCCCGCCTCTACGGCGTCGACGAGAACGCCTGACCCGGCTCACCGGGGCCTACGAACGGCGGCCGACCTCGCGCAGCTGCCGGGCCGAGCGGGTGATCTGGGCCGCGAACAGCGCACGGTCGCGGCGGCGGAAGGTGACGCCGCGGCCGTCCGGCGTCGACACCGTGGCCGAGTCGAGGTGTGCGAGCACGTACCAGTGCGCCTTGCGCGACGGCACGTTGCGCTGAGGCACGTCGTGGTGTGCGGGGTTCGGCGTCCGCAGGTTGGCCGCGACGGCCCGGCCCAGCATCTTCAACGCGCCCTTCAGGTCGCGCGGCGGATTCGGGAACATCTGCGCGGCCAGCTCGTCGAGCTCGGCGAGCGGGACCTGGGTGGCCGAGTCGAGCGGGCGCCCGTCGTCGAACTCCGCGCGCTTGGCCCGGATCTCCGGCAGCACGGTCGGCAGCGTCGGGAAGAGCACCTCCGGCCCGGCGAGGAAGTCGCGCAACGCCATGTCCTGCAACGCCATCGCCGAGTACTCCATGAGCAGCAGGTGACGCAGGCTGCGCTTGAAGGTGTCGACGAGCAGGGCCCGCGGGTTGACCGGACCGTGCAGCGCCGCGGCGACGAACCGATTGCGGTAGTGGAAGTAGGCCTGCCAGTCGCTGGTGTCGTCCTTCTCCAGGAACGACATGTGCCAGATCGCGATCCCCGGCACGGTCGCGGTGCGGTAGCCACGGGAGCGGGCCCGCAGGCCGTACTCCGCGTCGTCCCACTTGATGAACAGCGGCAGCGGCAGCCCGAGGTCCTCGGCGACCGAGCGCGGGATCAGGCACATCCACCACGCGTTGTAGTCGACGTCGACGCGCGCGTGCATCCACGGCGACTGCCGCAACGGGCGGTCGGCCAGGTCGTGGTGCGGCTCGGTCTTCGGGGCGTTGCGCCACAGGAAGGCGTTGCGGTCGACGACCTCGCCCATCGTCGACAGCTGCGAACGGGCCTGCAGCGACAGCATCTGCCCGCCGACCAGCATCGGGTTGCGGGCGAACCGCGAGAACGCGACGGCCCGCAGCACCGAGTCGGGCTCGAGCAGGATGTCGTCGTCCATGAAGAGGATCTGCTCGCAGTCGGTCGACCCGAGCGCCTCGTACATGACGCGGGCGTAGCCGCCGGACCCGCCGAGGTTGGGCTGGTCGACGATGCGCAGCCGCCCGCCCAGGCGCGCGGCCGCCGTCTCGAAGCCGTCGGCGTCGCGGACCTTCTGCGTGCCCTGGTCGGGCAGGATCACGGCGGTGACCTCGGCGAGGACCGCCGGGTCCTCACCGATCGCGGTGAGGGTCGCGACGCAGTCGGCCGGCCGGTTGAACGTCGGCATCCCGATCGTGACCGCCGCGCGTCCGGGCGCGGGCCGGTCGGCGAACCAGCCACCCTCGACCAGGGTGAGCTCGGCCTCGTCGGTGACCAGGTCGAACCAGTACCACCCGCCGTCCTCGAAGGGCCGCAGGTCGAGCGCCATGTCGAGCTCGTGACGGCCCTCGACGACCTCGCCGCCGACGTAGATGTGCGTGCCGTCGGCCTTGGTCCGGTAGACCTCCACGCGGCCGGCGCCCTCCAGCGTCAGCCGCAGGTGGACCTCGGTCAGGATCGACCACCGCCGCCAGTACCCGGCCGCGAAACCGTTGAAGTAGGCACCGAAGGACACCTCGGACCCGGCCGGGACCACCGCCGAGGTGCGGGAGACGACCCGCAGCCGGCGCTGCCCGCGGTGACCGAGCGTGAGCGAGACGGGCTGCGTCGGGTCACCGGGCTGCGGGGGCTCGGTGGCCAGGCGGACGCCCGACCCTTCGTCGACGTAGAGCGCCCGCACCCGGGTCGGGTCCGTCGGGCGCGGCAGGATGACCCGCTGGAGGAGCCCGGGCGCGTTGTCGGCCGACTCGTCGGGGACGGGTCGCGTGGTCGGGTCGGTGGCGAGCTCGGTCATCAGGGCTGGGCCTCGGTCCTCTGCTGCTCGGCGACGGCGAAGGTCCGTCGGTGGCGGATGCGCGACCGAGGGTAGCGACAGACGAGGGTCACCCGGGGCGGGGGCGCGCCGCGCCGGCGAGGTGCGTCGCCCGTCAGGACGCCGCGGTCTCGCCCTGCACGATGCGGTCCCCGCACGACGCACGGGGCGTCGCGCGCTGGGCCGTGTCGTCGGCCGCGGCCCGGGCGGCCCAGGCGCGCAACCGGTCCATCGTCGCCTCGTCGCGCACGAGGTCACGGCGCACCCAGTTGCCGCCGCCGTTGGGTGCCGGCCCGATGAGCACGTAGTCGGCCTGGAACCGCGGGTCGTCGTCGAAGTCCATCTGTGTCCGGAACTCGCCGTGCGCGCGGAAGAAGGTCGGCCGGACGTCGTCGAGCACGTAGTCGCGCACGCCCGCCCAGTCCTTCGCGGCCCAGAGCCTCGCGATCGTCGGCTCGGCGAGCCCGGCGCCGTCGACCAGCAGCGATCGTCCGGCCAGCGCGCCGCCACCGATCTCGGGAGCGAAGAACGTCGCCGAGCGCAGGCCCAGGATGTCGGCGTAGCCGTTGAACTCCCACCCGGTGTTGACGACGATCAGGCACATCGGCGCGGTGGGTGCGGCCCGGAACGACTGCGCGGCCCCGACCCAGCCCACCCCGGAGAGCACGGCGGCGCCGGCGACGACGACCGCGACCACCGCCCGCCCACGCGCCCGCAGCCCGCCGAGGACGTCCACCGCGGCGAGCGTCACCACCAGCGCCCCGAGAGCCCACACCGGTGTGGCGAAGCGGTACTGCTCCATCCAGTCGGGGACGAGCACACCGAACGCGACGATCCCCAGCCCGAGCGGCACCAGCAGGACGACGACGGCCGTGCGCACCGGCGTCGGCCGCAGCAGCGCGGCCCCGACGACGACGGCCCCGACCAGCACGCCGAGCCAGCCGGCGTACGAGACCAGCTCGGTGACCTTGCCGAACCCCGCGACCGTCGGCAGGCCCTGCGACTTCGCCACGGCGGTCGTCGGCAGCAGCTGACCGAACGTCGCCCAGCGCCACCACAGGTACAACCCGACCGGGACGAGGAACGCCACGACGGACAGCACGCCCGCCCCGAGCGTGCGCGCCACGGCGCCACGACGCACCAGCAGGAGCGCGACCAGCGGGAACGCCGCCCCGTAGATCAACCCCTCCGGACGGGTGAGCGCGGCGAGGGCGGCGAGCAGCCCGCAGCCGACCGCCGGGAACGCCGCCGCGACCCTCCCCCGGGCGGCCGCCCGCACCAGCACCGCGCCGATCCACGTCACGGCCAGCGCCAGGAGCGAGTTCTCCAGCCCCGACACGCACCAGATGACGAACGACGGGATCGCCGCGGCGATCGTGCCGGCGACGACGGTGACGACGACCGGCCGGCGCGACACCGCGGACGCCGCCGCCCAGAAACCCGCGAACACGCCGGCGACGCACAGCAGGGCCAGGGCCTTCGGGTAGGCGACGTAGTCCGGGACGCCGAACCAGGCACCGTGGTCGAACAGCCGCAGCCAGTGCCCGACCACGAGCAGCCCGAGCCACGCCGGGTTCGACCAGCCCTCGACGGGCGGCAGCCCCGCCTGCAGGACCGGCCCGGCGCCCGTCGCGACGGAACGCGCGTAGGCGAACGTGATGCCGGCGTCGTCGACCTCCCAGCGCCCGTAGACGAGGGCGTGCAGGCCGAACAGGACCGTGGGCAGCAGCACCGCCGGGACACCCCACCAGGCCCGGCGCCGGGACCGGGGCGGCCGGGCGTCCGGGTCGGGCTCGGCCTCCTGCGGCCGGGCGGCGACCTCGGCGGTGTCCGTCATGCGCGGAAGTCTGGCAGGTGTCGTGGTGGCGGCGCGGGAGGCTCGACGCGCCCGCCCGCAACCCCAGCGTCGCCCGCGGCCCGATCGGGAGCGCTCAGGTTGCGGCCGGGGTGTCGGGCGCACCCCCCGCGTCGCGGGGCCGCAGGGGTCAGTCCTCGGACTCGGTCCCCGACAGCGGCTTGCCGTCGACGAGGAACGGACGCAGCCGGTTGTCGAACATCGTCAGCGCCGAGCCGATGGCCATGTGCATGTCGAGGTACTTGTAGGTGCCGAGGCGGCCGCCGAAGAGCACGTTGTGCTCGGCGGTCTCCTTGCGCGCCCGCTCCCGGTAGCGCTCCAGCTTGGCGCGGTCGTCGGGGGTGTTGATCGGGTAGTAGGGCTCGTCGCCCTTCTCCGCGAACCGCGAGTACTCCCGGACGATGACCGTCTTGTCCGTCGGGTAGTCGCGCTCCGGGTGGAAGTGCCGGAACTCGTGGATGCGGGTGTAGGGGATCTCGGCGTCGTTGTAGTTCATGACCGACGTGCCCTGGAAGTCGCCGGTGTCGCGGCGGACCTCCTGCTCGAAGTCCAGTGTCCGCCAGCCGAGATCGCCCTCGGCGAAGTCGAAGTAGCGGTCGATGGGCCCGGTGTAGACGATCGGCACGTCGGCCGGCAGCTCGTCGCGCACCTCGAAGAAGTCGGTGTCGAGCCGGACGGTGATGTTCGGGTGATCGGCCATCTTCTCGAGCCACGCCGTGTACCCGTCGACGGGCAGACCCTCGTACGTGTCGTTGAAGTAGCGGTTCTCGAACGTGTAGCGCACCGGCAGCCGGGTGATGATCGACGCGGAGAGCTCGGTGGGGTCGGTCTGCCACTGCTTGGCGGTGTAGCCCTTGACGAACGCCTCGTAGAGGGGCCGCCCGATCAGCGAGATCGCCTTGTCCTCGAGGTTCTGCACGTCGGCGGAGTCGACCTCCGACGCCTGTTCCCTGATCAGCGCGCGCGCCTCGTCGGGCGTGTGCGACTTCCCGAAGAACTGGTTGATCAACGCAAGGTTCAGCGGGAACGCGTAGACCTGGCCCTGGTACTTCGCGAACACGCGGTGCCGGTAGTCGGTGAACCCGGTGAACCGGTTGACGTACTCCCAGACCCGCTTGTTCGAGGTGTGGAACAGGTGCGCGCCGTAGCGGTGGATCTCGATCCCCGTCTCGGGTTCCGCCTCGGAGTAGGCGTTGCCGCCGATGTGGGAACGCCGCTCGAGCACCAGGACCTTCTTGTCCAGCTCGGCGGCGGCTCGCTCGGCGATGGTCAGTCCGAAGAACCCGGAACCGACGACGACCAGATCGAAGCCCGTCTCATCCACGGCGACCGAGGGTAGCGGGGACGTTCCGACGGCCGACGCACCCACCCGGTCAGGTACCGCGAACGTCCCGCGTCAGGGCGGTGCCACGGCCGCCGGGCGAGGCGTGGCTAGCATGCGGGAGCAGGACGCACCATCCCCCGACCAGAAGAAGAGCAACGTGATCATCCCGCAGCTCGGTGCTGCCGACGGCGTGGTCGTGATCGCGTACGTGGCGACCCTCCTGGTCCCGGGCGGCCTCGTCGGGCTGGTCGGCGGCCTGCGTGGCTGGACCCTCGTCGCCACCGCCCCGATGTTCACCTACGCGGTGTCGGGCATCGCGGGCCCGCTCTGCTCGACGCTGGGGATCCGCTGGTCACCGCTGTCGTGGGCGCTGGCGTTCGTCGTGCTGGTGGTCGTCGTCGGAGGGCTGCGGCTGCTGGTCCGCCGGCGGCGGGGCACACCGCCACCCGGTCCCGCGATCCCGCCCTGGAGCCTCGCGGCCCAGCTCGCGGTCGTCGCGGCGGCGGTCGTCGCGACCGGGACGGGGATCCTCGTCATCCTCGGCGGGATCCGGACGCTCGGGGCGATCCCGCAGGACTGGGACGCCGTCTTCCACGCCAACGGCATCCGCTACATGGCCGAGACCGGCGACGGCTCGCTCTACGGGATGGGGCTCACCAACTGGTACGAGCCCGGCGCCCCGCCGATCTTCTACCCGAACGCCTACCACCTGGTCGCGACGGTCGTCTACGAGATGACGGGCGCGACCATCCCGACGGTCCTCAACGCCCAGACCGTCCTCATCCCGGGGATGCTCGCGCTCTCGCTGGTCGCGCTCGTGCGCCGCTACGGCGGGCGGCCGATCGTCGCGGCCGCCGCCGCGCTGGCCGTCGTCGCCGTCTCGTCGGTCTACGACCTGCTCTGGCGCGGGCCGCTGCTGCCGTTCGCCACGGGGGTCGCGCTGACGCCGCTGCTGGTGGTCCTGGTCGTCGACCTGCTCGACGCGCCGGGTCTGCGCGCCGCGATCCGTCCGGGACTGCTGTTCGCGCTCGGCATGGCGGGCCTGCTGTGCCTGCACCCCGCGATCCTCATCGGTGCGGTCCTGTTCACGCTGCCCGCACTCGTACAGCGCTGGTGGTCGACCCCGTCGCGGGTGCCGCGGGAGGTCGGCCTGCTCGTCGGCGGGGGCGTCGTGGCGGCCGTCGGCTGCGCGGCGCAGGTTGGCGGCACGCTCACCACCGCGGGGACCCTGTCGGCGGTCACGTGGCCCGCCGACCAGACCGTGTCGACGGCCGTCGGCGAGATCCTGACCTTCGGCCACGGCAGCGACACGGTCCAGCTGTGGCTGATGGCGTTCCTGCTGGTCGGCCTGCTCGCCTACCGCAGCCTCGGCGCGCTGCGCTGGACCGGGTTCACCGCGGCGGTGTTCGGGGCGCTGTTCGTCGTCGCGGCGGCGTCGAGCGCGCCGTGGGCGAAGACGATCACCAGCCTGTGGTGGAACGACCGCTGGCGGCTGATCGCGCTGACGGCCGTCCCGCTGTGCATCGTCGTCGGACACGGTGTCGGCGAGCTGCAGCGGCTGCTCGTGACCGGGCTCGCCCGCATCGCCGACGCCGCGCGGCACCGGCCACCGGAGTCCCTGCCGTCGGCGAGCCCGGCGACGCGGCGGGTACTGGCCGTCGCGACCTCGGTGCTCGTGCTGCTGGCGTTCGTCGTGCTGACGCGGGGGCTCTACGTGAGCCGCGACCAGGCCCGGATGATGCAGAACACCGGGAACGGACCGGCCGTCTCCCATCTGGAGATCACCGGCATGGAGGAGATCGCGAAGATCGTGCCGCCGGGCGAGCGCGTCCTCAACGACCGGGGCGACGGCTCGACCTGGCTGTACGCGCTCACCGGCGTCGAGTCCGTCGCGGGACACTACGACGGGTTCCGCACCGGCCCCGACGCCACCCTGCTCGCGCAGAGCTTCAACCGCTACCCCGACGACCCGGCCGTCCGCGCGGCCGTGCAGCAGCTGGACATCCGGTACGTGCAGCTCGACGCCGGTTTCCTGCGCAGCGACGCCACCCGGGAACCGGGACTGACCGGCCTGCAGACCGCCGACTGGCTCACCGTCGTCTACCGCAACCCCGACGTCGTGCTCTACCGGATCGACACCCCCGGCACCGAGCGGACGGCGGCTGAGGTGCGCGCGGGCGTCCCCGCAGGTCCGTTGCTGTCCGACGGCTCGGGATGACCGGCCGTCACCGCGGACGCGGGGCCGGTGCGCCCGGCGACTAGCCTGGCGCGGTGACCAGCCGCGCCGACTCGGGCAGCCGCGTGCGCCGCACCGGCGCCGCGGCACAGGTCGCGGGCAGCCAGATCGGCCTGGCGCTGTCGAACTACATGGTGCTCGCGATCGCCGCGCGGCACCTGGACACGGCCGGGTTCGCCGCCGTGAGCTCGTACTACCTGCTGATCAACACGGTCGGGCGCGGGTTGTTCGCGGCGGTCGAGCTCGAGGCGACCCGCGCGGTCGCCGACGCCGTCGCCCGCGGCCACGACACCGCACCGGCCGTCCGCACGGCCCGGCGCGACACCCTGCGACTGCTCGTCGTCGCGCTGGTGCTGGCGGCCGCGGCCGGGCCGCTGCTGGGCCACGCGCTCGGCGGGCCCGGGGTCGCGATCGGCCTGCTCGCGGCCGGCGCGGTGACGATGGCGGCGTCGTACCTACTGCGCGGCCCCCTCGCCGGCCGCCGGCGGTACGGCCTCTACGCGGCGACGTTCTGGATCGAGGCCGCGGTCGGGTTGGCCGCCGCCGCGGCGTTCGTCGTCGCCGACGTGCAGGGCACGGGGGCGTGGATCGCGATCCTGGCGCTCGCGCCGCTCGTCTCGCCGCTCGTGCTGTCCCGCCCGGCCTCCCGGGTCCCCGCGACCACCGGGGCCGAGGCGTCCGCCGACGCGACGGCGGTACCGCCCGCCGCCCGGGGCGGGGTGTTCTGGTCGGCCGCGCTGCTGCTCGCGGGCCAGGGCGTCTGGAACCTCGCCGCGGTCTTCGTGACCTCGCGGCTCACCGACGCCCCGGCCGTCGCCGCGGGCTTCGTGACGGTGGCCGTCATCCTGCGGGCCCCGGTGCTGCTCTTCCCCGCCGTGCAGGCCATCCTGCTGCCCTCGTTCACGGCGATGCTCGGCGACGGCGACCGGTCCGGCGTCCGCACGATCGTGCGCCGGCTCGGCGCGGCCCTCGCCGTGGGCGGTGTCGTCTGGCTCGTGCTGGCGGTCTTCGTCGTGCCGTGGGCCGCGCGACTGCTGTTCGCCGCCACCGTCATCCCGCCGGCGTGGGTGCTGGTCGTGCTGGCGCTGTCGACGGTCGTCGGCGCGGCGGCGCAGATCGGCCAGACCCGGCTCGTCGCCGAGCGCAGGCCCGCGGCGGTCGCGGGGGCGTGGATCGCCGGGCTGGTCGTGCTGGTCGTCATCGCGTTCCTGGCGTCCCCGCCCGTCCCCGCCGCTGCGGTCGGCCAGCTCGCGGCCGCCGTCGCCGTGCTCGCGCTGCTGGCCGTCGCCGCCCGCCGTCCCCCCGATCCAGGAGCCGCCCCGTGACACAGCCCCCGGTCGGAGCGACCCGGCCCTCGGTCGGGGTCGTCGTGCTCGCCTGGCGTGCCGAGCCCTACCTCGCCGAGTGCGTCCGCTCCGTGCTCGACTCGCGCGACGTCGACGTGCGCGTCGTGCTCGTCGACAACGGGTGCGAGCCCGACGACCTCGCGGCCGTCGCGCCCGACGACCGGGTCGAGCTGCTCACACCGGGCGTCAACACGGGCTTCGCCGGCGGGTGCAACCTGGGCGTCGAGAAGCTGGACACCGACTACGTCACGCTGGTCAACTCCGACTGCGTGCTGCGGCCCGACACCCTCGCGTTGCTGGTCGCCGAGGCGGCGCGGCCGGACGTCGGGCCCGTCATGGCCGGCATCCGGCTGGCCGAGCCGCCCGGGCTGATCAACAGCGCCGGCAACCCGGTGCATCTCGTCGGGCTGTCCTGGGCCGGCGACATGAACCGGCCCGAGACCCGCACCGAGCCGTTCGACGTGACCGGCGCGAGCGGCGCCTGCGTGATGCTGCGCCGGTCGCTGTGGGACGAACTCGGCGGGTTCGACGACGCCTACTTCGCCTACCTGGAGGACACGGAGCTGAGCCTGCGGTCGTGGCGGCGCGGCCTGCCCGCCCGCTGCGTCCCGCAGGCGGTCGCGGTGCACCACTACGAGTTCTCCCGCAACAGCCACAAGATGCACCTGCTCGAACGCAACCGGCTGATGATGGTGCTGACGCTGTGGAGCGGCCGTGCGCTCGTCGTCCTCGCGCCGCTGCTGCTGACGACGGAGGTCCTGCTCACCGGCTACGCCGTCGCGTCGGGCTGGGGGAAGCAGAAGGTGACGGGCTGGATGTGGCTGTGGCGGCACCGCGGGCACGTCGCCGAGCGGCGCCGGCAGCTGCAGGCGGAGCGGACCCGGCCCGATCCGGAGTGGATGCGGCGGCTGACGCCGAACCTCGACCCGCAGGCGATCGGCCCGGCGCCCGTCGTCAAGGTCGCGAACGTGTTCTTCCGCGCCTACTGGGCGCTGGCCCGCCGGGCGCTCTGACCGCCCCGAACGGTTCGACCGCCGTCAGGCGCCGCGCTCGGCCTTCTGCTGCTCGGTCGCGTCCTGCGCCGCGGCGGCCTCGTCGGCCCGCTTCTCCATCGCGTCGAGCCGCAGCCGCAGCGCGCCGACCTCTTCGGCGAGCCGCCGCGACTGCTCCTCCAGCAGCCCGACCTCCCGGGAGAGCTGCAGCGAGACGGCGAACAGCACCAGCAGCGAGCCGAAGAACAGCAGGTTGCTGGGCGTCTGGATGCCGATGGCCTGTGCAACGCCGCGCAGCAGCGACGGGAAGATCGCCACGACCAGCGTGCCGATCGAGATGACGACCCAGATCACGGCGTACTTCTCCCGCAGCCGGCGCCGCCGCAGCAGCTCGACCACCAGCACCAGCGCCGCGACCGCGACGACGACGGAGAAGATCGTGAGGCGGAGGTCGGTCATCACCGGTGCTCGCTCTCCGGACGGCGGCGGATCAGGGCCAGCCCGACGGCGACGACGACCCGCAGCAGGTACACCGCCGAGCGGACCGGGTTGGTGCTCGCGACGCCCGTCTCCCGCGCCCGCATGACGACGGGCACCTGCGCGACGGACAGCCCCGCGCGATGCGCGATGACCAGCGACTCGACGGTGTCGCCGAGGTACTCCTCCGGGTAGTGCTCGGCGAACAGCGCGAGCGCGCGCCCGTGGACGAGCCGGAAGCCCGAGGTCGGGTCGGTCAGCGGGACGCCGATGATGCGGCTGAGTACGAACGACAGCAGCCGCATCGCCCACCGTCGCGGGCCCTTGACGACGTAGCTGCCGCGCCCGGCGAACCGGGCCCCGATCACGACGTCGGCGTCGCGCACGGCGAGCAGGTGCTCGATCTCGCGGGGATCGTGCTGGCCGTCGGCGTCGACCTGCACGACGGACGTGAATCCCGACTCGTGGGCGTAGCGGTAGGCCGCGCGCATCGCGCCGCCCACCCCGAGGTTGAACGGCAGCCGCATCACGAGCGCGCCCGCGGCGTCGGCCCGCTCGGCCGTGCGGTCGGTGGACCCGTCGTCGACGACGAGGACGTCCGCGTCCGGCCTGCTGGCCCGGATCTCGCCGATCACCTTGGCGACGGACTCCTGCTCGTTGAGCGCCGGCAGCACGACCAGCAGCCGCTGCTCGTGTGCGGGACCCGACCCGTTCAACGAGATCTCGACGCGCTCGAGGCCTTCCGTCGTCACGACCTGCTCGCAGTGGCGGCCACGGTCACGAACTCGTTGTAGGTGAAGACCTTGCCGGTGAACCGCGGCAACGGGAACGAGAACTCGCGCCGGAACGTCAGACCCAGCTCGGCGACCAGGGCGCGCAGCGCGGCGTGGTCGGTGAAGACGGTGTGCGTCGCGTCGGAGGCGAAGCCGCGCTCCTGCGGGCAGATCAGCACGACGGGCGACCCGGGCCGGACGTAGGCCAGGTAGGGGCGGATGACGTCGGCCGCGGCGCCCTCGTCGAGGTGCTCGACGACGTGCGCGACGAGCATCGCGTCGAACGGGGTGGTCTCCTCGGGCGTGCGGGCGACGAACTCCGCGCTCGTCTCGGCCTGGAAGCCCTGCTTGCGGCACAGCTCCACGGAGGTCGGGTTGTGGTCGACGCCGACGCTGCCCGGGGGGCAGGTTCGCGAGGTTGCGCCCGATGCCGCAGCCCACGTCGAGCGTGCGTCGCTGACCGATGAGCCTGCGCAGGTTCCACCGGTACGGCCGCTGCACGTCGACGAGGCGCTTCCAGCGCGCTCCCGACAACGTCGCGAGACGCTCGGAGTAGGCCGTCGACGTCGTATCGCCCTCTCCCGCCACGGCGCGCACCCTACCGGCCGTGCCGAGCCGGTCGCCGACCGACAGGCCGCGCCCGGGTGCGAGGATGCCGTCGATCCCGCCCACTGGAGGACCCGCCACCGTGGCAGAGCTCAGCGTCGACACCACGTCGATCCCCGGACTGCTCCGCGTCACCCTCGCCGTGCACGGTGACAACCGGGGCTGGTTCAAGGAGGCCTACCAGCAGGCGAAGCTGCGCGAGGCGGGCTTCCCGGAGTTCGACATCGTGCAGAGCAACGTCTCGTTCAACGCCGAGCGCGGCGTCACGCGCGGCATCCACGCCGAGCCGTGGGACAAGTACATCTCCCTGGCGCACGGCCGGGCGTTCGCGGCGATCGTCGACCTGCGGCCGGGCCCGGCGTTCGGGCGGGTCGAGACGTTCGAGCTCGACCCGGGCAGCGCGATCTTCGTGCCGCGGGGGTGCGGCAACTCCTACCAGACGCTCACACCCGACGTCGTCTACACCTACCTCGTCAACGACCACTGGTCGCCGGAGGCGCGGTACACGCTGATCAACGCGTACGACCCGGCGCTGGGGATCGACTGGCCCATCGCGGAGGCCGACGCGATCCGGTCCCAGAAGGACATCGACCACCCACCGCTGGCGGCGATCGCCCCGTGAGGGTGCTGCTGCTCGGCGCGGGCGGCCAGGTCGGCCGGGCCCTCGCCGCCGCACTGCCCGACGCCGTCGCCCTGACCAGGGCGGACTTCGACATCACCGGCGGTGGGCCCGAACCCGCATGGGACGAGCACGAGGTCGTGGTCAACGCCGCGGCGCACACCGACGTCGACGGCGCCCAGACCCCCGACGGCCGGGTCGCGACGTGGCGGGCCAACGCGTCCGGCCCCGCGCTGCTCGCCGACCGCGCCCGGCGGCACGGCTTCACGCTCGTCCACCTCTCGACCGAGTACGTGTTCGACGGGCGCAAGTCCGGCCCGTACACCGAGACCGACCCCGTCGCGCCGCTGTCCGCGTACGGCGCGGCCAAGGCCGCGGGCGACCTGGCGGTGCGCGGCGTCGAGCGGCACTACCTGGTGCGGCCCACGTGGGTCGTCGGCGAGGGCCGCAACTTCGTGCGCACGATGCTGGGGCTGGCCGGGCGCGGGATCGCCCCGACGGTCGTCGCGGACCAGGTCGGCCGGCCGACGTTCGCGCCGGACATCGCCGCCGCAATCGTGCACCTGCTCGACGTCGGCGCAACGCACGGCACCTACCACGTCACCGGCGGCGGGGAGCCCGCGTCGTGGGCGGACGTCGCGCGGGCCGTGTTCGCCGCGGCCGGCCGCGACGACCTCGCGGTCACCGACACGACGACGGCCGAGTACTTCGCCGGCAGGCCCGACGTCGCGCCGCGGCCGCTCAACAGCGTGCTGGACCTGGGACGCGCGCACGCCGCCGGCGTCGTGACCCCAGACTGGCAGGAGAGCCTCCTCCGCTACGTCAGCCGTTCTTGAGCGGTTCCCACCAGTCCCGCCGGTCCCGGTAGAACGCGACCGTCTCGGCGAGCCCCCGCTCGAACGGCACCTGTGGCGCGTACCCCAGCTCGTCGGCGATCTTGGACCAGTCGACGGAGTAGCGCCGGTCGTGGCCCGGCCGGTCCGCCACCGGCTGGATCATCGACTCGTCGGCACCGACGGCGTCGAGCAGCAGGTGCGTGAGCTCCCGGTTGGACAGCTCGGTGCCGCCGCCGATGTTGTAGACCTCGCCGTCGCGCCCCTTCTCGACGACGAGCTGGATGCCGCGGCAGTGGTCGTCGACGTGCAGCCAGTCGCGCACGTTGCCGCCGTCGCCGTAGAGCGGCACCTTCTTCCCGTCGAGCAGGTTCGACACGAACAGCGGGATGACCTTCTCCGGGAACTGGTGCGGCCCGTAGTTGTTGGAGCAGCGCGTGATGCACACCGGCAGCCCGTGCGTGCGGTGGTAGGCCCGGGCGAGCAGGTCCGATCCCGCCTTCGACGCCGAGTACGGCGAGTTCGGCTCCAACGGGTGTGTCTCCGGCCAGGAGCCCTCGTCGATCGAGCCGTACACCTCGTCGGTGGACACGTGCACGAACCGGCCCACCCCGGCGTCGAGGGCCGCCTGCAGCAGCACCTGGGTGCCGACGACGTTGGTCGACACGAAGTCGCCCGCACCGGTGATCGAGCGGTCGACGTGGGACTCGGCCGCGAAGTGGACGACGACGTCGACGCCGGCCATCACGTCGCCGACCGCGGCCGCGTCGCGGATGTCGCCGCGGACGAACCGGTAGCGCGGCGAGTCGGCGACCTCGACGAGGTTGGTCAGCGTCCCGGCGTAGGTGAGCAGGTCGAACACGGCGACGTCGGCGTCGGCGAACGCCGGGTAGGCACCGGCGACCAGCTTGCGGACGTAGTTCGACCCGATGAAACCGGCCCCGCCGGTGACCAGCACCCTCACTGTGTCCGAGCCCCCTGCGCCTGCGCTCCTCGTGCTCGCGCCACGTTCATGACGTACTCCCCGTAGCCGGACTTGCCCTGCGCGGCGCCGAGGGCGAGGCAGGCGTCGGCGTCGATCCAGCCGCGGTCGAGCGCGATCTCCTCGAGGCACGCGATGCGCACGCCCTGCCGGTGCTCGAGCACCTGCACGTACTGGCTCGCCTCGACGAGCGAGTCGTGCGTCCCGGTGTCCAGCCACGCGAAGCCGCGGCCCAGGTCGACCAGCCGCGCCCGGTCGCGCTTGAGGTACTCGCGGTTGACGTCGGTGATCTCCAGCTCGCCGCGTGCCGACGGGGTGAGCCCACGCGCGATGTCGACGACGTGCTCGTCGTAGAGGTACAGCCCGGTGATCGCCCGGTTCGACCGGGGCGCGGCCGGCTTCTCCTCGATGTCGACGAGGCGGCCCGACTCGTCGGCCAGGCCCACGCCGTAGCGCTGCGGGTCCCGGACCGGGTAGCCGAACAGCACCGCGCCGTCCTCGCCCGCCGCGAGCCGCGCGATGCAGCCGCGCAGCACCGAGGCGAAGCCCTGGCCGTGGAAGATGTTGTCGCCCAGGACGAGCGCGCAGTGGTCGTCACCGATGTGCTCGGCGCCGATCAGGAAGGCCTGGGCGATACCGCCCGGCTCGGGTTGCGCGGCGTAGCCGAGCCGCAGGCCCAGCTCGGCGCCGTCGCCGAGGAGGCGCCGGAACAGCGGCTGCTCCTCCGGCGTCGTGATGACGAGGATGTCCCGGATCCCGGCGAGCATGAGCACCGAGAGCGGGTAGTAGATCATCGGCTTGTCGAACACCGGGAGCAGCTGCTTCGAGACGGCCCGGGTGATCGGGTGCAGGCGGGTGCCGGCGCCGCCGGCCAGGATGATGCCCTTCACGGCCGGCCGTCAGGTGTAGACGGCGAGGGTCAGCGTGGCCACCCAGAGCACGGCCAGGACCTGCAGCACGTGGTCCTTGAGCGCGATCTCGTCGGGCGCGCCGCCGTTGCCGCTGTCGACGTCGACCGCGTACCGCAGCACCGCCACCACGAACGGCACGATCGAGACGACCGACCACACCGAGTTGTGGTGCGCCTCGCGGATCTCGAACGCCCACAGGCCGTAGGTCATGATCAGGACGGTGGCCGACAGCGCCCACACGAACCGCAGGTAGGACGCCGAGTAGCTCTCCAGCGACTTGCGGATCTTCGCGCCGGTGCGCTCGGCGAGCATCATCTCGGCGTAGCGCTTGCCCGCGACCATGAACAGCGACCCGAAGCCCGCGGCGAGCAGGAACCACTGCGAGAGCGGGATGCTCGCCGCGGCGCCGCCCGCGATCGCGCGCAGCAGGAACCCCGAGGCGACGATGCAGATGTCGAGCACCGGCTGGTGCTTGAGCCAGAAGCAGTAGCCGAGCTGCACGCCGATGTAGACGGCCAGCACGATCGTCAGCTGCGTCGAGGCGAGGACGCTGAGCGCGAGCGCGCCCAGGAGCAGCAGGATCGCGAGCGCGTACGCCAGCCGGACGGGGACGATCCCCGCGGCGATGGGACGGGTGCGCTTCTTGGGGTGGGCCCGGTCGGCCTCGACGTCGTTGGCGTCGTTGACCAGGTAGACCGCCGACGCGGCCAGCGAGAACGTCACGAACGCGACGGCGAGGTGGTAGGCCGAGCGGCCGTCGAAGAGGTCGCCGGCCGCGAAGGGCGCCGCCAGCACCAGGACGTTCTTGACCCACTGCTTCGGCCGCATCGTCCGCAGCAGGCCGAGGCCGACGTTCGCGGGGCTCCGGACCGCCGGTGCGGCGGTGGGCGGCGTGTCGGTGCTGGTCATCGCCTGCCCACCCGCTCGGTGCCGGTCATCGCGCCCCCGCCCGTCGCCGCAGCCACGCCCGCACCCCGCTCGCGACGCCCGCGCCCAGCGCGGAGCCGACGAGCACGTCGGACGGGAAGTGCACGCCCAGGACCAGCCGCGACAGCGCCATCGGCGGGACCAGGACGGGCACGAGCGGCCGGGCCAGCAGGCCGCCGTAGAGCACCGCGGCAGCGGTGGTCGACGTCGCGTGCGCCGACGGGAAGCTCAGCCGGCTGGGCGTGCCGACGAGCACGCGGACCGAGGGGTCGTCCGGGCGGCGGCGGCGGACGACGCGCTTCACCGCGATCGACGCCCCGTGCGCGGCGGCGACGCCCGCGGCGGCCCCGAGCCAGTCGCGACGGCGGTCGCGGTCGACCGCCGCGCCGACGAGACCGAGCGCCAGCCAGCCGGCGGCGTGCTCGCCGAACAGCGACATGCCGCGGGCGACGCCCACCACCGCCGGCGTCGCGATCGCGGACTGCACCGCGTTGAGGATGCGGACCTCGGCGGACCGCGTCGACGGGTCGGGGACGACGGCGAGGGCGCGCGACGACCGCGCGGGCTGCGACGGGACGGGCTGGGCGGGCTCGGTGACGCCCGGACGGACGACGGGCTCGGCCACGGTTCGGGGCCTCCTGTGCGCCACGGCTGGGTCGGCGGCGCTGCTCGGCGGGTGTGTTCCGGCGGCCGATGCTACGCGCGACGCCTTTACCCGGCCTTGTCGGGGAGGTCCGTGTCGCCCGACGGCGCCCAGCGTTCGAGCACCTGGGCGACGCCGTCGTCGGTGTTCGCGGCGGTGACCTCGTCGGCGACGGCCAGCAGGTCCGGGTGCGCGTTGGCCATCGCGACGCCGTGCCCGGCCCACCGCAGCATCTCGATGTCGTTGGGCATGTCCCCGAACGCGACGATGCTCGCGGCCTCGATCCCCGCCGACCCCGCGACCTCCGCCAGCCCGGTGGCCTTCGTGATCCCCGGCGACGACGCCTCGACCAGCCCACCGGAGTGCGAGAACGTCAGGTCGACGGCGTCCCCCACGACGGGCGTCAGCGCGGCCACCATCTGTTCGCTCGTCATGCCGTGCGCCCTGACCAGCAGCTTCACGGCCGGCCGGGAGAGCAGCTCGGCGCGTGGGATGCGGTCGCTGTCGTCGCCCTTCCAGGCGTGCCGGTAGTCGGCCTCGGCGAGGAAGGCCCCGGCCTCGTCGCCGTGCCCGCCCACGCCGACGCGCTCGACCGCGATTCCGGCGCCGGGCAACGTCTCCGCGACGGCCTCGGCGAGGAAGCCGAGCGTCGCCGGGTCGATCTCGTGGGCGTCGAGCACCCGGTCGGCGACCACGTCGTACAGCACGGCGCCGTTGGCACACACCGCGAGGCGCACCGCCGTCAGCTGCGCGGCGACGGGCGGGATCCACCGCGGCGGCCGCCCCGTGACCAGCACGAACTCGCCGCCACCCGCGACGTAGTCGCGGACCGCGACCGCGGTGCGCGGGGTGACCCGCAGCTCGGGGTCGAGCAGGGTCCCGTCGACGTCGGTCGCGACGAGCCGGGGTGCCTGCACCCCGACAGCGTACGTGGGGTCCGGGCCGCCGGGACGGGCTACAGGATCGCGACCGCGACGACCAGACCCAGCCCGATGTGCGCGGCAGCGACGACCCACGCCTGCGGCCGGACGTCGGGCGCCGCGAGGACCGCGCCGATGTCGATGCCCGTCACCCACTCCAGCAGCCGGACCGCGAGCACCTGGGCGATGATCCCGACGAGGCCGAAGATCAACGAGGCCAGCAGGCCCTCGGCGAGCGCACCGGAGACGCTCCAGATCGCCGTGACGACGATCAGCGCCATGCTCACCATGCCCGCCGCGGTGACGATCACCGCGTTCGGCAGGCCGTCGCGGACCATCCGGTTGAGCTTGCCGGGCGTCGTGAGGTCGATCGCCCAGAAACCGAGCAGCATCAGCAGCAGACCGATGAGCGCGTATAGCAGGATCGCGCCGATGCCGCGGCCGACGGTCGAGAAGAACCCCGGCTCGAGGGCCAACAGGGCGGTCATTGTGTTCCTTCCGGGGAGCGGGATCAGGACTCGGGGATGCGGTGCGGGACGAACGCCGCGCCGTCGTCGGTCACCAGCCCGACGGTCTCGCGAATCCCGAGCCCGGCCGAGGTGTCACCGACCACCCACGCGCCCAGTGCGGGACGGAACCCGTCGAACTGCGGCAACGGGTCGAAAAGCTGGTAGACGTATCCTTCCTCGCCGTACACGCCACCGGTGGACACCTCGCTGCCGGGTGACACGATCGAGACGTTCGCCCCTTCCCGGCCCAGCAGCGGCTTCTTGACGTACTCGGTGAGCAGGCCGGGGTTCTGCAGGTAGGCGGGCAGCAGGTTCGGGTGCCCGGGGTACATCTCCCACAGGATCGCGAGCAGCGCCTTGTTGGACAGCAACGACTTCCACAGCGGCTCGATCCACAGCGTGTCCGGCAGGCTGCGGGCGACGTGCTTGCCGAACTCGTCGGTGAGGGCCCACTCCCAGGGATAGAGCTTGAAGACGGCGTTCATCGGCGCCTCGGCGAGGTCGACGAACCTGTCGAGCGTCACGTCCCAGCCGATGTCCTCGATCGCCAGCCCGACGGTGTCGATGCCGGCCTCGGCCGCGGTCTCCTGCAGGTACCCGACGGTGACGTGGTCCTCGCCCGTGGTGTCCGAGCCCGACCAGGTGAAGTGCACCTCCGAGGTGGGCAGGCTCGACCGGATCTCACCCCAGCGCTCGACGAGCTTCTCGTGCAGGGAGTTCCACTGGTCGTCGTCGGGGTGGGTGTCCTTGAGCCAGTACCACTGCAGGATCGACGCCTCGAGCAGCGTCGTCGGGGTGTCGGCGTTGTACTCCAGCAGCTTCGCGGGACCGGACCCGTCGTAGCGCAGGTCGAACCGGCCGTAGACGTGCGGGTCGTGCCGCTTCCACGAGTCGGCGACGGCCTGCCACGACCACTCGGGCAGCGCGAAGTCGCGGAACCGCTCCGTGGTGACGACGTGGTCGACCGCGTCGAGGCACATCGAGTGGAGCAGCTCGACGTCGGCCTCGAGCGAGAGGATCTCGTCCATCTCGAAGACGTAGTGCACCGACTCGTCCCAGTACGGGCGGGCGGTGCCGCCCTCACCACGGCCCGGGGTGCCGTAGACCATGCCCTGGCTCTCGACGGTCTGCTGCCAGCCCGGGCGCGGCGTCGATCGTTCCCTGCGCATCTACGACCCGCTGCTCCCGCCGGACGAACCGCCGCTCGAGCCCTTGCCGCTGCCGCTGGAGACGCCCAACCCGCCGCGCGAGATGGTCTTGCCGGAGGTGCCGCTCTTCACCGTCGTCGAGTCCTTGGGGACGACGGTCGTCCCGCCCGACGCGACCTGGCCGACGTTGCCGGTGCCGCCGTAGTTGTAGTGGTACTGGCCGCCGCCGGCACCGATGAAGATCGGGAAGAAGCCGCCGCCGTGGTAGCCGGTGTTGTTCGACGCGGGGGTGACGCAGTTGCTGTCGTCGACGACGACGTTGTTCGCGTCGACGCAGCGCGCCTCGACCTCGTCGTTGCTGTTCGAGATCGCGTAGCCGATGGCGATCACCGCGACGACGCCGACCGTGACCCCGGTGCCGATGAGGATCCGCTTGCGCTTCTTGTTCTTCGCCTGCTCGGCGGCGTACTTGGCCGACGCCTCCTCGCGACGGCGGCGTTCGGCCTGCTGACGGGCGCGCGCCTCGGCGAGCGTGGGTTCACGGGGCGTGGTGGACTCGTCCTGGAAGCTCATCCGGCCGCGGCGCGTCGGCCCGTCCGGGCCCGGCCCTGGACCCAGGCGTCCCTCCGACTCCGGCGGCTGCTGCGCCGGCTGCTCGCCACTCGCGTCCGGCCGCTCGTCGCCGGGCGTTCCCTCCGTCATCGCTCACCCCCGCGCGCACCGTACAGCCCTCCCGATCACAGCGGAAAGGCGCACGTCCGCCGCATCCGGACGACCGATGACCGCCCGATCCGGGCACCCCTGCCGTCACCCGATCCAGGTAACGGCATGATGACGGCCGACATGGCCAACCTCGCCGCGCCGGACCGGCGGCCCCCCGCCGCCCCCCGCCGTCGCTCCCCCGGTGACTCCCGGCCCCCGGCCTCCCGCCCGCGGGATGCCGGTCGGGCGCCGAAGCGTGCCGTCCACCCGGTGCGCCGCATCGTGATCGGCGTGCTCATCGGGGCGGTGACGATGCTCGCGGTCTCGGTGCTCGACCGCTTCGCCGACACGTCGGTGCCGGTGCTGAGCACGCTCGCGACGCTGCCCGACCCGGCCGCCGCCGAGGCCCGCAGGCTGGCCGACCTGCCGCCGCCCCCCGCCGCCGCGGGCACGTGCCTGAACTGGTCGCGGCCCGACGCGGCCGACACCGTCGCGGTGCCGTGCGACCAGACGCATCGCTTCGAGCAGGCCGGCTCGGTGCAGCTCACCGACCAGGGCACGCTCCCCAGCGACCAGACGTGGCGTCAGCTGGTGAGCGAACGCTGCACCCCGATCGTCCAGCAGTACCTCGACAACAGGTTCGACCCCAACGGCAGGTTCCGCGTCGGCGGGCTCAAGCCGTCGCAGGCGAAGTGGGCCGAGGGCGACCGCGAGATGCGCTGCGGCCTGCAGAGCAATACGAAGTCCGGCAGCTTCATGCCGATCAAGGGCAAGGTCGCCGACCAGGACCAGTCCCGGGTCGAGGACGCCGGGACCTGCCTGGCCGTCGACGGCAAGACCGTCGGCGACCCCGTGCCGTGCACCGGTCCGCACGCGGTCGAGACGGTGTCCGTCGTCGACCTGTCCCAGCAGTTCACGGACGGGAAGTTCCCTTCCGTCGACGACCAGGACAAGTACCTGCAGACCAAGTGCACCGAGGACGCGGCGGCCTACGCCGGCAGTCCCGACGCCGTGGCCCAGAAGAAGCTGACCGTCTACTGGGACAACATCTCCCAGGAGTCGTGGGACGTCGGCTCGCGCAAGGTCAACTGCAACCTGGCCGCGCTGCTGGCCGACCGCAGCGGCTTCGCCCCGGTCACCGGGTCGGTGAAGGGCTCGGTCAGCGTCGGTGAGACGCCGGCCCCGCCCACCACGTCCGGCGCTCCCGGCGAGCCGACGTCGGCCCCGCCGAGCGGCTCCTCCGGCGACGGCCAGGACACACCCCCGCCGACCTCCGGCGAACCGCCCGTCCCGATCCCGACGCAGGTGCTGCCCGCGGCCGGCGGGAGCGGTGGCGGGGGCCAGACCTGACGGGCGGCCGGCCGTGCCCGTCCCGATGAGCCGCCGGCGTTTCGAGGAGCTCGTCGGCGACGCCCTCGACCAGGTCCCGCCGGGTCTCGCGGCGGCCATGGACAACGTCGTCGTCCTGGTCGCCGACCGGCACGAGGAGGACCCGGCGCTGCTCGGGCTCTACGAGGGCGTCGCGCTGACCGAGCGGACCACCGAGTACGCGGGCGTCCTGCCCGACCGGATCACGCTGTTCCAGGACGCGATCCTCGACATCTGCGACGACGAGGACGACGTCGTCCACGAGGTGACGGTCACCGTGGTGCACGAGATCGCGCACCACTTCGGCATCGACGAGGAGACCCTGCACCGCCTGGGCTGGGGCTGACCCCGGCACCCGCGGGCGCCGGGCTCAGCCGGTCGCGCCCGCGGTCACGTCGCCCGCGAGCGCGGGTCCGCTGTCCCACAGCTGCAGCGTCCAGCCGCTCGCCGAGCCGGGGTCGCGCGCGAGCACGACCCGCCCGGTGTTCGGCACGTACGCCGTCTCGACGGTGTCGCCCAGCAGCGCCGCGGCGGTGATGCGGATCGTCGCCCCATGGCTCACGAGCACGACTGCGGAGCCCGGGGGCAGCTCCTCCGCGGCGCGCACGATCTCGTCGACGACGGGCAACGCCCGCTCCCGGACGTCGGCCGCGGACTCGCCGCCCGGCATCGGACGTGCCAGGTCGCCGCCCCACCAACCGTCGTAGATGTCCTCGAAGATGCGCCGCGAGTGTGCGTCCGAGGCGCCCTCGAGGTGGCCGACGGAGATCTCGTGCACGCCCTCCAGCACCGTCACCGAGAGCCCGTGGGCGTCGGCGATCGGCGCGGCCGTCTCCTGCGCACGGGTGGCGCGGGAGGCGAAGACGGCGCGGACCGGCCAGTCGGCGAGCAGGTCGGCCACCGTGCGGGCCTGCTCGTGCCCGAGCGCGTTGAGCGGGCTGCCCGGCAGGGCGGTGTCGAGCACCTTGCCGGCGTTGGCGTCGGTCTGGCCGTGCCGCACGAGCACGAGGCGCAGCCCGTCCACGGGTACCTCCGGGGGCTCCAGGTCGGCCTCGTCGGCGACGAGGTGGTCGGGGCCGCTGGGATCGGGGGCGCTGGGATCGGGGGCGCTGGGATCGGGGGCGCTGCGGCTGTGGTCGAGGAGCCGCCGGCCGTCGGACGTCACGGTCGACCTCCTGCGCGCAGCGCCGCGAGCCACTGCTGCGCCGCGGCGAACTCCGCATGCCCGGCCGTGCTCAGCGGGACGGCAGGCGCCCCGGCGCCCGACCCGGCCCCGTTGAGCGGCGTCGCCCGCGGGTAGGAGCCGAGATAGCGCACCTCGTCGCACCGGCGGTGCAGCGCCGCGAGCGCCTCGCCCATCGCGGGCTCGGCGATGTGGCCCGTGCAGTCGAGGTGGAACCAGTACTCGGAGTGCCGGTGCTTGATCGGGCGGGACTCGATGCGTGTGAGGTCGATGCCACGGACGGCGAGCTCGGTGAGCAGGCCCAACAGCGAGCCCGGCCGGTTCTCGGTGGTGGCGGCCAGGGTGGTGCGGTCGTTGCCCGTCGGCGGGGGCGGCGCCGACGGCGGCGCCACCAGCACGAACCGGGTGACGGCGTTCTCGTTGTCGGCGATGTCGTCGGCCAGCACCTCGAGACCGTGCTGGGCGGCGGCGACGGGCGCGGAGACGGCAGCGTCCATCTCACCGCGGGCGACCTGCGCCGCGGCCTCGGACGTCGACGTCGAGATCAGCACCTCGGCGGACGGCAGGTGCTCGGCGATCCAGCCGCGCGTCTGGGCGATTCCGTGCGAGTGCGAGGCGACGGTCCGGATGGCGTCGACGGTCGTCCCCGGCCTGACCAGCAGCACGAACCGGACCGCCAGTACGGCCTCGCGCACGATGACCAGCGGCGGGTCGCCGACGAGGCCGTCGAGCACCGGCGGGACGGCACCCTCGACGGAGTTCTCGATCGGGACGCACGCCATGTCGGCCCGGCCGTCGCGGACGGCGGCCAGCACCGCCGGGTTGCCCGGGCAGGGCAGCAGCTCGGCACCGTCGGCCTCGGGGAGCGAGCGCAGCGCCTGCTCGGTGAAGGTCCCGAACGGACCCAGGAACGCGAGTCGGGGCACGGCCCGACCTTATCCGCGGGCCCGGCGCCCGCCCGGCGGGGCGGTCCCTCGCGTCCGCCGGGCACCGGCCGGACCGTTCGGCGGGCGCCGCTCCGCCGTTCGACGCAACTTGCGAACCGGACGACCCGGACGCTCGTAGGACAGCACGAGGCGGCGTCGTCGCGACGGAGGAAGGGGGTCCGTCGGGCGGGGCCGCCTCACCGTCGGGGCCGCGGAATGCGTCAGGCCGCGAGCGCGCCCAGCGCGGTCACCTCGTCCTGGCCGGCACCGCAGCGCGAGAGCACCTTGCGGACGGCCGCCATCCGGGCACCGTCGAGCTCGCGGGTCGCGGCGACGAGCGCCGCCGCGTCGGTCGACTCGAGCGCCGCCACCACGGCGGCGCCCTCGGCACCGTCGGCGGTGCGGGCCGCGGCGACGAGCACGTTGAGGATGCCGTGCTGGACCACGCCCGCCTCGTCGGCCGAGCGCACGAGCCGGCCGAGCCCGACCAGCGCGGCGGCCCGTCCGGTCTCCGCGGCGATCGCGAGGAAGCGGCGCAGCTCGTCGACGCTCGGGACGTCGGACGGCCGGGGTCCGCCGCAGCGCAGCTTGGGCTCGCAGCCGTGCTCGGCGACGCGGCGCACCGCGTCGAGCCAGGCGGCCACGTCCTCGGGGTCGCCCGTGATGGGCCGGCGCGGCTCGACGACGGCGACCACGTCGTCCGGGACGAACTCGGCGACGCGCTCGAGCCACACCGGGTCGAGGTCGAGCGGCGCGGACGTCTCGACCGACCGCGGGGTCAGCAGGGTCGCGCGGGAGAACACCGTCGACAGCGCCTTGGGCACGGCGCCCAGGCCGCTGTCGACGACGAGGGCCAGGTCGACCGGCTCCGCGGGGGCGGACCGGGCGAGCTCGGTGACCAGCGGCGACAGTCGCGACACCGGGCAGGCGAGCCGGCCCAGCAGGTCGCCGTGGTCACCGTCGCGGGCGTCGAGGTAGCCCTCCACCACGGCGTCGACCCCGGCTCCGCCGTTCGCGAGCAACAGGCTCGTGTCGTCGACGAACGCTGCGAACAGCGGGGGAACCGACCCGGGTGCGGAGGAGCTACCCGATGGCACGGTCGTCACGGACGAACACGCTAACCCCCGCGTGTCGATCTCCTCGCATCGGGTGAGGCGCGCCCTCCGGGCCTGGACATGAGGGTATGCGATAGATAACTTAGCCTCACCTAACACAAGGGAGAGTCACGTGGGTACGACACGGTTGCGGCGCCCCCCGACGCCCACCGACGCCGAGCGGGCACGCAGCATCACCACGCGCGGCGGCCGCGCCGCGATCGTCGGAACCGGCGGGCCCGAGCCGATCGTCCCGGCGTTCCACCACGTGCTCGCCGACGGATCGGCCGTGCTGCTCCTCGACGACCACTGCGCGCTCGTCGAACAGGCCCGGCTCGACCCGCGCGGCGAGGTCGCGGTGATGCTGGAGCTCGCCGACCACGCGGCGGTCGACCTCCGGGAACCGGTGCGCGCCCTGCTGTGGATCACCGGCTGGCTGCGCGTCCCCGACGACGCCGAGGCCCGCCGCGCCGCGGTGCACGCCGCGCAGGCCCGCCCCGACCACCGGCTGCTCGACCTCGGCCACGGGGCGACGCTCGTCCGGCTCGAGCCCGGCTCCGTCGTGCTCGCCGACGCGGAGGGCACGGCGTCGCTGTCGCCGGTCGACCTCGCGGCGGCCCGGCCCGACCCGTTCTGCATCCTCGAGGACCGCTGGCTGGGCCACCTGGAGAGCACCCACCCCGAGGTGTTCGTCGCGCTGGCCCGGCACCTGCCGGCGCCGCTGCGCGCCACCTCGGGCGCCAGGGTGCGCCCGCTCGGCGTCGACCGCTGCGGCATCCGGCTGCGGGTCGAGACGCCGGGCGGTGACCACGACGTCCGGATCGCGTGGCCCGCGGAGGCGACGACCGTGCACGAGCTGCGCAGCCGGCTCACCGCGCTCGTCGGGTGCGGGTACGGCGGCCGGCACGCGCGCCACGACGAGCTCGACCCGGTACAGACCCACGGGGACGAGCAGGGCTGACGGCTCCCGCCCGCGGGACGGTCAGCCGGCGGCGGCCTCCCGCTCGCGGACCTCCCTGGTCACCTTGCGCTCGGCGACGAAGGACGCGACGGGGATCGTCCCGGCCAGCAGGATCAGCAGTGCCGTGACGGGGCGCCAGCGAACCCGCTCGGCCAGCACGAGCGTGCACACGATGTAGATCATGTACAGGTACCCGTGGATGATGCCGATGACCGTGGTCGGGCCCGGGACGTCCCAGATGTACTTGAGCGGCAACGCGACGAACGTCAGCGCGAGCAGACCGACACCCGTGACCCATGCGGCGATCCGGTAGATCACCAGCCGCGGACCCACCGGCTTCATCGGCGTCTGCTTGCTGGTCTCGGAGGGCACGCTCACCCCGCCGAGTGTACGGACGGCGCCCGGGCCGACGCCCAGGGCCGCTCAGCGACCGTCGTCACGCTCGGCGAGCTCCGCGAGCATCCGGTTGTACGCCGCGAGCTGCGGGTTCTCCTCGTCGTCGGGCTCGGGGACCGCGGTCCGCCGCACACCGAAGGGCGACCGTCCCTCGTCCTTCACGACCGGCACCGCGGGCGCGGGGGTGCGCTCCTGCTGCACCGGACCCGACTCGGTCGGCACCGGGGCGTGCTCGTCGACGTCGGTCCCGGCGAGCCGGCGCGCCTCCAGCCGCAGGAACCGCCACCACATGACGCCGAAGAAGACCGCGAAGACCGGCCACTGGACGCCGTAGCCGATGTTGAGCGCCGATCCCATCGCCTCTCCCGCGCGGTGCCACTGCCACGCCGAGAGGAAGCCGCACGCGACCATCGCGCCCAGGGTCAGGACGTGCCAGGCCATCCAGCGAGGGGTCAGCGCGAGACGGAGCACGAGGGCCAGGATACGTGTCGGCGCTCCCGCGCGAGGGCGCCCGGTAGCGTCGACGTCCGTGCCCGACGGCCTCCGCAGCTGGCTCGCTCCACCCCCGCCCACCGGCCGCGGGGCCGAGGTGATCGACGACCCGGCCCGACGCCGGCTGGTCGTCACCGAGATCCTCGTCGTGCTCGCGGTGACGCTCGGGCTCTCGGCGCTGCGGTCGGCCCTGTCGCTGATCGACTCGCTGCTCGCGACGACGCCGCTGTCCGAGCAGCAGGTCGCGCTCAACGCCCCCGCCGCGGCCGCGACGCTCGTCGACCTGGCGCTGCAGCTCACGCGCATCCTGCAGCTGGTCGGCTGGGGCGCGGTCGGGGCGTACCTGCTGCTGCGGGCGGGCTTCGCCATGCGCGACATCGGTCTCGACGCCCGCCGCCCGGGCCGCGACGCCGCCGCCACCGTCGGGCTCGCCGCCGTCATCGGCATCCCCGGGCTCGGCCTCTACCTCGTCGCGCACGCCGTCGGGGTGAGCCTGACGATCGCGCCCACGACCCTCACCGACACGTGGTGGCGCATCCCGGTACTGCTCGCGTCGGCCGCGGCGAACGCGTGGGCCGAGGAGATCGTCATGATCGGCTACCTGCTGACGCGGCTGCGGCAGCTGGGCTGGTCGGCGAACAGGTCGCTGCTGGCGGCGGCGGTGCTGCGCGGCAGCTACCACCTCTACCAGGGGTTCGGCGGGTTCGTCGGGAACCTGGTCATGGGGCTGGTCTTCGGCCGCTACTGGCAGCGCACCGGCCGGCTGTGGCCCCTCGTCGCGGCGCACACCCTGATCGACGTCGTCGCCTTCGTCGGCTACGCGGCGCTCAAGGGCCACGTCTCCTGGCTGCCCTGACCGCTGTGCCGCCCGCTCGCCCGACCGGTGCCCGACCGGGCGGTGACGCTGCCGCGACCGCTCGGGGCGGCTGCGGCCCTGCCCCGGGGTCGTGCGCGGCAATGGTCGCGGCAGCGACCATTGCCGCGCACGGTCAGATGTCCAGGATCTGGTAGCGCATGCGCGCCATCATGTTCTCGGCACCCGCCTGGATGCCCGAGGCGCTGAAGAGCTCGTCGATCCGGCCCGGCAGGTCCTCGGGGTCCCAGCGCTTCCCGTCGTTCTTGATCTCGGCGACCGAGGTGAACGGCTGGAAGATCTCGACGCTGTCCCCCTGCACGCCGAACACCTTGCCGCTGATGTGGCTCGACGCGTCCGAGCACAGGAACGCCACCAGCGGGGCCACGTTCTCGGGGGCGAAGAAGTCGAACTCGCCGCGGGCCAGCGCCGCGTCGCGCTGGTCGCGGAACTCCTGCGGCATGAGGTCGAGCGTCATCCGGGTCAGCGCGGTGGGGGCGATGGCGTTGGACGTGATGCCGCCGCGGGCACCCTCCTGCGCGACGATCGTGGAGAACGCGGCGATGCCGGCCTTCGCGGCGCCGTAGTTGCTCTGCCCGAAGTTGCCGAGGAGACCCGAGGTCGAGGCGGTGTGCACGAGGTGCCCGCCGCGCTTGGCCTCGCGCCAGTACCGGACCGCGGCACGCGTCGGCAGGAAGTGGCCGCGCAGGTGGACGCGGATGACGGCGTCCCAGTCGTCGTCGGAGAGCTTGGCGACGGTCCGGTCGCGCAGGATCCCCGCGTTGTTCACGACCGCGTCCAGCTGCCCGAACTCCTCGACGGCGGTGCGCACCAACGAGTCGGCGACCTCGGCGTCGGCGACGTCCCCGCCCACCGCGACGGCACGCCCGCCCGCCGCGACGATCTCCTTGGCGACCTCCTCGCCCGCCTCCGGGTCGAACTCGGCCACGACGACGGCAGCGCCCTGCGCGGCGCACTCCAGCGCCTCACCCCGGCCGATCCCCCGGCCCGCGCCGGTGACGATGACGACCTTGGCATCGAGAAGTCCCATGCTCGGGATACTAAGCGTCACCGTCGGCGCCGCCCGGGTGCGGCTCCTCACACGCCTCCGCCCCGGGCAGCGGGGCCCCCGACGCCCGCGGAGTCGCTGCTCAGCGCAGGGTGACCTGCTTGCCGGCGAGGGCGTCGCGGGCACGGCGTTCCGCGTCGGTCGGCGGCGTGTCGTCGAGGCCGGCCAGCGTCTCGTCGAGCCGCGCGGCGAAGGCGGCGACGGGGGCCGTCCACTCCTTGGGGTGCATGTCGCGGTCGAGGTCCCACACCGGGACGAGCAGCCCGTGGGCCCGGAACGAGCCCAGGTAGCGCGCGTCGGCGGACAGGGCGAGCTCGTCGCGGGCCTGCAGCCGGGCGAACGCGGCCAGCAGCCTGTCCTCCGGCTCGGGCCGCACCCAGCGGATGTGCGCCTTCGACCCGGTGTCGACCCAGTAGGCGGCGCGCACGCCGTCGGCCGTGACGGGCTCGGTCGGCATGATGACGGCGTTGGCGCGCTCGAGCATCGCGGCGAGCTCGGGGGCGAGGTCGCCGTCGCCGTCCGGCATCCACCAGCCGAAGTCCTGGTGCATGGTGACCTCGAGCGGAGCGGCCGGGTCGAGCAGGTCCTGCAGCCGCACGGCGTCGCCGCCGAGACCCGGCCCGACGACGGCCAGCGACTCACCCGGCTCGGCCTGCAGCGCCCACCGGACGGCCTTCGCGACGTCGGCCGATAGGTCCCCCGAGCGCGTCTGGACCTGCATGCCGATCATGACCGCACCGTCGGACCTGACCAGCGCGGCCGAGGCACCCGGCAGCACGGACGTGACGGTGACGGTCCGGTCGCCCGCGTCGGCGAGCGGGAGCGGCGCCGTGGCCGAGGGCAGGAACTCGCGCATGGCCACCAGGTCCGGCTCGGCGGCGAGGCCCTCGAACGGACGGATGACGATCACGTCGTCGCCCGCGCCGTGGCAGACCTTGTAGCGCTTGCCCGATCCGCACGGGCAGGGGCGGCGGGGGTTCTCGCCGGGGGCGCTCGCGGCGGCGGCCCGGTTGCGTGTCTTCTTGGCCATCAGGGCTCAGACCGTAGCGGGTGCGGGCCCGCGCAGGTCAGGCGCCCGCCCGGACCGCCACGAGGGTCTCGCGCGCGGGGGTGCGGACGGGCGCGAGCAACGTCGTCAGGGTCGCGACGAGACGCGCCGTCAGCACCGCGACCGCCGCGGCGACGAGGTCGACGAGGGCGTGCAGGACGACCCCGTCGGCGCGCGCCTGCACCCCCGAGCGGAACGACAGCCCGAACACCGTCAGCGACAGCACGACGCCCAGCGCCCACACCGCCCACCAGACCAGCAGCGCGCGCGAGGGCCGGGGGCGTTCGTCGGCGGGACGGTCGAGGGCGCCGTGCTCGATCTCGGCGAGCACCGAGCCGGGCACCGAGAGGTTCAGCCCGGGCACGACCCAGCCGGCGACGACGTCGCGCGCGCGCCGGGCGGGGATCGATCCGGACCGGGCCGCGGCCGCCCGGGACGCGACGACCGACCAGCTGACGACGAACAGCCCGGCGAGCAGCCCGAGGATCGTCGCGAACCAGCCGGTACCGACGACGAGGACGTCCGACGCCGACACCGCGCCCGCCGACAGCGCGGCCGTTCGGCTCTGCAACAGCAGCACGTAGCGCCAGATCTCCGCGCCCGCGGCCAGCACGGCGACGACGGCGGTCATCCGCAGCGCCGGCACCAGGGTCTGGGCGAGCGTGCGGGCCCGCTGCCACTCCGGGACGGGCTCGGCCTCCGCGTCGCGCCGGAACGGCAGGGCTGCGAACCCCCACCGCGGGATCCCGCGGTACGCCGGCGGGCCGCTGTAGGGCCCGCGCGGCTCGGCGACGGACGCCGACGTGGCCGACGGCGGCGGCGTGGCCACCCAGCGCAACGACGCCCGCTCGCGGGCGCAGTGCGGACACGGACCCCAGCCCGGGGCGACGGGCCGTCCGCAGCCGGGGCAGGCGACGGGCCCGGCCGGCAACGACCGCTGCGGCACGAGCGGCGACCCGAACGACGACACCGGCGCCGACCCGAACGGCGACACGGGCGGCGACACGGGCGGCGCGGCGGGACCGGGCGCCCAGCCGGCGGGCGGCGGGTACGGCGGCGCCGACGCGGGCGGGACGGGCCACGCCCGTGACCATCCCGGCGGCACCGCGCCCGGCCCGCCCGGCGGTGGCGCGTGCGGCCCGCTCCACGTGGGCGGCGGCGCGGAGGGCGGCGGCGCGGAGGGCGGCGCCGAGACGGGCTGCGGACCCGGCCGCGGGCCGGTCGACCCGCCGGGACCCGCCGGCCCCGCCTGCTGCGCAGGTTCGGTGGGGGTGCCCGGCACCGGCCGCGGGTCGTCGCCGGGACCCTCCTGGGTCCCGGATTCCCGCGCCGGACCGTCGGGCACCGGGATCAGATGACCTCGGGCGTGCGGCCCCCGTCGGCGACGACGGAGCGGCCCTGCGCGGCCCAGTCCTGCATGCCGCCGTCGACGTTGACGGCCGGGTAGCCCTGCGCGACGAGGTACTGGGTGACCCGGGCGGAGCGGCCGCCGGACCGGCAGATCACGTAGAGCGGCTCGTGGCCGGGGATCTCGCCGATGCGCGCGGTGAGCTGGGACATCGGCAGGTGGCCCGCGGTCGGCGCGTGCCCGGCGTCCCACTCGTCGGCCTCGCGGACGTCGAGCAGCGGAGCGTCGGCGGGCACGTCGGCGACCCGGACGGAGGGAATGGGACCGGTCATGCCTCGATACTGACACGCCCCACGTCAGCCGACCGTGAGTGACCCGTGGCTCAGTCGACGGTGCGGGCCGGTCGCTGCTCCGGGGTGTCCTTGCTCAGCCCGAGCCGTTCGGGCGCGTGCAGCCGCAGGAGCACCTGGTCGGTGTCGGCGGGCCGTTCGCGGGCGGTCGCCCGGCTCACGACGATCATCGTCAGGAACGCGAGCGGCACGCTGACGACGGCCGGCCGGTGCAGCAGCACCCCGAGCAGCCCGCCGTCCCCGGCTCCCGCGAGGCTCGCGGTCACCGCACCGACGGCCACCGTCCCCCCGACGATGATCCCCCAGCTCGCGCCGCGGGCGGTGAGGCCGCGCCACCACACGCCCAGCACGAGCAGCGGGCAGAACGTCGAGGCCGCGACGGCGAACACCAGCGCGACCGACTCGGAGAAGTCCAGCCGCGTGACGACCAGCGCGAGCAGGATCGGCACCGAGCCCGCGAGCAGCGTCGCGATCCGGATGTCGCGCGCCCGGCCACGCAGCACGTCGGTGGACAGGACGCCCGCGACGCTGGTGAGCAGGCCCGACGACGTCGACAGGAACGCCGACCACGCACCGGCGGCGACGATGCCGCCCAGGATCGTGCCCGCCCACCCGTGCCCGAGCACGCCGGTGGGCAGCAGCAGGACCGCGGCGTCCGTCTCGCCGGAGACCAGCAGCTGCGGGGTGTAGAGCCGCGACAGCGCCCCGAGCAGCGTCACGAGCAGGTAGAACGCGCCCAGCATGCCGAGCGCGACGACCGCGCTGCGACGGGCCGCGCGGCCGTCGGGGTTGGTGTAGAAGCGGCCGAGGACGTGCGGCAGGCCCATCGTCCCGAGGAACGTGGCGAGGATCAGCGAGTACACGGCGAGCAGCCCGTGGCCGCCGCCGCTCGCGAAGGGCGTCAGCCACCCGGCGTCCTGGACCGGCGACCCCGCGACGACCGGGACGGGCGCGCCGGCGTCGAACTCGAGCGTCGTGCCGCGCTGGACGGTGTGCGCGCCCGCCTGCCAGGTCAGCGGCCCGTCGACCGGCACGCCGTCGACGGTCCCGACGGCGCTCACCTGGACAGGTGCCGAGGTCTGCAGCACGACGTCGGTGGCCACGTCGACCGTGGTCGGCGCGCTGAACTGGGGCGGCGCGGGCCGGTCGAACGTGCGGTCGGCGCCGAGGAAGAACATCAGCGCGATCACCGCGGGCAGCGCGAGCGCGGTCAGCTTCAGCCAGTACTGGAACGCCTGCACGAGCGTGATCGAGCGCAGCCCGCCGAAGGCGACGGTCACCGCGATCACGACACCCGCCGCGACGACCCCGACCCACTGCGGCAGCCCGGTCACGGTCGCGATCGTCAACCCGGCGCCCTGCAGCTGCGGCAGCACGTACAACCAGCCCAGGACCAGCACGAAAACCGTGCAGACCCGGCGCAGGTACGCCGAACCCAGCCGCGCCTCCGCGAAGTCCGACGGCGTGTAGGCCCCCGACCGGCGCAGCGGCGCGGCGATGAACAGCAGCAGGGCGAGGTAGCCCGCGGTGAACCCGACGGGATACCAGAGCGCGTCGACGCCCTCCTTGAGCACGAGCCCCGCGATGCCGAGGAACGACGCCGCCGACAGGTACTCGCCCGAGATCGCGCCGGCGTGCGCGGCGGTGCCGCTGGTCCGCGACGCGACGAGGAAGTCCGACGTGGCGCGCCGTCGCACCCCGTACGCGCCCACGAGTGCCGACACGACCGCCACCAGCACGATCGCGCCCATCGCCGCCAGGGCCGCGGTGTTCACCGGCCCTCCACCGGGCCCCCGTCGCGGTGGGGGCCGAACCCGAGCCGCTCCGGGGCGTGCAGCCGCAGCAGGGTGCGGTCGGCGTCGGCGGGCCGCGACAGCCGGGAGCGCCTGCTGACCACGATCATCGTGAGGAACGCGATCGGGACGGTCACCGCCGCCGGCCGCTGGAGCAGCAGGCCGGGGAGGCCGGGCGGGGTGATGCGCAGCAGGGTCAGCGCCGTGGCGGCGGTCGCCGTCACACCGCCGGCCAGGACCCCCGCGATCGCGCCCACGGGGGTGAGGCCACGCCACCAGATGCCGAGCAGCAGCAGCGGGCAGAACGTCGACGCCGCGATCGCGAACACGAGCGGCACGGTGAGCGCGAGATCGAGGCGCGGGACGGTCAGCGCGAGCGCGACGGGGACCAACGCCGCGGCGAGCGCGGCGAAGCGGAAGTCGCGGAGGCGGCCGCGCAGCACGTCGGTGAACAGTACGCCGGCGAGGCTCACGAGCAGCCCCGACGACGTCGCCAGGAACGCCGCCGCCGCGCCGGCCGCGACCAGGCCACCGACGAGCCAGCCCAACCAGCCGTCGCCGAGCGCGGCCGGGGGCAGCAACAGCACGGCCGCATCCGTGTCGCCGGAGACGAGCAGCTGCGGCGTGTAGAACCGCGACATCGCGCCGAGCAGCGCCACGAGCATGTAGAACGCGCCGATCATGGCGAGCACAACGACCGTCGTGCGGCGGGCCGCCCGGCCGTCGGGGTTGGTGTAGAAGCGGACGAGGACGTGCGGCATGCCCATCGTCCCGAGGGCGCAGGCCAGCAGCACCGAGTAGATCTCCAGCAGCCGCCCGGGCCCCGCCCCCGACAGCGGGGCGAGCCAGTCGCGGTCGGCGCGAGGACTGCCCTCGGGCGTCGGGACGGGGGCGCCGGCGTCGAAGGTCAACCGGGCGCCGCCGAGCACCGTGTGCGCGCCCGGCTCCCACCGGACCGGGCCGTCGACCTGCGTGCCGTCGACGTCGCCGGACGCCGTGAGGGTCACCGGCTCGGTCACGTCGAGGACGACGTCGGCGTGCACGTCGACCGTCGTGGCAGCGGTGAAGCGCGGCGGGGTCGACCGGTCGAAGCCGCGCCCGTCGGAGGCGAAGATCGCGACGATGATCAGGGCCGGCACGGCCAGCGCCGTCAGCTTGAGCCAGTACTGGAACGCCTGGACGAAGGTGATGGAGCGCATCCCGCCGCCGACGACCGACAGCACGACGACGACCGCCGCCCCGACGATCCCGCTCCACGGCGGCAGCCCGGTGAGGATCGTCAGCGACAGCCCGGCGCCCTGCAGCTGCGGCAGCAGGTACAGCGCGCCGATGAGCAGCACGAACGCCGAGCAGACCCGGCGCACCGCCGCCGACCCCAGCCGCGCCTCGGCGAAGTCGGGCACCGTGTACGCGCCCGAGCGGCGCATCGGGGCCGCGACGAAGATCAGCAGCGCCAGGTAGCCCGCGGCGAAGCCGATCGGGTACCAGAGCGCGTCCACGCCCTCGCGCAGGATGAGCCCCGCGATCCCGAGGAACGACGCCGCCGACAGGTACTCCCCGGAGATCGCGCCGGCGTTGACGATCGGCCCGACGGTCCGCGACGCGACGAGGAAGTCCGACGTCGAGCGGGCCACCCGCACACCGAGGCTCCCGATGACGGCAGAGGCCACCGCGACGAGCGCGATGGCCGCCAGCGCGACGACCGACGACGTGCTCACCCGCGGTCAGTCCTGCACGTGGTCGGCGAACTCCTGCTCGACCTTCTCCGCGGATCTCGTGTGCCACCACCCGAGCAGCAGCAGGAACGGGTACACCAGCACGCCGAGCAGCAACCACGGCAGCCGCAGCCCGAGTACGTCGATCCGACCGATCTCGGGGAACAGCGCGAAGAGCGCGGGCAGCGACCCGAGCGTCAGCACCGCGACCGCGGCGACCCGCAGCGCCAGCCCGAGCTGGGTGCCGATGAGGTTGGAGCGCAACAGGTCGCCGACCGACGTCAGATCCTGGACGTCGACGACGGTCCGCACCGAGCGCGGGTTCTGCCTGCGCTCGGAGAGCACCACCCGGACCCGCCCGGACGCGGCGTCGACCTGGCCGGTGGTCGGGTAGGGCGCCGTGATCTCGACGGCCGAGGTGCCGTCGGGCAGCACCGGCGGGAGCGCGGCGGAGGACCCGGTCCCGGGCGTCTGCTCGTCGCGGTCGACGTCGTCGTCCGCGGGCGGCGCATCCGCCGACCACAGGACGCGCGAGCCCACGCCGTCGTCGAGGTCGTCCTCGTCGTCGTAGTCGTCGTAGTCCTGGTGCGGGTCGGCAGCGGAGTGCGGGTCGGCGGCGGGCCGGGGCTGGTGCGAGGTCGCCGCCCGGAGGTCGTCCCACTCCTCGGTGACGACGTCGTCAGGTGCCGGTGGCGCGAGCGGTGCCTCGACAGCCGGGGCAGCGGGACCTGCCGCAGCAGCAGGACCAGCCGGCACAGCAGGACCCGCCGGAGCAGGGGGACCGGGCGGAACCGCGGGAGCGGACGGGCCGGCGGGCCCGGACCGGGCCGGGCCGCCCGGGGCGACGGGGGGTGCGCCCACGCGGGGGTGTTCGGCCGTCTGCTCGTCGGGACGCACCCGCGCGGGCGCCCGGCGGACGAGCCCGCGGACCGGCTCGGCGCCGGGCGGGAGCAGCGACGACAGCTCGTCGCCCGCCGGTGGCACCGGGCGCGGCGGCGCCCCGGCGTGCCGTGACGCGGGAGCGGGCGGCGGCCAGGGCGTGGGCTCGGGGACGATCGGTGCGGGCGGCGGGCGCAACCCGCCCGCGGCGTAGGGGTCGGGCTGCCAGACCTGCGTCCGGTCGCGCGGCGCCGGGCGGGCCGGCGCCCGCCTGCCGTCGCGCCCGGGTTCGGTGACGTCGTGCGCCGGGAGCTCGTGGGCCGGGCCGTCAGGCGCGGGGGGTTCCTGCGCCGGATGTCCGTGGGGCGGATGTCCGTGCGCCGGGGGGCCGACCGCCTCGGCGCCCTGACCCGGGCCGGCCGGGCGGGCGATGTGCCGGTCGGCGGCGGGCCGGTCGGCATCGGGCCGGAGGAGTCCGCGCGCCGGCGACTCGACGTCCTCGACGGCGTCGTCGGCGTCGACCCCACGCTCGCGGCGGGCGTGCCGCCCGCCCGACGACGCCGGACTGGCCCGCATCCGCCGCTGGATCTCGGCCTGGACCCAGGCCGGACCGGAGTCCTCGACGCCGGGGGGCTGCCGCGGCATCGCCACGGGACCGCCCTCCGCGTCGTCCCCGGGCTGCGGGGAGCCCGACGACGCCGACGGCGGAGCACCGTCGGCGTAGGTGGTCACCGCACGGCCCCGCTGGTGCTCGGGATCAACGCTGGCTCCACGCCTGCTTCGTGGCGCGGACCAGGCGGTCCTTCAGCTCGCGGGTGTGCCGGCGGCTGACGGGCAGCTCCGCGGTGTCCGGGCCCGACCCGACGCGCACGACGTAGCCCGATCCCGACAACCGCAGCTCCGTGACCAGCGGCAGCGCGACGAGGAACGAGCGGTGGATGCGGACGAACCCGGCGTCGCGCCAGCGGTCCTCGAGCACCGAGAGCGGGATGCGGACGAGGTGGCTGCCCTCGTTGGTGTGCAGCCGCGCGTAGTCGCCCTGGGCCTCGACGTAGCGCACCGCCGACCGCGGCACCAGCTTCGTGGTGCCGGCCAGCTCGACGGGGATGACCTCGTCCTCCCCGCTGTCCTGCTGGACCGGTTCGACGGGGCCCGCGGCGCGGCTGGCCAGGATGCGGTCGAGCGAGGCGGAGAGGCGCTCCGAGCGCAGCGGCTTGAGCAGGTAGTCGACGGCGCCGACCTCGTAGGCGTCGACCGCGCGGTCGTCGTGCGCCGTCACGAACACGACCGAGGGCGGGGTGGCCATCGACGAGAACACCCGGGCCAGCTCGAGGCCGTCGAGGCCGGGCATCCGGATGTCGAGGAAGACGACCTCGACGTCGGTGCGCTCGGCCACGCGGGTGCCGGTGGCCGGGTGTGTGACGCCCCGGCCCGGGACGGGGGCGACCTCGCGGGCGCCCTGCCGGTTGTTCAGGATGCGAAGAGCCTCTGTGGCGTCCGACGCCTTGAGCACCGTTCCGACGCGACTGTCCTCGTTGAGCAGGAATGCCAGTTCTTCGAGAGCGGGTTCCTCGTCGTCCACAGCGAGAACGACCAGACCTCCGGAACTGTCGTTGCTGTCCACGATCTCCTCATCCTGCGTGTCCGGCGCTCCCGGCAGGGTGACGCCCGCACGATCACGCGGCCACCCCCGCCGACTATGGTGACGGCGAATCGACCGGAGTGCCAGGGGGCCCTCCCGATCGGTATCCCTGTCTCTGGATACCGATCGGATCCGATCGACCACACCGAGTCATAAACCGTACCGCGCCCAGAGTGCGCGTACCTCCGCCGCCTCGGCGATCCCCAGCAAAGAGTTCACAGGTGAGAACGTCGCCGCGGCTGCCGGGGCGCCGATCCCGAGCCGCGCGAGCAGCGGCCTGCGGGACTCCACGGGCACGATCTCGGCATCCGGGAAGCGGTCCGCGAGGACCGAGCGGGGGGTGCCCAGCCCGTCGATCAGACCGGTCTCGACGGCACGTGCGCCCGTCCACACCTCGCCGGTGAACGGGTCACGCTCCGTGTTCAAACGGTCACCGCGGCGCTCCGTCACCCACATCGTGAACATCTCGTGCAGCTGGTCCTGGAGCCCGCGCAGCCACTCGACGTCCTCGGGCTTCTCGGGCAGGAACGGGTCGAGCCGCGACTTGGCCCGGCCGGCCGTGTAGAGCCGGCGCTCGACGCCGAACCGCTCGATCAGTCCCTGCAGACCGAAGCCCGCGCTGATCACCCCGATGGACCCCACGATCGACGTCGCGTGGGCGTAGATCTCGTCTCCGGCGCAGGCCAGCCAGTATCCGCCGGACGCGGCGACGTCCTCGCAGAACGCCAGCACCGGGACCTCCTTCTCCTCGGCGAGGCCGCAGATCCGGTCGGCGATGAGCGCCGACTGGGTCGGCGCACCGCCCGGGGAGTTGATCTGGAGCGCGACGGCGACGAGGCCGTCGGCGGAGAACGCGCGCTCCAGGACCTTCTCCACGGAGGCCGCGTTGAGCACCGCGCGCGGCACCGGCCCGGACGACGGGGTGATGACTCCGTGCAACCGGACGAGGGAGACGACGCCCTTGTCCGACCGGTCCCCCAGGCGTCCCGGAAGCCGCGACGCAAGCTTGTCGGGGATGCGCAACGTGTCCATGCGGCCACGGTACGCGGATCGGGACGTCCACCAAGTGGGACGAGTCCGAGCCCGCCCGAACGGGCCCGGGAGCCGCTACGCGCGGATACCCACCCGGAACTTCGGCACCCTCAGAGTGATCTTCATGCCCGCCCCGATGTTGGTGTCGACCACGAGACCGAAGTCGTCGCCGAAGGCCGACCGCATCCGGTCGTCGACGTTGCCGAGCCCGACGTGCGCGCCGGACAGGTGGGCGTCGTCGAGATCCTCGGTGAGCCGCGACGGGTCCATGCCCACGCCGTCGTCCTCGACGATGATGACGCACTCCGCGCCGGCGTTCTCGGCGGTGATGGTGATCGTGCCGCCCTGCGGCTTGCCCGAGAGCCCGTGCCGGACGGCGTTCTCCACCAACGGCTGCAGCGCCAGGAACGGCAGGACGACGTTGAGCACCTCGGGCGCGATCTGCAGCTTGATGTTGAGCCGGTTGCCGAAGCGCGCCTTCTCCAGCGCGATGTAGCGCTCGATGTTGGTCAGCTCGTCGGAGAGCGTCGTGTACTCGCCCGCCGTCCGGAACGAGTAGCGGGTGAAGTCGGCGAACTCGATCAGCAGCTCGCGGGCGCGGACGGGGTCGGTCCGGATGAACGAGGCGATCGTCGTGAGCGCGTTGTAGACGAAGTGCGGCGAGATCTGGGCGCGCAGGGCGCGGACCTCGGCGCGGGCCAGGCGCTGGCGCAACTCGTCGAGCTCGGCGAGCTCGAGCTGGCTCGACACGTAGCGCGCGACCTCGGCGGTGGCCCGCAGCAGGACCGGACCGGCCGTCGACGTCGTCAGCGCCGCGAGGGTGCCGACGATCGCGCCGTCGGTCTCCAGCGGGACGACGACGATGCCCCGCACCTCGCAGCTCGGGTGGTCGCAGGAGATGGAGGTGTGCGAGGCGACCTGCTGCCGTCCGGTGGAGATGACCTGGTCGGCCAGCTCGACGACGTCGGGCTCGTGCTGGTCGGCGTCGCCGTCCCAGGCCAGCGTGTCGCCCTTGGCGTCGGTCATCGTGAGCGCACAGGTGTCGAGCAGGGTGCGCAGGTAGGGCAGCGCGAAGTTCGCGGAGTTCGCCGAGAGCCCCTCGCGCAGGGCGGGCGCCGCCAGCGCGACCGTGTGCAGCGTCGCGAACGTCGCGCGCTCCAGCGGGGTGGCGAAGGTGTTGCGGCGGGCCCGGCGCAGCTGCAGGAACAGCACCACCAGCACCACGAGCACGACGGCACCGACGAGGACGAGCAGCGCTGTCGGCGAGCTCAGCAGCTCTCCCACGACGGCCCCCTCACCTCACCAGCCTGGACAGGCGCCGGTCGGCGAGTGGTTTGCCACCGGTCTGGCAGCCGGGACAGTACTGGAACGATCTCTCGGCGAAGGACACCTCCCTGACGGTGTCCCCGCACACCGGGCACGGCAGCCCGGTGCGGGCGTGCACCCGCAGCCCGGACCGCTTCTCCCCCTTGAGCTCCGCCGCGCCCTGGCCGACGGACCGCTCGACGGCGTCGGTGAGCACGGTCCGCATCGCCTCGTACAGCGCGTCGAGCTGCTCGGGCCTGAGGCGTCCCGACACGGCGTAGGGCGAGAGCCGGGCGGTGTGCAGGATCTCGTCGCTGTAGGCGTTGCCGATGCCCGCGATCGTCTTCTGGTCGACGATCAGCGTCTTGATCCGCTCGGTGTGTCCCGCGAGCAGCTCGGCCAGCTCGTCGCGGCTCAGCGTCAGCGCGTCGGGCCCCAGCTTGGCGATGCCCGGGACCTCCTGCGGGTCGTGCACGAGGTAGACGGCCAGCCGCTTCTGCGTCCCGGCCTCGGTGAGGTCGAACCCCGGTCCGCCGACGGTGTCGAGGTGGACCCGCAGCGCGAGCGGGCCGCGGCCGGGCTTCGGCGGGGTGGCCGACGCCGTCGCGTGCCAGCGCAGCCAGCCCGCCCGGGACAGGTGGGTGATCAGCGCGAGCTCGTCGCCGGGCCGGTCGTGGAACTCGACGGAGAGGAACTTCCCGTACCGGCTCGCCCCCGTCACGACGCGCCCGACCAGCGCCGACGCGGGCGGCTCGAACGTCTTGAGGACGCTCATGCTGGCGACGTCCACCCGCGCGACCGGGCGGTAGACCGCGTGGTCGCGCAGGTGCTGGGCGAGGGCCTCGACCTCGGGGAGCTCGGGCACTAGTTCACCGGCTGCAACGGGCTGTCGGCGTGACCGGGCGTCGCCCGGGTACGCAGGCTGCGGGCGACGACGCGCATCTCCTCCTTCGCCCGCGACCGTCCGCGGACCATCCCGGACCAGTGCTCGGCGGGCAGTCCGGCCTCGTAGCTGCCCTCGGTCTCGGCGACGATCGTCCACGGCCGGCGCAGGTACCAGCGGAACGGGAAGAACAGGATGGCCAGCGCCGCGACGAACCAGAGGTAGAAGGGCACGACGACCAGCGAGGGCTTCCAGACGACGAGGATGACCCAGAACAGGACCAGCGCCGAGAGGATCATGATGGCGGCGCCACGGCCGCCGTCGACGTCGTGCTCGAACTCGTCGCCGACCGCGGGCGTCGACCACTCGATGTTGCACCGCACCGACCAGCTGCGCCCGTCGGCTCCGGCGACCGTCTTCGCTGCCATCGTCCCCGCCGCTCCCGAAGTCGTACCCGGCGTCCACTATCCCACGCGACGGCACTCCGGGGTGATCATCGGCACCGGCCGGGGCGGCTCAGCGGGCCGCGCCCGCGCAGGGCGACGCGACCGACGAGCGGTCGGGCGCGCCGGGCGCCAGGATCTGCGTGACGACCAGCCGCGCCGGCCCGGTTCCGTCGTTGCGCAGCAGGTGCGGCTCGGCGTCCGGGACGAACAGGGCCTGGCCCTGGCGGTAGCGCGTCGCGGTGCAGTCGTCGGCGGTCTGGACGGTGACCTCGCCGGTGTCGACGATCGTCGTCTCGGTGCCGGGGTGGCGGTGCCAGCCGGTGGTCTCGCCCGGCGCGAGCTCGACGGTGCGCACGGACACCTCGGCCGGCCCGAGCGTCGAGAGCTGGATGCGTGTCGGGAGGGTGCCGCGGCCGACGTCGCCGGTCGCGGCCGCGGCGGCCGGGGGTGGCGCGGTCTGTGTCGCGACGACGGGCGCGGCCGCGGGCGGCGGGTCGGCCGGGGCGTCGTGCCCGAGCTGTCCCGGCTGGGCACAGCCCGCCGCGGTCAGGACGACTCCGGCCAGGACGACGAGGGTGGCGACCGTTCTCGCCGTGCGGCCGAAGCTCGTCAACACGTACCTCCCGGGCCGGTCACGCGCGCGGATCACCGTGCGACGCAGAGTAGTGCCCAGCCGCACCCGGACCGGGAACAGGGGCCCGCACACCGGTCGACCAGGGCAGTTCCCGGACGTGGTGGATCTCTCACCGCAGGGGCCACCGTCCCGGGTGAAACCGACTTGCCGACCGGCAGGTAAGAGGCGCATGGTTGAGCCCAGCAACTTCTTGCGTGATACAAGCAAAGTAATGGTAAAGACGGGAGCGGCCATGACGAGCGCAGCGATCTCATCCGCGGAGCCGTCGTCGAACGCACCCGCAGGGCCGGACGCCGACGACCTCGCCGTGGCCGACGCGCTCGCCCACGAGGTGAGCAGGCTGCTCCGGCTCGTCCAGCGGACGTCGCGCTACAGCGGCCCCGCCGACCTCGACCGCGCCACGTTCCACGTGCTCGTCCAGCTCGCCACGGGCGTCGGACCGCAGCGCTCCGGCGACATCGCCGAGGCCCTGTGCACCGATCCGTCGACCGTCAGCCGTCGGGTCGCGGCGCTGGTCAAGCAGGGTCTCATCGAGCGGCGCGCCGACCCGGACGACGGTCGCGCAAGCCTGCTGGCCGTCACCGACGCCGGCCACGCCGCACTGGAACAGAGCCGGCTGCACAAGGCCCGGCTCGTCGCCGGCGCGCTCGCGGGCTGGCCCATCGAGAAGCGGCGCGCGCTCGTCGCGCTCCTCGCCGACTTCTCCACCGACTACCAGCAGCACGAACTGTCGACGGGCCCCGTCCGCCGGCACGGAGGGGGAAACTGATGTCCACCGAGGCCGTCGCACCGCAGCAGAGCGCTGCCGGCGCGCCCGCCCCGTCGGAGCGAAGCTCCGGCGAGCTCAGCCACAGACAGATCCTCACGATCCTGGTCGGTCTGGCGCTGGGCATGTTCCTCGCCGCGCTCGACCAGACCGTCGTGTCCACGGCAATCCGCACGATCGCCGACGACCTCGGCGGTCTCAGCCAGCAGGCGTGGGCGACCACGGCGTTCCTGATCACCGGCACCATCACCACGCCGCTCTACGGCAAGCTCTCCGACCAGTTCGGTCGCAAGCCGCTGTTCCTGACGGCGATCTCGATCTTCCTCGTCGGCTCGGTGCTGTGCACCTTCTCGACGTCGATGTACGAGCTCGCGGCCTTCCGCGCCGTCCAGGGGCTCGGCGCAGGTGGTCTGTTCACCCTCGCGCTGACGATCCTCGGCGACATCGTGCCGCCCCGCGAGCGTGCCCGCTACCAGGGCTACATCCTCGCGGTGTTCGGGACCTCGAGCGTCATCGGCCCGGTCATCGGCGGCGTTCTGTCGGGCCAGGCGACCATCGCCGGCATCGACGGCTGGCGCTGGATCTTCCTGGTCAACGTGCCGATCGGCGCCGTGGCGCTGGTCGTCGTCGCCAAGGTGCTCAACCTGCCGCACACCAAGCGCAGCAGGCGCATCGACTGGCCCGGCGCGGTCACGCTCGCGATCTTCCTCGTGCCGCTGCTGATCATCGCCGAGCAGGGCCGCGAGTGGGGCTGGGGCTCCACCAGCGCGATCGTCTGCTACATCGTCGGCGCGGTCGGCTTCGTGCTCTTCATGCTCGCCGAGCGCTTCTACGGCGACGACGCGCTGCTGCCGCTGCGGCTGTTCCGCAACGGCGTCTTCTCCCTGACGGGCGTCGCCGGCTTCGTGATCGGCATGGGGATGTTCGGCGGCATCGTCCTGCTGCCGCAGTTCCTGCAGATCGTGCACGGCGCCAGCCCGACCGAGTCCGGCTTCCTCATGTTGCCGCTCGTCGGCGGGATCATGGTCGGGTCGATCCTGTCCGGCCAGATCACCTCCCGGACCGGGCACTACAAGATCTTCCCGATCATCGGCACCGCGCTCATGGTCGGCGCGATGCTGCTGCTGCATTTCCGGGTCACCGTCGACATCCCGCTGTGGGAGCTCGACCTCTACATGGCGATGCTGGGTCTCGGGCTCGGCGGCTGCATGCAGACCCTCGTGCTCGCGGTGCAGAACGCCGTCCCGGCCCGGGACATGGGCGTCGCCACCGCGTCGTCGACGTTCTTCCGCCAGCTCGGTGGCACGCTCGGCGTCGCGGTGTTCCTGTCGATCCTGTTCTCGACGGTGACCGACAAGATCAGCGACGCCTTCCGGACCGCGCAGACCGACCCGACGTTCGTCGCCGCGGTCGGCGACCCGGCCGTCCGGGCCGACCCCGTCAACGCGCCGTTCTTCGCCGCGCTCAACGGGGGCGCCGACACGTCCGGCGTGCTGAACGACTCCTCGTTCCTGCAGAAGATCGACCCGCGGCTGGCCCGGCCGTTCCTCGAGGGCTTCTCCAACTCGATGACGCTGACCTTCCTCGTCGTCGCGTGCGTCCTCGTGATCGCGTTCGTGCTGGTCCTGTTCATCAAGGAGCTCCCGCTGCGGACCATGTCCGGCGCCCAGGCGCGGGCCATGGAGGAGGCCGCAGGCGAGGGCGCGTCGGTCGGCGCCGTCACCCCGACGGCGCTGGAGGCCGATGCCGAGGCCGCTCCCGTCCCCAGCGCGAACGGGAACGGGAACGGGCACGGCAACGGGCACGGGGTCGCCGCGGGCACGGTGGCGGCCGCCGTCGCCGCAGCCGCGGCGAAGGGCAGCAACGGCCAGGGCAGCAGGCACGCCCTGCGGGCCGCCGACGGCCAGGTGACCGTCCCGGCGGACGGGCAGCGCGCCGACACCGCGCCGATCCCGGTCGTCGCGGACCAGGCGCCGACCCCGCCGTCCGACGGCCCTGCCATCGAGGGCGTCGTCCGGCGTGCCGACGGTGCGGGACTGCCCGGCGCCGTCGTCACGGTGACCGAGCCGACCGGCAGGCAGGCCGCGCGCACCACGTCCGACCAGCAGGGCGAGTACCGCATCGGGGTCCCGACCGGAGGCACCTACCTGGTCGTCGCCGCGTCCGGCGCGTTCCAGCCGCACGCCGCGATGGTCGCGGTCGCCGACCGGGCGGTCCGCCACGACGTCACCCTCGCGGGTGCCGGCGGGCTGCGCGGCACGGTCCGGGTGACCGACGCGCAGGGCCAGGTCCGTCCGGCCTCTGGCGTCGCGGTGACCCTGATCGACGTGCAGGGCAACGTCTCCGCCGCCACCGTGTCCGACGAGCTCGGCCGGTACGTGCTCGCCGGCGTCCCCGACGGCCAGTACACGCTGACCGCCGCCGGGGCGGGCTACCAGCCCGTGGCGACGAGCGTCGTGCTGCCGGGGGGCTCGGAGGTCGTGCAGGACGTCGAGCTGCCGCGGCGGGCGCGCCTGCTCGGCACGGTCGTCGCCGGTTCGACCGGCCGCGGCGTCCCCGAGGCGCTCGCCACGCTGATCGACCCGAGCGGCAACGTCGTCGGGTCCACCGTGACCGACGCCGACGGCGCGTTCGCGTTCGACGACCTCGCCGAGGGCACCTACACGATCACCGCGAGCGGCTACGCGCCCACCGCGGCGGTCGTGCAGGTGACGGCGGGCGGTGCGAGCACCACCGAGATCGCGTTCCCGCCGCCGGTCGTCGCGGGCTCCGCCCCGGCGACGCCCCCGGCACCGCAGGTCCAGCGCTCCGCCTCGAACGGCACCACGCCGGCCGACCTGCCGTCGGTGCCGGAGGAGCCGGGCTCGCCGACGGCCGGGCAGCTGCGGTGACGACCGCGATCACCGGGACCCTCACCACTCCCGACGGCTGGCCCGTCGGCGGCGGGATGCTCACCGTCGTCGACGGGGCCGGGATCCAGCGCGGCCGGGCCGCGGCCCGCGAGGACGGCGGCTTCGTCCTCGACGGGCTCGACCTGGGCACCTACACGGTGATCATCGCGGCGCCGGGCCACGAGCCCGCGGCGCGGACGGTCACCGTGAGCGGTGCCGCGCCGACCGCGCTGGGCATCGTCGAGCTGCCGCGGGTCGGGGGGCGGGTCCTGCCCGCCCCCGGCACCTGGCAGATCGATCCCGTGCACTCCAGCATCCGAGCGACGGCCATGCACCTGGGCATGACCAACGTGCACGGCAGGCTGCGCCGCTTCGAGGGGCGCATCCAGGTCGCCGATCCGCTGGAGAACAGCTCCGTCGAGGTCGTCATCGACGCGAACGGGGTGGACTCCGACGACGACACGCGGGACACGCACCTGCGCAGCCCCGACTTCCTCGACGTCGAGAACCACCCGGAGATCCACTTCAAGAGCGACGGGCTGACCCGCCACGACGCCGCCCACTGGCGGGTCGATGGGGTGCTGACGCTCAAGGGCGTCAGCGCCGCCGTGCCGCTCGAGGTGACCTACCACGGCAGCGGCCCCGACCTCTGGGGCGGGACGCGCGCGGGCTTCTCGGCGACGACCGAAATCTCCCGCGACGACTTCGCGATCAGCTGGAACCAGTCGGTGCTCGCCGGGGTGCTCGCCATCGGCCGCACCCTGCGCATCGACATCGACATCCAGGCGTTCCGGACCTGACGCTCCGCCCGACACGAACGACCC
>NZ_BPRG01000036.1:0-69480 GCF_036984265.1 Pseudonocardia sp. D17 | reverse complement strand
CCCCGCCGCTCGTTCGTGTGTGGAGCCCTCAGCCCAGGTCGAACGCCGGGGTGAGGACGCCTTCCAGCGCGAGCAGCCACTCCTTGGCGGGCAGGCCCCCGCCGAACCCGCCGAGCGACAGCTTCCTGCCCCCGGCCGAGGCCAGCACGCGGTGGCACGGCACGACGAGCGGCACCGGGTTGGAGCCCATGATCGAACCGACGCCCCGGGCGGCGGTCCAGCTCGCGTCGAACGCCCCGGACATGTCGGCCAGCTCCCCGTAGCCGACGACGTGCCCGTAGGGGACCCGCTCGTGCAGGGTGCGCAGCACGGTCAGCCGGGAGCCGTGCATGCTCCGCCAGTCGACCTGCAGGTCGAAGACGCGTCGCCGGCCGTCGAGGTACTCGGCGAGCTGGGTGGCCGCGTCCCGGGTGCGCCCCTCGTCGACGACGACGTCCTCGCCCAGCGTCCGGGCCAGCGCGACCAGCAGGTCCGGGTGCGGACCCCAGCCGACGTGGGCCAGCGCGCCGTCGTCGGCGACCGCGCAGGTCAGCGCCCGGATCGGCCCGGGAGCCGGGATGGTCGTCCACGCGAGCGACACGGCAGCCGTTCACCCCCTCGGGGGAAGAGTGTGACGAACGCGGTGACCCGTTCGGCGCAGCGTCGTTGGTCCATATGTCGTTCCCCAGCGACGGCGGCCCGGGCGGCGGCTCCGCCCGGGCCCCGAGGGCCACGAGCCGGGTGTCACGAGGCTACCCGCGGCGACCGACAGTCCGGCCCGGTCACTCCCCTCCCGCTCGCCGCGACGCCCGCGCCCGGCCGGCACGGCACGCCGGTGCCGACCGTGCCGCAGTCGCCGTTGGGCACCTCGGCCAGATACCGCTGCTGGTACTCCTCGGCCGGGTAGAGCGCCGGGAGCGGTGCGGCCTCGGCGCCCTGTCCGGCGCCCTGCCCCGGGGTGTGCGGTTCAGCGCCGACCCACGCCGATCCAGGAGAAACCCGCGCGGCGCACCACGTCCGGGTCGAGCAGGTTGCGCGTGTCGACGACGATCCGCCGGCCGACGACCCCACCCAGCGCCGTCCAGTCGAGCTGCCGGAACTCGGGCCACTCGGTCAGGACGACGAGCGCGTCGGCGTCCTTGGCCGCCCGCATCGGGTCGTCGACGACGTGGACGTCGTCGGTGCTGCCCGGAACGGCGGCGGGGCAGCCGGGGTCGTAGCCGGTGAGCTCGGCGCCGGCGTCGGACAGCAGCCGCGCCACCGCGAGTGCCGGTGAGTCGCGCAGGTCGTCGGTGCCCGCCTTGAACGTCAACCCGAGCAACCCGATCCGGGCACCGTCGAGCGTGCCGACCGCCTCGCCGATCTTGGCGACCATCAGGTCGCGCTGCCGTTCGTTGGCCGCGATCCCCGCGCTGACCAGCGGCACGTCCACCCCCACCGCGGCGGCGACCTGGACCAGCGCGCGGGTGTCCTTCGGCAGGCACGACCCGCCCCAACCGGGCCCCGGCGAGAGGAACGCGGAACCGATGCGCCGGTCGTGACCCATCCCCTCGGTCACGTCGGCGACGTCGGCGCCGAGCACGTCGCACAGCTCGGCGAGCGCGTTGACGTAGGAGAGCTTGATCGCGAGGAAGGCGTTGGCGGCGTACTTGACCATCTCGGCGCTCGCGGCGTCGGTGAGCACGGTCGGGGCCCCGAGCCGGGCGTACAGCGCGGCGACCCGTTCGGCCGCGTCCTGCTGGTCGGACCCGACGACGATCCGGTCCGGGTTGAGGAAGTCGTGCACCGCGCTGCCCTCGCGCAGGAACTCGGGATTGCTCACGACGGCGACGTCCCTGCGCCGCAACAGCTTCCGCGTCGCCTCGGCGGTCCCGACGGGCACGGTCGACTTCGTGACGACGACGCAGCCCGCCGGCAGCAGGTGCCGCACCTCGGCGGCCACGGCCTCGACCGCGGCGAGGTCGGCACCCCCGCCGGCACCCATCGGCGTCGGCACGCAGAGGAACAGCACCTCGACGGGCGGGAGATCGGGCCGCGCGACGGCCGCACCGGCGCCGACGCAGAACTGCAGCCGGCCCGCGGCCGTCCCCTCGGCGACGAGGTCGTGCAGGCCGGGCTCGAGGATGCCGACCTCGCCCGCACGCAGCCGGTCGACCTTGGCGGCGTCGATGTCGGCGCAGACGACGTGGTGTCCCAGGGAGGCCAGGCACGCGGCGGTGGTGAGGCCGACGTACCCGGCTCCGACGACGGCGATGCGGCGAGCGAACACGGGGAGCTCCTCGCGACGACGGACCGGACGAGCCGATCGTCGCCGCCGTCGGAGGCACCCGGGTGAACGCCGGGCGGGCGCCCGCGCGGCGCGTGCGTGAACCCCCGGCGGCCACCGCCGCCGACGGCGTTGCTAGAGGTCGGCCGCCAGCGGGACGTCGTCGATCGCCGGGGACGTCATCCACTCCCGCAGCGCACGGGTGGCGGCGACGTCGTCCTCGTTGTACTCGAGCAGCCGGGCGCGCTGTGCCGGGTCGGGCGGGTTGCCGTCGAGCCCGACGGCGTCGCGGTACCAGCGCATCGAGTTCTCACCGCCCGCCTCCGCGTCGCGCCACGCGAACCCAGCGGCCGGGGCGATCCGCTTGAGCCCCTTGCCGTGCGCGCAGAGGAACCAGTCGTTGACGACGGCGAACAGGTCGACCCACGAGTCCGCGTCGATGAACTCCTGCACCTGCTCGACGGCCGGGATGCCCGGCATACCCGCGAACCGCTCGGCCGAGCCGAGCAGCCACCGGTTCTCGGCCTGCTCGTTGTAGCAGTACGCCGCGAACGTGCGACCACTCGCGAGGGCCGCGTCGCGGACCCCGGTGATCCAGGACCAGAACTCCGCGAAGGAGCGCGCCTCGTCGATCGTCGGGACCGGGTCCCACGTGGCGAAGGCGCGGTAGCCGTCGGGCTCGTCGCCCTCACGCAGGCCGCCGGGGTGGGTGAGCAGCACGCCCCACATGTAGGCGCCCGCCTCGCCGAAGCTCTCCATGTCGACGTCGACCTCGACGTCGGCCCGCGGGACCGGCACGGCCGGGACGCGCCGGACCACGGACATGCCACGCAGCCACGCCCTGGCGAGCGCGATCGTGTCGGGGAAGGCGAGGCCCGGCAACGGGACCGGCGGCTCCTGCGCCGGATCGAGCGCGGCCAGCTGGGCCACGGTGAACACGCCGACCGTGCGCAGCGCGACCGCCGACTCGCCGCGCACGACGAGGCTCACGTCCTGCCCGTCGGCCAGGGCGGCCTCGCACGTCGGCCACCAGGGACAACGCCGGCACTCGGTGACCCGGGACGGCAGCGCGAGCGCCGGCCCGCCGGTGACCGCAGCGGTGGCGACGCTGATCCGGTCGGCGAACCGCGCGTCGTACTCCACCATGGTGCTGCGCCCGCCGGGCCAGTGCTCGGCCGCGAGGTCGTGCCAGACCACGACGTCGCCGTCGAGCCCGACGACGCCACCGAGCGCCGCGGCCGCGTTCTCGACGGACGGCGCCCATCCGGCGGCACGCAGCATCCGCGTGAGGTGGGCCAGCCGCAGCAGGTCGCGCGGCTGGGAGCGGACCTTGCGGGTGGCGTCGGCGCGCGCCGCACCGGGGAACGGCGCGAGGACGGGCGTGGTGAGCGCACCCTGGCCCGGGTCGGTGACGCGGTGCCGCACGACGAGGACCGGCACGTAGCCGCCGCCCGGCACCCTGACCAGCAGCTCGGCCCCGCCGCGTCGCCCGCCCGCGACGTCGCGCGGGAGCTGGGCGTTCCAGATCAGCCCGGCGTCGGCGGCGACCGCGACGGCGGTGGCCTCGGCCCGTTCCCTGGCGGCGCCGTCGGCGGGCACGACGGCCCACAGCGACGGGTGCTCGGCCGCGAGCAGCGCCCCGATCCGGTCCCGGTGCGCCTGCGCGTCGGCCCGGCGCTGCTCCAGCGAGGGATCGGGCAGGGCGCGGGGCGCGTCGGCCACCGTCGGGTCGTGGTCGAGGTGCACCCGACGGCGGCACCGGGTGGTGACCGCGGCGTCGAGAGAGACGCCCGTGACGGCCGCGCCGCCGGTTCCGATGGCGGGCGTGCGCTCCCGCATCGAGGCAGGCGGGGTCTCGTTCACCGTCACACACCCGAGGGTAGAGACCACCACCGACAGCCTCTGCGCCTGCCACCGGCGCGTCCGGCCTCTAAGGTGACCTCGATCCGGGCCGCGACCCGGGCCGGCGGGGGCACCCGGGCACGAGGAGGACGAATGGCACTGCGCCGCAGGGCCGGCAGCACCCGCGCGGAGGCGAAGGCCCTCCGGAAGGCCGCGAAGGCCGAGGCGAAGGCGGCCGAGCAGGCCGCCGAGCAGGCCGCGATGCTCGAGAAGGCCCGGGTGAAGGCGTTGAAGAAGACCACCGACGCCGAGGTGAAGACGGCCAAGGCGCTCGCCGCCGCCGAGAAGAAGACCGAGAAGGCGGCGAAGAAGACCGGGCGCCGCGTCGGGTCGGCACAGGACACCGCGGTCAACGCCATCGCCACCGCCACCTCGACGGCCCCGGCGAAGGTCGGGCGCGCGATCGCGGTCGGCAAGGTGGTGGCACCGCTGCTCGCGCCGTACGCGCTCGCCGCGGCGGGTGCGGCCCGTGCGCAGTGGGACGAGTACCGCGCCCGCAAGCTCGGCGTGCCGGCCGACCGGCTGGGTGCCTACACGGGCCGCGGCGGGGCCCTGCACGCCCGGATCTCGCGGATCGCCGAGGCGTTGCCGGAGCTGAAGTCCGACGGCGACGCGCAGACCACCGGGCCCGGCCGGCGGTTCGCCGCCGACACCGAGCCGCGGCTCGCGGACCTGTCGGTCGCCGTGCGCGCCGCGGAGCAGATGCCGACGGCACGGCGCAGGACGGCGTTCCGGGCGGTCGCCTGCGAGCTGGACCGCATCGAGGACGAGCTGCTCACGCAACTCGGCGTGCGCGTCTGACGGCGGCCGTCGCCTCACCCCCGACGCCCCCCGGGCCGTGGGTGCCGCCCCGTCGAGGCCGGCGGCTACCGTGTGGACCCGTGAGGCGCGGCCACGGGACCCGTGCCGCGGTCCCGCGTACGCCGCGGTCGCACCGCGGTTCCCGCGGCGTGCGCCGTGACCGCGCGGGACACGGCCCCGGGATGCGGAGCGCGCGCGGTGTCGCCGTCGCCTCCGCGAGTGCGCTGATCACCGGTCTCGGGCACGTCGCGGGCGGCGGCACGGTTCCCGACCTCGGCCTGCTCGTCGCGCTGTTCCCCCTGATCGCGGCCCTGATCATCGCGCTGGCCGACGCCTGCCGCGGCATCGTCGGGATGCTCGCGGTGCTCGCCGCGGGCCAGTTGGCGATGCACCAGACCATGGACGTCCTCGGGCACCACCAGGCCGCCACCGGCGGCCGGCCCTCGATGCTCGGGATGCACGTCGTCGCCACGATCGCGACCGGCCTGCTCATCCGCGACGCCGACCAGGTGCTCGCGGTCCTGCTCGGCTGGCTCGGGCGCGTCCTGCCCCGGCGCCTGACTCCCCCCGCGGCCGACCGGCCGCTGCCGACCCTCGCGGTCCCGTCGCCCGCCGTCCTCGGCGACGCGGCCCGGGCGCTGCTGGGCCCGCTGGCCCGTCGTGGTCCACCGATCCGGGTGTGAGCCGACCTTCACCACACCTCACCACCGCCTCCTGTCGCGGTGGCTTCCTCATCGGAGACCCCTACCCATGTTCAGTTCACTGCGCCGTACCGCCCTTCGCGGCGGCGTCGTCGCCGCGGTCGCCGCCGGAGTGGCGCTCGCCGCGGCCTCCCCGGCACTCGCGCACGTCACCGCCCAGCCGAGCACGGCCCAGCAGGGCGGCTACACCGTGATCAACTTCCGGGTGCCCACCGAGTCCGACACCGCGGGCACCGTCAAGCTCGAGGTGAGCTTCCCGACCGACCACCCGCTCACCTCGGCGCGCACGACGCCACAGCCCGGCTGGACCGCCACCGTCACCAAGGGCACCCTGCCGCAGCCGATCCAGCGCGACGGCGCCACGATCACCCAGGCCGTGACGACGGTGACCTGGACCGCACAGCCCGGCACCCGCATCGGGCCCGGTCAGTACATGGACTTCCCGCTCTCGGTCGGCCCGCTGCCCGACGACACGACCGGCCTCGTGTTCCCGGCGACGCAGACCTACGACGACGGCTCCGTCGTCAACTGGAACGAGATCCAGCAGCCCGGGGCGGCGGAGCCCGACCACCCGGCGCCCAGCATCACGCTGACCCCCGCGACGGGCGGCGGGCACGGCGGCCACGACGCGGCGGCCGCCGGTGGCACCGACGGCTCCTCCGCGGGGACGACCGACACGACGGCCCGCTGGCTCGGCGGCATCGGCCTGCTGCTCGGAGCCCTGGGGCTCGGACTCGGCGGCGGCGCGGTCCTGCGCAGCCGCCGTCCGAAGTCGCGCACCGGCGGCTCGGCCGCGGCGAAGGAGGAGAAGGTGACGACTCAGTGAGCCGCGCGGCACGGCTGGCGAGCCGCGCGGTCGCCGTGCTGGTCGCGGCCGGGCTGGCGCTGTTCCTCGGGGCCGGCCCGGCGTCGGCGCACGCCCAGCTCGAGGGCAGCGACCCGCCCGACGGGGCGAGCCTCGCCACCGGGCCGAGCAGCGTCACGATCCACTTCAGCGACAGCATGCAGGCCGGCTTCAACACCGTGACCGTCATCGGCCCCGACCACCTCGCCTACCAGCAGGGGCAGGTCACCGCGGCCAACGACTCGGTGACGACCGGCGTCATGCCGCTCGGGCCGGCCGGCCGGTACGAGATCGGCTACCGCGTGGTGTCCGACGACGGGCACCCCGTCCAGGGCAGCGTGTCGTTCACGCTCACCCGGCCCGGTCCGGGCAAGGGTGTGCCGATCGCGAACGCGCCGCAGGCCGCCGACGCCGCGCCGGGCGGCGACAGCGGGTCAGGTGGGGCGCCGGTGTGGCCGTGGATCGTCGGCGCCGTCGTGCTGGTCGCCGGCGGCGTCGCGCTCGCGCTGCGGCTGGGCCGCAGCTGAGGAGCGGCAGCCGATGAACAGGGCGGCCGCGAGGTCCGGCTCCACGTCCCGGTTGCTGCCGGTGTTGTGGGCCGGCCTCGCGGTCGCCGTCGCCGTGGTCGCGGGCGTGCTGGCCGACGCCCTGAGCAGCTCGACGTTCCCACTGCGGATCGCCACGGAGGTGACCCGGTCCGCCATGGACGTGGCCGGGATCGCCTGCGTCGGGATGGGCCTGCTCTCGGCGCTGCTGCGCACCACGGGGGTCGCGGAGCGCGACCACGAGACCCTCGACCGGCGGCTCGACCGTTCGATCGTCGTCGTCGGCGGCGTGTGGGTGGTGGTCGTGTTGTGCGACATCGCCTTCCGGGCCGCCGACGCCTACGACGTGCCGGTCGGCGCTCTCGGTGGCGGCGAGCTCGTGCACTGGGCGACGTCGCTGGCGTCGGGCCGCGGGCTCGTCCTGACGGCGGCATGCGTGCTGGTCGTCGTCGGCTGCGCGACCGCCCGGCTGCTGCGCGCCGACGCCGTCCCGCCGCGCGCGGCGCTCGTCGCGGCACTGCTCGGCCTGCTCACCCCGGCGGTGACGGGCCACGCGGGCACCGCGTCCGACCACGAGCTGGCGGTCATCATGTCGGCGCTGCACGTCGCGGCCGCGTCGGCGTGGGTCGGCGGGCTCGGCGCCGTGCTGGTGTTCCTCGGCGGGCGGCGCGCGCTGCTCGATCCGGTGCTGCCGCGGTTCTCCCGGCTCGCGACGTTCTGCATCGTCGGCGTCGGCGTCACCGGGGTGCTGAACGCGCTGCTGCGCCTGCCCGGGCTCGGCGCCCTGTTCACGACGGGCTACGGCTGGCTGGTCGTCGCCAAGGTCGTGCTGCTCGCGGTGCTCGCGGTGCTCGGCAACGCCGCCCGGGTCCGGCTCGCCACCGGACGGCTCCCGGTGCTGAGGTGGGCCGCGGTGGAGGTGACGGTGATGGCCATGGCCATCGGCGTCGCCGCGGCACTGACCCAGACGGCGTGAACGCCTGCGGTGAGTGGCGATCAGCCCGCCGCGTTCGAGCGGTAGGTCTCCAGCAGCCGCAGCCAGACCTCGCTGATCGTCGGGAACGACGGGACCGCGTGCCACAGCCGCGCCAGCGGCACCTCCCCGACCACGGCGACCGTGGCGGCGTGCACCAGCTCCGCGACGTCCTGCCCGACGAACGTGGCGCCGACGAGCACCTCCCGCTCGGTGTCGACGACCATCGTCGCGCTGCCGGAGTAGCCGTCGGCATGCAGCGACGACCCGGCGACGGCGATGTCGATCTCGACGACGCGCACCGGGAGGCCCGCGTCGCGGGCGCGCGCGGCGGTCAGCCCGACCGACGCGACCTCCGGGTCGGTGAACACGACCTGCGGGACGGCGGCGTGGTCGGCCGTCGCGGAGTGCTCGCCCCACGGCCCGGTGTCGAGCGGCGCGCCCTGCGCGCGGGCGGCGATCGCGGCGCCGACGATCCGCGCCGCGTACTTCCCCATGTGCGTCAAGGGAGCCCGGCCGGTGACGTCGCCCGCGGCGTAGAGCCAGCCGCCCTCGACCCCGTCGACCAGCCCGGAGTCGTCCACGGCCAGCGGCTTGCCGGGTTCGAGGCCGACCGTGTCGACGCCGAGGTCGCCGGTGTTGGGCCGCCTGCCGGTGGCGACGAGCAGCGCGTCGACCTCGACGCGCTCGCCCCCGAGGTGCAGGACGACGGCGCCGCCGGGGCCGGGCGAGACGGCGTCGAGACCCTGGCCGAGCCGGACGTCGATGCCCTCCTCCCGCATCGCGGCCGCGACCCGCTCGCCGGCGGCGGGCTCGGCGGCGGGCAACAACCGCGACCCGACGTCGACGAGCGTGACCCGCGACCCGAGCCGGCAGAACGCCTGCGCCAGCTCGCAGCCGACGACCCCGCCGCCCAGCACCCCGAACCGTGCGGGCACCTCCGACGCGTTCGTGGCCTCCCGGGAACCCCAGGTGCGCACGGAGTCCAGCCCCTCGACGGGCGGCCGGACCGGGACGCTGCCCGTCGCGACGACGACGGCGTGCCGGGCCCGCAGCACCCGGTCACCGACCCGGACGGCCCGCTCGCCGTCGAGCCGTCCGGTGCCGCGGACGACGGTGATGCCCGCGCCCTCGGCCCACTCGACCTGGCTCGCGTCGTCGAGGTCGTGGACGAACTCGTCGCGGCGGGCGAGCACCGCGGCCGGGTCCAGGTCGGCCCGCACCCCGGGCAGCCGCCGGGCCGCGGCGACGGCCTGTCCGGTACGCAGCAGCGCCTTGGACGGGATGCACGCCCAGTACGAGCACTCGCCGCCGACGCGCTCGGCCTCGACCAGGGCGGCAGTCAGCCCGTTACGGACGGCGTAGTCGGCGGCGTTCTCGCCCGTCGGACCGGCCCCGATGACGACGACGTCGAACTCGTCGGCCCCGGCGGTCATCGGACGGCCGCCGCGACGGCATCGGCGATCGGGACGTCGCCGCCGACGACCTCCAGCACCGACCCGGCGCTCGCGGCGGTGTCGAGCAGTGCGGCCAGCACCGCGGCGGTGTCGTCGCGTGTCACCTCGCCGTACCCCACGCTCGGTCCGAGCGTGACCTTGCCGGTGCCGGCGTCGTCGGTCAGCCGGCCGGGCCGCAGGATCGTCCACTCCAGGTCGGTGGCCCGCAGGGCGTCCTCGGCGGCCTTCTTGGCACGCAGGTACGCGACCCACACCTCACCGCGCCCTGGATCGGGCTCGGCGTCGAGGCCCATCGCCGAGACGAGCAGGTAGCGCCGTACCCCGGCGCGGGAGGCGGCGTCGGCCAGCAGCGTGGCCGCGGCCCGGTCGACGGTGTCCTTGCGCGCGGCGCCGCTGCCCGGGCCGGCGCCCGCGGCGAAGACGACCGCGTCGGCGCCGGTCAGGTGCCCGGCGAGCTCGTCGGCGTCCGCCCGTTCGAGATCGAGCACGACGGCCGAGGCACCGGCGGCCGCCACGTCGTCGACGTGGGCGGGGTTGCGCACCACGCCCACGACCTCGTCACCACGCGCGGCCAGCAACGTCGCCAGCCGCAACGCGATCTGTCCATGCCCTCCGGCGATCACGATGCGCACGGCGCGCGACGCTAGTCCCCCTGCGGCGCGGACGCGCGGTCGCGCACCGGCTTGAGCGTCCACACCACCGTGACGGTCGCGCAGTCCTTCCCCTGGCCGTCACGGACCGTGACGTCGACGGTGAACTCCGGGCGCGTGCCCGCGTCCAGCTCGGCCAGCACCTCGGCGGCCGGGCGCGCGAGTACCGCCTCGGCCGTCAGCGGGCCCCTCGCCAGCGCGCGGTAGTGGATCGTCGAGGTGACGACGAGCGGCACCGCTCGCTCGGCCGTCGCGCCGAAGGCGGCGAGCCCGACCGCGCCCGACGCCGTCTCGGCCAGCCCGAAGATCATCGCCGCGTGCGGGCCGCCGACGTGGTTGTGCAGTTCGGGCCGGTCGGGCAGCCGGCAGACCGCGCGCGTCGCCTCGACCTCGTCGACCACGACGCCGCTGCTGTGCACCCACGGGACGCCGCTGTCCAGCGCGTCGGCCACCCAGTCGAAGTCGCTCACACGGCGGCATATTACTGGCTGGTAAGGCTGGTAGGTTCCCTCCACCGAAACGGACATAAGGGGAGCCGGGAGATGACCGCTACGGCGTCCGCCGCTCCGAGCGTCGCCCGGATGTTCCACGACCGGGTCCACGCCTCGGCCGACCGCGAGGCCTTCCGCGTCCCCGAGTCCGACGGCACCTGGCGCGCGATCACCTGGGGCGAGACGGGCGAACGCGTCGGCCGGCTCGCGGCGGGGCTCATCGCGCTCGGTGTCGAGGCGGGCGACCGCGTCGCGATCATGGCCGGCACCCGCTACGAGTGGATCGTCGCCGACCTCGCCATCATGTGCGCGGGCGCGGCGACCACGACCGTCTACCCGACGACGGGCGCGCCCGACGTCGCGTTCATCCTGGCCGACTCCGGCAGCCGCGTCGTGTTCGCCGAGGACGAGACCCAGGTCGCGAAGCTGCGTGCGCACCGCGACGAGCTGCCCGACGTCGGCGTCGTCGTGCTCCTCGACGGCACCCCCGAGGACGACGACGACTGGGTGATCACGGTCACCGACCTCGCCGCCCGCGGCCGGGCGCTCACCGAGACCTCGCCCGACGCCGTGGCCGACCGCATCGACGGCATCTCCCCCGACGACCTGGCCACGCTGATCTACACCTCCGGCACAACCGGCCGCCCGAAGGGAGTGCGGCTGCCGCAGAAGGCCTGGACCTATCAGGGCGACGCGCTCACCAAGCTCGACCTGTGCCGTCCCGACGACCTGCAGTACCTGTGGCTCCCGCTCGCCCACTCGTTCGGCAAGGTCCTGCTCGCGGCACAGCTCGCGATCGGCTTCACCACGGCGGTCGACGGGCGCGTCGACCGGATCGTCGAGAACATGGCGGTCGTGCGGCCGACGATGATGGCCGCCGCACCCCGCATCTTCGAGAAGGCGCACGCCCGCATCGTCACCACGATCGCCGCCGAGGGCGGGCCGAAGGCCACGCTGTTCACCTGGGCGATGTCGGTGGGCCGCAAGGTGAGCGACCTGAAGCTGGCCGGCAGGCGCGTGCCGCCGCTGCTCGCCGCGCAGCACCGGCTGGCCGACGCGCTGGTCCTGTCGAAGATCCGCGCCCGCTTCGGCGGCCGGGTCCGCTTCTTCATCTCCGGTTCCGCGGCACTGGCCCCGGACCTCGCGCACTGGTTCCACGCAGCCGGCGTCCTCATCCTCGAGGGCTACGGGATGACCGAGAACGCGGCGGGCGGGGCGGTCAACGAGCTGAGCCGGTACCGGATCGGCACGGTCGGACACCCGTTGCCCGGCACGGAGATCACGATCGCCGACGACGGTGAGGTCCTGCTGCGCAGCCCCAGCGTCATGACCGGCTACCACAACCTGCCCGACCAGACCGCCGAGGCGCTCGACGCCGACGGCTTCCTGCACACCGGCGACATCGGCGAGCTCGACGCCGACGGCTACCTGAAGATCACCGACCGCAAGAAGGACCTGTTCAAGACCTCCGGCGGCAAGTACGTCGCGCCACAGCCGATCGAGGGCCGGCTGCTGGCGGTGTGCCCGTACGTCAGCCAGGCCGTCGTGCACGGCGACGGACGCAACTACTGCACGGCCCTGCTCACCCTCGACGCCGACGCGCTGCGCGGCTGGGCCGCGAACAACGGGCTGGCGGGCCGCGAGCACGCGGAGCTGGTCGCGTCGCCCGAGGTGCACGCACTCGTGCAGGGCTACGTCGACGAGCTCAACGCGAAGCTCAACCGCTGGGAGACGATCAAGAAGTTCACGATCCTCGACCGCGAGCTCACCGTCGACGACGGCGAGCTGACGCCGAGCATGAAAATCCGGCGCAAGGACGTCGAGCGGCTCCACCGCGACGCGCTGGACGCCCTCTACGAGAGCTGACGCCCGGCCGACCTGCGTGTCCTCGACCTGCGCCGGTTGATCGCGTCCCCAATAGGAGCATAAGCTCGTATTTCTTTCGAGCAGCCCGGCTGATCGCGACGAGGAGAGTGCACGAATGAGCGACGAGAAGGTCGTGGCCGCCCTGCGGGCGGCGTTCACCGGATACGAGAAGAACGACTTCGGCCCGATGATCGGCCTGCTCGCCGACGACTTCCGGTTCGAGATGTCGGACTCGCTGCCCTACGGCGGGGTGTTCACCGGGCGCGCGGAGTTCGAGGGCTGGTGGGCCCACGTCAACGCGAAGTGGCAGTACTTCCGCTACGAGGCGCACGAGATCGCCGAGGCGGGCGACACCATCGCCGTCCCGGTGCGGACCGACGCGCTCTCGCCCGACGGCATCCGCATGCAGAACGAGCACATGTTCCTGTTCACGGTGCACGACGGACAGATCGTCTTCTGCCGGCTCTACGCCGACACCGCACGCGGCCGCGACGTGATGGCGGGCAGGGAGCCGCAACGGTTCGCGCGTTCCACCTCCTGATCACCCGCCCCCTGGATCTTCAGGGGTGCACCCAGGCCCGGCCGACCTCGTCGCGCCGGGCCCTTTGCGTCTCCACACCATCGGTGAACTGGGCAAACACCACTTTGCGGCCCCGCGACGGCGGGCAGGTGTCTCATGCCCGATCAGTCCGTTTTCTCGCTCCGTGGAATCCGACCCCTTGTGACGTGCTGCACGCCGCAATGGAATCGGGGCCAGTCCCCGAGACCAAGGGAGGTACGGGCGTGAAGGCCGTCCGGGTGCACGAGTACCACTCCGACCCGAAGATCGACGACATCCCCGAGCCCACGCTGCAGGGACCCCTCGACGTCATCGTCAAGATCGGTGGCGCAGGGGTCTGCCGGACCGACCTGCACATCATCAACGGCGACTGGGCCGAGGCCATGGGCCCCGAGCTGCCGTACGTGATCGGCCACGAGAACGCCGGCTGGGTAGAGGCCGTCGGCGAGGGTGTCACCAACGTCGCCGTGGGCGACACCGTCATCCTGCATCCGCAGCCGTCGTGCGGGCTGTGCCTGCCCTGCCGGCGCGGTCGCGACATGCAGTGCGAGAACGCGTTCTTCCCCGGCCTGTCGAACAACGACGGCGGCATGGCGGAGTACCTGCGCACCACCGCGCGGGCCTGCATCAAGCTCGACCCGAGCACCAACCCGGCCGACGTCGCCGCACTGGCCGACGCCGGCATCACCGCCTACCACGCGGTCCGCAAGGCGGTGCCGGACCTCTACCCCGGCACCACAGCCGTCGTGCAGGGTGCGGGCGGCCTCGGCCACATCGCCATCCAGGCGCTCGCGGCCATCACCGGCACCCGGATCGTCGTCGTCGACAGGAACCCCGACGCGCTCGCCCTCGCGAAGCAGATCGGTGCCGACGAGACCGTCCTCGCCGACGGCAACCAGGTCGATGCCGTCAAGGACATCACCAACGGGCGCGGCGGCGACGTGGTGTTCGACTTCGTCGCCGAGCAGGGCGCCGAGCTCGACGCCTGGCAGATGACCGCGCCCGCCGGTTCGCAGTACATCCTGGGCTACGGCGGCACGTTCACCGCGCCGACGCTCGACTTCGTCGGCGGCGAGAAGAACGTCATCGGCAACATCGTCGGGACCTACGCCGACCTGACCGAGCTGATGGTCCTGGCCCAGGCGGGCAAGGTCACGCTGCACACCAAGAAGTACCCGCTCGATGCGGCGCTCGACGCGCTGCACGACCTCGACGCCGGTCGTGTCCGCGGCCGGGCGATCCTCGTTCCGTGAACTCCTGACCAGCGGCAAACCCAGCGCTGACGCTGAGAGGAAAGGACCACCACACATGTACGAGAAGGATGGCGAGAAGTACTTCGTCGTCGACTCACACAGTCACTTCTGGGACGCGTCCAAGGAGAACTGGGTCGAGGGCAAGGAGCAGTACGCCAAGGGTTGGATCGACTGCTTCTACGGCTACCACCAGCTCGGTCCGCCCGAGACCCACTGGGACTGGGAGAAGTACCTCAAGGTCACGCCCGAGGACTTCGAGCGCGACATGTTCATCGAGGGCCACGTCGACTACGCGATCTTCCAGTCGACGTACCTCAAGGAGTGGTACAAGGACGGCTTCAACACCGCCGACCAGAACGCCGCGCTCCTCGAGCGCTGGGGCGACAAGCTGATCGTCAACGGTCGCTTCGACCCGCGTGAGGGCGACGCCGGGCTCCGGCAGCTCGAGGCGGACGTCGCGAAGTACAAGCACAAGGGCGTCAAGCTCTACACCGCGGAGTGGAACGGCGACTCCCGCGGCTACAAGCTGACCGACCCGGAGGCCTACCGCTTCCTGCAGGCCGCGCAGGACCTGGGCGTCAAGAACGTCCACGTCCACAAGGGCCCGACGATCTGGCCGCTCGACAAGGACGCGTTCGACGTCGCCGACGTCGACCACGCCGCGACCGACTTCCAGGGCCTCAACTTCATCGTCGAGCACGTCGGCCTCCCGCGCATCGAGGACTTCTGCTTCATGGCGGTGCAGGAGCCCAACGTCTACGCCGGCCTGTCGGTCGTCGTCGGCGGCCTGATGCACGCCCGTCCCAAGTTCTTCGCCAAGGTCATGGGCGAGCTGCTGTTCTGGGTCGGCGAGGACAAGATGCTCTTCGGTGGCGACTACAACATCTGGACGCCGAAGTGGCAGGTCGAGGGCCTGGTCGACTGGCAGATGCCCGACGACGACCAGTTCGCCGACTACCCGCGCCTCACCACCGCGTCGAAGAAGAAGATCCTCGGCCTCAACGCCGCCAAGCTGTACGACATCCCCGTCCCGGCCGAGCTCCAGCTGCCGACCGAGGCCGGCGAGAGCATGCAGCCGGGCGAGGAGCTCGTCGAGGGCACGGCGGGTGCGCAGGCATGATCCGCGCTGACGTGCTCGTCCCCGCGGAGGCGCAATGATTACTGCCCCTGAGGGGGTCTCGCCCGAGATCTGGGCCGCGTTGGACACGGTGCTCGACCCGGAACTCGACGAGCCCATCACCGGACTCGACTTCGTCGAGTCGTGCACCGTGTCCCACGGGCCCGACGGGGACGTCGTCTCCGTGGGGCTTCGGTTGCCCACGTTCTTCTGTGCGCCGAACTTCTCGTTCCTGATGGTCGCCGACGCGTACGACGCGGTGTCGGCGGTCCCGGGAGTGGCGCGCGCAGAGGTGACGCTGGCCGACCACCACGCGTCCGAGGAGATCAACGGCGGGGTCGCGGCACACGCGGGCTTCGTCGGGACCTTCACCGGGGAGGCGACGGCGGAGCTCGACGAGCTGCGCCGCACGTTCCTCACGAAGGCCTCGGTCGCGGGTCAGGACCGGCTCGCGCGACCGTTGGTCGACGCGGGGGCGGGACCCGACGAGCTGGCGTCGGCGACGCTGGGTGAACTTCCCGAGTCCGACGAGCTGACCCGGCTGCGCCGGCGACGCGCGGCGATCGGGCTGCCCTACGACGACGACGCACCGCTGCTCGTGCATCCCGACGGCAGCAGGGTGACCTCGGAACAGGTGCCGCTGCACCTGCGCCGGGCCCGGCTGCAGCGCGTCGGGATCGAGACGAACGGCGAGTACTGCAAGAGCCTCCTGGCTCTCCGGTACGCACCCGGGGCGGCCACCGCGCCCTGAGGGTGACGAGGAACGGCCCCGGTCAAGCCTGACCGGGGCCGTTTCCGTATTGCCCGGTCACCCGGCTCCTCCTGTGCGCGCGGCGCCCGCGCGACGGCGCACCCGGCGGCTAGGGTCGGAGGCGTGGACGTCCGCGCGCTGGTGTTCGACGTGTTCGGGACGGTCGTCGACTGGCGCTCCGGCGTCGCGCGGGAGGTGGCGCGGCTACTGCCCGACGTCGACGACCCGCACGAACTGGCCGACGACTGGCGCGGCCGCTACCAGCCCTCGATGGAGGAGGTCCGCAGCGAGCGCCGCCCCTGGACGATCCTCGACGTCCTGCATCGCGAGTCCCTCGACGCGCTGCTCGCCGAGCGCGGCCTCGACCCGCCCGACACCGTCCGCGCGGAGCTGGTGCTGGCCTGGCATCGCCTCGACCCCTGGCCCGACGCCGTCGAGGGACTGACCCGGCTCAAGGCCCGCTTCACGATCGGCCCGATGTCCAACGGCAACGTCGCGCTGTTGGTCGACATGGCCAAGCGGGCCGGGCTGCCGTGGGACGTCGTCCTCGGCGCCGAGGTGGCCCGGCACTACAAGCCCGATCCCGGCGCCTACGACTCCGCGCCCGCGCTGCTGGCCCTGCGTCCGGAGCAGGTGGGCATGGTCGCGGCGCACGTCGACGACCTGGTCGCCGCCCGCGCCCGCGGCCTCACGACGTTCTACGTCCACCGGCCCGACGAGTTCGGCGGCCGCGTCGTCCCGCCCGCGACCGACCCGGACGCCGCCCTCACGGTGTCCTCGTTCACGGAGCTGGCCGACCTCCTGTGAGCGGCGATCGTCGCCCGGGCGACTATCGCCGCTCACGACGCGCCGTCAGGACGCGGAACAGGTTCTCCAGGCGGTAGCCACCGTCGTCCTGCCGGAACCGCGCCATGCCCTCCAGGACCGCGGTGCGCACGCCGCCGGGGCCCGCGCGGCGCGCGGCCGTGCGGCCCATCGCGGAGTCGATCACGGGGCCGGCCAGCTCGTCGTCGTCGGCGTAGTCGAACGGGCACACGACCTCCTCGACCGCGTCCACCCGCAGACCCGCCATGTCGACGAGCTTGGCCAGCCGGTCGGGCTCGGTCAGCGGCGGCGGTCCGCCCGGCCGGGGCGGGCGCGGCGGCAGCAGCCCGGCGAGCGCGTCGCCGAACGCACGCACGTCGCACTCCTCCTCCCGGCCCCACACCGTCACGACGACCGTCCCGGACGGCCGCACGACCCGCGCCGCCTCCCGCAGGGCCGCCAGCGGGTTGGCGACGTGGGTCAGCACCTGCACGAGCACGACCGCGTCGACCGACGAGGCCGGGACCGCGAGATCGTGTGCGTCGCCGACGGCGAAGGAGCCCTCCGGCACCCGCCGGGCGGCCGCCGCGACCGCGCCGGTATCGACGTCGAGCCCCGTGACGGCGTGCCCGCGGTCGACCGCCGCGCGGGCGAACTCCCCTGCGCCGCAACCGACGTCGAGCACCGTCGCACCCGCGGGCAGGGCGTCGAGCACCCGCGCGTACAACGGCGTTCCCCAGCCCTGCGGCCCGTCCGACATACCGCCGAACCTAGCCCCAGACGTCGCGCGCCACGTCGGCGATCAGCCGCAGCTTCGCAACCTGCTCGTCGTAGGTGAGGACGTTGCCCTCGACCGTCGAGGAGAACCCGCACTGCGGCGAGAGGCACAGCTGGTCCAGCGGGACGTACTTGGCCGCCTCGTCGATGCGCCGCTTGAGGTCGTCGGGGTTCTCCAGCGCGCCGCGCTTGCTCGTGACGAGCCCCAGCACCACCCGCTTGCCCGGCGGGACGAAGCGCAGCGGCTCGAACCCGCCCGAACGCTCGTCGTCGAACTCGCAGAAGAAGCCGTCGACGTCCAGCTCGCCGAACAACGCCTCGGCGACGTAGTCGTACCCGCCCTCGGCCGCCCAGCTGGAGCGGTAGTTGCCGCGGCACATGTGGGTGGTGATCCGCATGCCCTCGGGCCGGCCGGCGACGGCGGCGTTGATCTGACGGATGTAGCGCAGGTGGTCGGCGTCCCCGTGGGCGGCGCGTTCGGCGGGGTCGTTGAGGTAGGCGAGGCTCGTGTCGTCGAGCTGCAGGTAGCGGCAGCCCAGCTCCCCGACCGCCGCGATCTCGGCGGCGTACGCCGCGGAGAGGTCGGCCCAGAACTCCTCGATGTCGGGGTACACCGAGCGGTCGATCGCGGCCGTCCCGCCGCGGTAGTGGACCATGCTCGGCGACGGGATCGTCAGCTTCGCGGTGGTGGTCGTCGTGAGGCCGGCGAGGAAGCGGAAGTCGTCGGCGAAGATGGGCTCGTCGAGGCGGACCTTCCCGTCGATCGCCAGCCCGGCCGAGGTGAACGCGCCCTCGCCCTCGGCGTTGACCATGCGGACCCGGATCCGCTCGTCGGTCTTGGAGATGCCGCCGAGCCGGTAGATGAAGTCCATGTGCCAGGACGTGCGGCGGAACTCGCCGTCGGTCGCCGTCTGCAGCCCGACGTCCTCCTGCATCGCGACGACGTCGCGGATCGCGGCGTCCTCCACCGCGCGCAGGCCCGCGTCGTCGAGCCGGCCGGCGGCGTGGTCGTCACGGGCCTCGAGCAGGGCGCGTGGGCGAAGCAGGCTGCCGACGTGATCGGCCCGGAAGGGAGGCTCGGCCAACGATGTCATGACCGGCACGCTAGCGCCGGTGCGTGAGGTCGCGCTGCAGCCGTTTTCGTTGGATGGAAGGCTCGTCCGCGTGCAGATCGGCATCGTGACCTTCCTGACCGACTACGGCGTCGAGCCGGTGGACCTCGCCCGCGCGGTCGAGGAGCGTGGCTTCGAGTCCCTCTTCCTCACCGAGCACACCCACATCCCCACCTCGCGAGAGTCGCCGTGGCCCGGCGGGGGTGACCTGCCGGAGCGCTACTCCCACACCTACGACCCGTTCGTCGCCATCGGTGCGATGGCCACGGTGACGGAACGGATCGTGCTCGGCACGGCCGTCTCGCTCATCAACCAGCACCACCCCCTCAACCTCGCCAAGCAGGTCGCGAGCGTCGACCGGATCGCGAAGGGCCGCTTCGAGTTCGGCGTCGGGCCGGGCTGGAACCGCGAGGAGATGGCCAACCACGGCGTCGACCCGCGCAGCCGCACCGCGCGGATGCTGGAGATGCTCGAGGCGCTGAAGGCCGTCTGGACCATGGACGAGGCCGAGTACCACGGCAAGTTCGTCGACTTCGACCCGATCTGGTCCTGGCCCAAGCCGACGCGGGTGCCCCCGATCCTGATCGGCGGCGGCGGCCCCTCGGTGCTCGACCGCGTCCTCGACCACGGCGACGGCTGGATCCCGCTGCGGGTACCGGTCGACGGCCTCGTCGAGTTCGGCGAACGGGTCAAGGAGCTGCAGCGCCGCGCGGCCGACGCGGGCCGCGGCCACATCCCGGTGACGATGTACGGCGGCGCGAAGCGGGCCGACGCGCTGCGCGGCTACGCCGACAACGGCGTCGACCGCGTGCTCTTCGAGCTCGCCGACCACAGCGGCCCCGGCGCGCGCGACGCGGCGCTGGCCGAGCTGGACGAGCTCGCCGCACTGGGCGGCTGACTCGGGCAGGGGTGTGGGCGGCCGGCTCAGGGGGCGTGCGCGGCGCCCGACCCCACCACCAGCGCGCGTGACGCCCGCACCGCCGCGACCCGGACCGCGTCCTCGAGGTCCCAGCGCCGGGCGCCGAAGTCCGAGCGCGCCACCACGACGCCGATCGCGGCCGACGTGTCGCCGCCCGGCCCGCGCACCGGCACCGCGACCCCGGCGACGCCGCGCTCGTACTCCTCGACCTCGACGGCCGCCCCCGCCGAGCGGATGCGCATCAGCTCGCGGTCGAGCGCACGCCGGTCGGGCAGCGTGCGGCGGGTGCTGCGGGCCAGGCCCCCGTGCGCGACGACGGCGGCCAACCGCGGGCCGTCCAGGCCGGCGAGGAGCACCTTCCCGCCCGCCGTGGCGTGCGCGGGGACGGGTTCGCCCGCGCGCAGCCCCGGCCCGGGATGGGCACCGCACTGCTCGACGTGCGCGATCACGACGTCGACGTCGCGGAACGTCGCGAGGTACGACGCGGCGCGGGCGTCGGCGTGCAGCTCCTGCAGGATCGCGACGACCGCCGGGTGGGGCGCGACCTGCGCCGTCAGTACGGCGTGCAGCTCCGCGACGCGGTAGCCGAGCCCGTAGCCGCGCACGTCCTGCATCCGGACGAGGTAGCCCTCCTCGACCAGCGTGGCGAGCACCCGGTAGATCGTCGGGAGCGGGCTGCCGAGCCTGCGCGCGATCGCCTTGGCGGTGACCCCGTCGCCCGCCGCGGCCACGGCGTCGACCACGCGCAACGCGCGCAGCACGGAGCTGCCGGCGCTCGCCTCCTCACGTGCCACGACTGACAGTCTCGGATACCCGGACGGCCCGCGCATTGCGCCGATCGGGGGTCACGTGACCCGGAACACCCGCATCTGCAGGGCGAGCGTCGCGTAGTAGCCGACGAGTGTCGTCAGCTCGAACAGATCGGCCTCACCCAACGTCGAGACCGCCGCCGTGTACTGCTCGTCGTCGAGGTCCCCGGTGCTGACGAGCGCCCGGGCCGTGGCCAGCACGCAGGCCTCGCGGGGGTCGTCGAGCACGGGACCGTCGAACGCCGGGCCCTTGGCGCGCAGCGCGGCGAGCTCGGCGTCGGCGAGCCCGGCGGTACGGCCGGCCGCCTCGTGCGCGTGCTGCTCGAACGCCGACTCCCAGTGCGCGGCGACGACCAGGATCGCCATCTCGCGCTCCCTGCCGCTGAGGGACCCGCGATAGCGGATGCCGGCGCCGAGGCGCTGCAGCGCGTCGCCGATCCCGGGCGCCCGCAGCATGGCTTCGAACGGGCCGCGCAGCGCGCCGGACTCGTCGGTGATCGGCGCGGCCGCCGTGGAGCCCGGTCCCCGGCGTGAGCTGACGATCTCCTCGTACAGCCGTTTCTGCTCGTCGTCCATGTCGGCGGGGCGCAGGCCGGTGAGTCGCGACAAGGTGTCTCCTTCGCTCGCGGGGTGTGGCGCCCAGCATCGCTCACGACGGCACGCTGCGACGCCCCCTTCCGAGAGCCCGGACGGCCTATCGTGGGCGCCGTGACCGCGAACCAGGATCCGGACGCCACGCTGCGCCACCGCATCAACGAGCTCGTCGAGGAGGAGCACCGGCTCGAGCGCGCGCACATCGGCAAGGCGCTCGACGGCGACGAGAAGGCGCGGCTCGACGCGCTGGCCGTCGAGCTCGACCGGCTGTGGGACCTGTTGCGTCAGCGCGACGCGCGGCGCCGTGCGGGTCTCGACGTCGACGCGGCGGAGGAGCGGTCGGCGTCCGTCGTCGAGGGATACCGTCAGTAGCCCGTCCCGGCACCGAGCCGGCCACACACCGAGCCGCACACACCGAGCCGACCTGCACCGTGACCGCCGCGATCACCCCGACGACGCGCGAGGCGCTCGCCCGGCGCATCGCCGACCTCGCCCTAGCCCGGCCCGGACGGGTCCGCGTCGCGGTCGACGGCCCGCCCCCCACCGCGCCGGTCGAGCTCGCCGAGGCGGTCGCCGAGCTCCTGCGCGCCGCGGGCCGGCCGCCGCTCGTCGCCGACGCGCGCGACTGGCTGCGGCCGGCGTCGGTCCGGCTCGAGTACGGGCGCACCGACGTCGACATGTTCCTCGACGGCTGGCTCGACGAGGGCGCGCTGCGCCGCGAGCTGCTCGGCCCCGCGGGCGCGGACGGCTCGGGCCGGGTGCTGCGCCGCTTCCACGACGCGGGGCGCGACCGCGCCTTCCGCGACGACTACACGACGCTCGCGGCGGACGCGGTCGTCGTGCTCGCGGGTGAGCTGCTGCTGGGCCGGGGCCTGCCGTTCGACCTGCGGGTGCACCTGCGGATGTCGACCGCGGCGCTGGGCCGCAGGCTGCCCGCCGACCTCGGGTGGACCCTGCCGGCACACGAGCGTTACGAGACGGAGAGGTCCCCCGGGAAGGAGGCGGACCTACTGGTGCTCTCGGATCATCCGGAGCGGCCCGCCATCCGGTCCTGACAGACCACGACCGTGGTCGGAAGACATCGGATGGGGGCGAAGATGCGTTGTGGGCGAGGAGGGAGTTGAACCCTCACGTCCTTTCGGACACACGGACCTGAACCGTGCGCGTCTGCCATTCCGCCACTCGCCCGAGCGACTCGCAGAAGTTAGCACGACCCCCCGAAGGCCCTCCCGCCGGGCCCCCCGGACGTCGATCACCGGGCACACTCGCGGTCGGTCACGATGGGGTCACGAGGCCGCGCCGCGGCGTCGGGTTAGCACAGTTACGATCGGGCACACAGAGAACACGCCGATGCGATCGGAGGAAGATCGGTTGGGCCGCGTCGAGCGATTCGAGCGCCGTCTGCAAGGGATGGTGGGCGACGCGTTCGCGCGGGTCTTCGGAGGCAGTGTCGTTCCCCAAGAGGTCGCACAAGCACTGCTGAGGGAAGCCGAGGACAACATCGAGCAGCTCGCGGGAGGGCGTCGCCTCGCGCCCAACCGGTACGTCGTGCAGCTCGGACCGTCCGATATCGAACGCATGGCCGGCGACGAAGGCCACATCGAGGAATCGCTGTCCGGCTACGTCACCGCACAACTCGCCGACCAGGGATGGGACACCTACGGCGACGTCGTAGTCTTGCTGGAGCGCTCCGAGGCGCTGCACACGGGACAGTTCCGCACCCGCTCGTCAGTGGACCCCGACGCTTCCCGTCGGCCCACGCGGGCACGCAACGCAGGAGAAGCACCCATGAGCCAGCAACCGGGCCACCCCGAGGAGAACGGGCAGTACGGCTACGACCGTGGTGCCCCCGGCTACGGTCAGCAGACCTACGCCCCGCCGCAGGGTTACGACCAGCAAGGCGGTGGTCGTGAGAACTACGGCCAGTACGACCAGCAGGGCGGCGGCTACCCCCAGGGTGGTGGCGGCGGCTACGACCAGGGCTACGGCCAGCAGCAGGGCGGCTACCAGCAGGGTGGCTACGACCAGGGCTACGGCCAGCCCCAGGGCGGCGGGTACCAGCAGGGCGGGTACGACCCGGGCTACGGCCAGCAGCAGGGTGGCTACGACCAGGGCTACGGTCAGCCCCAGGGCGGCGGCTACCAGCAGGGTGGCTACGACCAGGGCTACCAGCAGGGCGGCTACCAGCAGGGCGGGTACGACCAGGGCTACCAGCAGCAGGGCGGGTACGACCAGGGCTACCAGCAGCAGGGTGGCTACGACCAGGGCTACGGCCAGCAGGGCTACGGCGGCTACCAGCAGCTGCAGGCCTCGCTCAGCCTCGAGGACGGCTCGGGTCGCAACTACCAGCTGACCGAGGGCACCCACGTCGTCGGCCGGGGCCAGGAGTCGCACTTCCGGCTGCCCGACACCGGTGTCTCGCGCCGGCACCTGGAGATCAGCTGGGACGGCCACAACGCCACCCTGTCCGACCTCGGGTCGACCAACGGCACCACGGTCAACGGCAGCCCGGTGCAGAGCTGCCAGCTGACCGACGGCGACGTGATCCGCGTCGGCCACTCGAGCCTCGTCTTCCGGGCGCACGGCTGACGTCTCGTCGCCCGTCGCGGCGGGAACGAGGAGAACAGAGCGGAGAGCACGGCACGTGCCCGAGTTGGTGCTGCAGCTGACCAGGGCGGGTTTTCTGGCCCTGCTCTGGCTGTTCGTGCTGTTCGCGCTGCGTGTCGTGCGATCGGATCTGTATGCGGCGTCGGGGCTGCGGGCGATCCTGCCCGGTGGCAGCCGCGCCGCGAAACGGTCCGGTCGGGGTCGCACGGCACGCCAGCTGCTGGTCACGCAAGGGCCGCTCGCCGGCAGCAGGATCACGCTCGACTCGCGGCCGATCCTCATCGGACGCGCCGACGACTCGACGCTCAAGCTCGACGACGACTACGCCTCGACGCGGCACGCCCGCATCGCCCCGCAGGGCGAGGACTGGTACGTGGAGGACCTCGGGTCGACGAACGGCACCTACCTGGACCGGGCTAAGGTCACCGGACCCACCCGGGTTCCCCTGGGGGTGCCGGTCCGCATCGGCAAGACCGTGATCGAGCTGCGCTCATGAGACCGCACGAGATCAGCGAGCTGAGCGGCCCGGGCCGTTCCCGCGAGACCTGCGTGCAGGACCGAGAACGTCCGCGCACGTGGGGTCGAGCCGATGGTGCCGACGGAGTCGCAATATGACCCTGGTCCTGCGCTACTCGGCCCGCAGCGACCGCGGGCTGGTCAGGCAGAACAACCAGGACGCGGTGTACGCGGGCCCGCGCCTGCTCGCGCTCGCCGACGGGATGGGCGGCCACGCCGCGGGCGAGGTCGCCTCCTCGCTGGTGATCTCCGCGCTCGCCCCGCTCGACGAGGACGACCCCGGCGACGACCTCCTCGGTCATCTGCGCGACGCCACGTTCCAGGGCAACGCCGCCATCACCCGGCACGTCGCCGAGGCGCCCGACCTCGAGGGCATGGGCACGACGCTGACCGCGATCCTGTTCGCCGGCTCCCGGCTCGGGCTCGTGCACGTCGGCGACTCGCGGTGCTACCAGCTCCGCAACGGCGAGTTCACGCAGATCACGAAGGACGACACCTTCGTCCAGTCGCTGATCGACGAGGGCCGCATCACCGAGGAGGAGGCGCACACGCACCCGCAGCGTTCGCTGCTGCTGCGCGCCATCACCGGCCAGGAGGTCGAGCCCTCGCTGACGATGCGCGAGGCCCGCGCGGGCGACCGGTACCTGCTGTGTTCCGACGGGCTGTCCGGCCCGGTGAGCGACGAGACCCTCGCGCACACGCTGGCCGAGTACTCCGACCCGCGCGAGTGCGCCGACCGGCTCATCGAGCTGGCCCTGCGCGGCGGCGGCCCCGACAACATCACCTGCATCGTGGCCGACGTCGTCGACGTCGACTACGGCGACGTGGCCCCGATCGTCGGCGGCGCGGCCGGCGACGGCAGCGACGACCACCGCCCCGGCCCCGACACCGCGGCCGGCCGGGCGTCGGCGACGACGCTCCCCCGGGTCGCCCCGCGCCGCACGGCCGAGCAGCCCGCCGCCGAGGAGCGCCGCCGCAGGCCCACCCGGCGCATCGTGATCACCGCCGTCGTGGCGGTCGTCGTCGTCGTGGCGGCCGTCCTGCTGGCCCGCACCTGGGTGATGCAGCAGTACTACGTCGGCGCGTCGGCCGACCACGTCGCGATCTACCAGGGCGTGCGCGGCAGCGTGCTCGGCATCCCGCTGCAGCGGGTCTCCGAGACCTCCGACATCGCGCTGTCGGATCTCCCCGAGGACTACCGCAGCCGGGTGCAGGACGGGATCGTCGCGTCCGACGGGATGCCCAGCGCCCAGAGCACCCTGCAGGTGCTGCGCGACAAGCGGCTGCCCGTGTGTCCGCCGCCCACGACGCCCGTCGTTCCCCCGGCCGATCCCAACGGGACCGCGGCACAGCCGCCGGCAGCCCCGACGACGACCCCGCCCGCGGCACCGCCGTCGGGAGCGGCCGTCGTTCCCGAGCAGCCGGTGGCCCCCGACACCCCGTTGCAGTCCGAGACGCCCGTGCCGGGGCAGACCTGCCGGCCGGCGAGCTGATGGCGGCGCCTCCACAGGCACCGGGCAGGGCCCCCGCACCGCCGCTCCCGACGGGGCGCGGGATCGAGCTGTTGCTCCTGGCGTTCGCCGCGGTGATCGTCACCGGCGCGCTCGTGATCGTCGAGGCCAACCAGGAGCAGGAGGTCACGACGACCCTGCTCTGGCTCGGGCTGGCCTACCTCGGGCTGTTCGCCGTGGCGCACCTGGCCGTCCGCCGCTGGGCCCCCTACGCCGACCCGCTGATCCTGCCCTCGGTGGCGCTGCTCAACGGCCTGGGCCTGGTCATGATCCACCGGCTCGACCTGGCGAACGCCGATCGCGCGAGCCTCCTGGGCAACGCCCCGCCGTCGAGCCTGGTGCTTCGTCAGGTCGCCTGGACGGCGATCGGCCTCGCCCTGTTCATGCTGGTGCTGTGGCGCGTCCGCGACCACCGGACACTGGCCCGCTTCGGCTACACCGCCGGTTTCGCCGGCATCATCCTGCTGGCGCTCCCCGGCCTGTTGCCCGCGTCGATCTCGCAGGTCAACGGCGCGAAGCTGTGGATCCGCATCGGTGGCATCGGCATCCAGCCCGGTGAGTTCGCCAAGCTGCTGCTGATCGTGTTCTTCGCGACGTTCCTCGTCCAGAAACGCGAGCTGTTCACCACGGCGGGCCGCCGCTTCCTGGGCATGGAGTTCCCGCGCGCCCGCGACCTCGCGCCGCTGATCGTCGCCTGGGGACTGTCGGTCGGCGTCCTGGTGTTCGAGAGCGACCTGGGGACCTCGCTGCTGTTCTTCGGGATCCTGCTCGTGCTGCTCTACGTGGCGACCGAGCGCATCTCGTGGATGGTCATCGGGCTGGTGTTCTTCGTCGGCGGCGCCGTGCTCGCCTACAACCTGTTCGGCCACGTCCGCGTGCGGGTGCAGGTCTGGCTCGACCCCTTCAGCGACTTCAACGGCAACGGCTACCAGATCGGCCAGGCGCTGTTCGGGCTCGGCACGGGCGGGGTCGGCGGCACCGGTCTGGGCGCGGGCCGCCCCGATCTCGTCCCGTTCGCCGAGAGCGACTTCATGTGGTCCTCGCTCGGCGAGGAGCTCGGCCTGATCGGGCTGGCCTCGATCCTCGTGATCTACCTGGTGCTGATCACCCGCGGCCTGCGCAGCGCGCTGGCGGTCCGCGACAGCTTCGGCAAGCTGCTCGCGACGGGTCTGTCCTACGCCGTCGCGCTGCAGATCTTCGTCGTCATCGGCGGCGTCACCAAGCTCATCCCGCTGACCGGTCTCACGCTCCCGTTCCTGTCCTACGGCGGGTCGTCGCTCGTCGCGAACTACGCGCTGGTCGCACTGCTGCTGCGGATCTCCAACGCGGCCCGCGCCCCGCTGCCGCAGCGGCCGTCGGTACCCCAGGCGCCGCTCGCGCAGGCCGCGACCGAGCTGGTCCAGCGGCCCGCCGCGGCCGACGAGGCGCGGGGGGCACAGGCGTGAACACCCCCGTGCGCAGGGTCGCCATCTCCGTGATGGTGATGATCCTGCTGCTGCTCGCGAACCTGACCTACGTCCAGGTCGTCAAGGCCGGCGACTACCGCAACGACCCGCGCAACCAGCGCGTCCTGCTCGCCGAGTACTCGCGCCAGCGCGGCCAGATCACCGCCGACGGCAAGGTGCTCGCACAGAGCGTCGCGACCGACGACCGGCTGCGCTTCCAGCGCCAGTACCCCAACGGGCCCGCGTTCGCGCCGCTGACCGGCTACTACTCCGTGCTCTACAGCTCGACCGGCATCGAGCGGGCCTCGGACTCCGTCCTCAACGGCACCGACGACCGGCTGTTCGGCCGCAGGCTCTCCGATCTGATCACGGGGCGCGACCCGAGCGGCGGCAACGTCGCACTGACGATCCAGCCGACCGTGCAGCAGGTCGCCTACGACCAGATGACGGCGAAGCACTTCGCCGGCGCCGTCGTCGCGCTGCGGCCGCAGACCGGCGAGATCCTCGCGATGGCCTCGACGCCCTCGTTCGACCCGAACCCGCTGGCGAGCCACAACACGAAGACCCAGCAGGACGCGTGGAAGGCCGACAACGCGGCCGACCCGCCCGTCCTGCCCAACCGGGCGATCTCCGAGACCTATCCGCCGGGCTCGACGTTCAAGCTGATCGACACGGCCGCGGCGCTGCAGAACGGGTACACCCCCGACAGTCCGCTGACCGCCGCGCCGCGGATCACGCTGACCGGCACGAACACCACGCTGGAGAACTTCGACGGCACGCCGTGCGGCACCGGCGCGACCGCGACCCTGCGCGACGCGCTGGCCCGCTCCTGCAACACGGCGTTCGCCACGCTGGCCGGTGCGCTCGGCCCGGACGTCCTGCGCAAGCAGGCCGAGGCGTTCGGCATCGGCACGTCCGGGATGACGATCCCGATGCCCGTCGTCCCGTCGTCGATCGGCGACCTCCCCGACACCGCGGCGCTCGAGCAGTCCGGCATCGGCCAGCGCGACGTGCGGCTCACCCCGCTGCAGAACGCGATGGTCGTCGCCGCGATCGCCAACGGCGGCACGCTGATGGCGCCGCACCTGGTCAAGGAGATCCAGGGCCCCGAGCTCGAGACGATCGACACGACGAAGGCCGACAGGATCGGCCAGGCCGTACCCGCGGGCGTGGCTGCGACGTTGACCGATCTGATGATCGGCTCGGAGAACCGGACCCAGGGCGGCGGCAAGATCGCGGGCGTCCAGATCGCCTCGAAGACGGGCACGGCCGAACACGGCAACGACCCGAAGAACACCCCACCGCACGGGTGGTACGTCGCGTTCGCGCCCGCGCAGAACCCCGTCGTGGCCGTCGCGGTGATCGTCGAGGACGGTGGCGACCGCGCGCTGGAGGCCACGGGCGGATCGATCGCCGCCCCCATCGGACGCGCCGTCATCGCCGAGGCACTGCGGGCGGGCCAGTGACCACGCTCGCCGCCGGCCTGCACATCGCCGATCGCTACCGCCTCGACCGGCGGATCGCCGTCGGCGGCATGGGCGAGGTGTGGGAGGCCTCGGACACCCGGCTCGACCGGGCCGTCGCCGTGAAGGTGCTGCGCCCCGAGCTGTCGGGCGACGAGGAGTTCCTGCACCGCTTCCGGATCGAGGCGCGCACCGTCGCCTCGCTCGACCACTCCGGGATCGCGCTGGTCCACGACTACGGGGAGGACGACGCCGCGCTCGGCGAGCGCCGGACCGCGTACCTGGTCATGGAGCTCGTCCGGGGCGAGCCGCTGTCCAACCGGATCAGCCGCGGCCGCATGGACAGCGACGAGACGCTGCGCATCCTCGAGCACGCCGCCTGGGCCCTCGACGCGGCCCACCAGCGGGGCTTCGTGCACCGCGACGTCAAGCCCGGCAACATCCTGCTGCGCGACGACGGCGTCGTGAAGCTCACCGACTTCGGCATCGCCAAGGCCGCCAACGCCGTGCCGGTCACGCGGTCCGGGATGGTCATGGGCACGGCCCACTACATCGCGCCCGAGCAGGCCAGCGGCGGCGAGGCGGGGCCGGCGGGCGACGTCTACTCGCTGGGGATCGTCGGCTACGAGTGCCTGGCCGGGAAGCGACCGTTCCGCGCCGAGAACCCCGTCGTCGTCGCGATGATGCAGGTGCGCGACGAGCCTCCGCCGCTCCCCGACGACGTGCCCGACGAGGTCCGCCGGCTCATCGAGACCGTGCTGGTCAAGGACCCGGCGCAGCGCTACCGCGACGGTGCCGAGCTGGCGCGCGCGGTCGCCGCCGTGCGCCGCGGGGAGCCGGTGCCACGTCCGTCCGGGGTGGCCGACGACCTCGACCCCGACGGCTCGCCCGCGGCCGGGCCTCGGCAGGCCGGTCGGCGTCCGAGCACCGTCGCGGGCACCGCGGGGTCCGGCGGCCCGCGTTCCGGCGCGGCATCGGCCGGGCCGGGTTCCGGCGCGGCATCGGCCGGGCCCGGACCGGAAGTGGGCGGGCCGGAGTCCGAGGGCACCGCCGAGCCGCAGCGCCGCCGGTCCCGGCGGGCGCGCCGCATGGCCGAGGAGCGCGGGAGCGACGAGGACAGGCGCGCGGCACTCACCGCCGCCGAGGGACGCGTCGCCGCCGCGGCGGGTCGCTGGGCGCGGGCGCGGACCAGGTCCGCGCACCGCGCCGACGGATCGTCCGACGACGCACCCGCCGCCCCGGGCCCCTACCTCGCGGACGTCCGAACCGACACCGGCGACGGAACCGACGCGAGCCGGGCAGCCACCGGCCGCGACAGTGCGGCCGGCCAGGGAGACGACGTCCGACACCGAGCCGCTGACGGGGCGGGCGAGGCGCCGGGCCGGCACACGGCCCCCGCGCACGCCGCGGCCGCACAGGCCCCGCCGGAGACGTCCGTCCGGCCGCCGGTGTCCGATCCCCTCGCCGGCACTCCGTACCCGGAGCCGCGGTCCGGCCCCTTGGCCGCCCCGGTGTCGGGGTCGGTGTCGGGGTCGTTGTCGGACTCGTTGCCCCGGTCGTTCGTCGGGCCGCCGCCCGAGTCGCCGATGTCGGGGTCGCCCTACGTCGAGCCGTCGTACCTCGACCCGTCCCCGTACGCGGAGTCGGCCTCCAGCTCGTCGTCGTACGTCGAGTCGCCGCCGTACCCCGGGACGTCGGCCTCGGTCGAGGCGTCCTCGTACGTCGAGTCGCCGCCGCCCGGTTCGCACACGACGCGTCCCGGCACGGGCGCCGCGCCCGGCTCACCGGGGCACGGTGCTCCCGGGCACGACACGCCCGGACGCGGCTCGCAGCCGCAGGACGTGCCGCGCTCGCCCGCCCGTGGCTCCGGCCCGGCGCACGCGGCGGCAGCACCGTCCGCTGCACCGGCCGGGGCGGCGCACGCGACGCAGACCGGGGCCGGGACGACGCACCCCCGCACGCCCACGCCCGGGGCCCCGCACGCGACCGGCTCGCACCCCGTGCCACCGACGACCGGTTCCCTGCCGCGCCACGCCGGAACCCCGCCGCCGGGGACCCCGCCCGGCGCGGCGAACCCGGGCACCCTGCCGCCGACGACCCCGCCCCCCGGCTCGGCGCCCGGCTCCTCTGCGCCCGGCTCCTCTGCGCCCACCTCCTCTGCGCCCACCTCCTCCGCGCCCACCTCCTCCGGGGCCGGATCGTCCCCGCCGCGCCGTGGCACGACCGCCCAGCGGACCGACGGACCCGATCGGGTGGCCGACGTCGAGACGACCGTCGAGACGACGGTCCGCCGCGAGCTCCGGGAGCAGCCCGCCGCGGACCGGGACCTCTCGTCCGGGGGCGCCCACCGGGCCCGCCACGAGCCCGACGAGGACCCGGCCCGCGAGCCGGTCGCGCTCGCGCCGTCGGCGCGGTCGCGCGGCACGCTCCTGGTGGTCCTGTTCGTGGTGCTCGCCGTGGTCGCGCTCGTCGTCACGCTGCTGCTGCTGGTCCCGAAACTGACGGGTACGTCGCGCGCGATGTCCGCACCGTCCGGGTTCGACCCGGGTAGCGTGTCCCGCCAGGAGGACGGTGCGGCGGGCTGGACGGTGCATCGGGCCGGAAGGACCGGGGAGCAAGGCACGGAGGATGTCCGGTGAGCCCCGGCAGCAGGCTGTCCGCCGACCGCACGGCACGCGACTCCTCCGACGGGCGGTGTGGCCAGGCATGATGATCCGACTCTCGACACGACTCAGGAACCGGCGCCGATGACCACCCCCAGACTGCTGTCCGAGCGCTACGAGCTGGGCGACACGCTCGGCTATGGCGGCATGTCCGAGGTTCACCGCGGGCTGGACACCCGGCTCGGGCGTGACGTCGCCGTCAAGGTCCTGCGTGCCGACCTCGCTCGCGACCCGCAGTTCCAGTTGCGCTTCCGGCGCGAGGCGCAGAACGCCGCCGCGCTGAACCACCCGGCCATCGTCGCGGTGTACGACACGGGCGAGACCACCAGCGAGTTCGGGCCGCTGCCCTACATCGTCATGGAGTTCGTCGACGGCCACACCCTGCGCGAGATCGTCAAGACGCAGGGGCCGCTCGACCAGGGCCGCGTCCTCGACGTGATGGCCGACGTCTGTGCCGCCCTCGACTTCAGCCACCGGCACAACATCATCCACCGCGACGTCAAGCCGGCCAACATCATGATCAACACTGCGGGCGCGGTGAAGGTCATGGACTTCGGCATCGCACGCGCGCTGGGCGAGGGCCAGAACGTCACCCAGACGGCCGCGGTCATCGGCACCGCGCAGTACCTCTCGCCGGAGCAGGCGCGCGGCGAGGCCGTCGACGCCCGCAGCGACGTCTACGCGGCCGGGTGCGTGCTCTTCGAGCTGCTCACCGGCGATCCTCCGTTCACCGGCGACACCCCGGTCGCGGTCGCCTACCAGCACGTCCGCGAGGACCCGCGGCACCCGTCGGCGCTCAACCCCGCGGTGCCCCCGGAGCTCGACGCGATCGTCCTCAAGGCGCTGAGCAAGAACCCCGCGAACCGCTACCAGTCCGCGGCCGAGATGCGCGCCGACCTGATCCGGGTGCGCAACGGCCAGCGGCCGCAGGCGCCGCTCGTGATGAGCGACGACGAGCGCACGGCGCTGCTCGCCGCCAACGCCACGAGTCCCACCCGGCGGATCGGCGGCGCCGGCCGGCACACCCTGCCGCCCGACGCCGTTCCCGCCTGGCGCGACGAGGAGCCCCCGCCGCGCACCGGGCGCAAGATCGCCATCGTCGTGGGCATCGTCGCGGTGCTCGCACTGATCGCGTTCGTCGCTTACCAGTTCTTCGGGGGCCCGCCGTCGCCGAAGCAGGTGACCGTGCCCGACGTCGTGGGCCAGCAGCAGGAGGCCGCCCGCACGGCGGTCATCAACGCCGGGCTGCGCGCCGACATCGAGCAGACCGCCTCGACCCCCGACCAGGTCAACAAGGTCGTCAAGACCGACCCGGCCGGCAACACGCAGATCGCCGAGAACTCGACGGTCAAGATCTTCATCGGCAGCGGCCCGGCCCAGTCGGCGGTGCCGCCGATCGTCGGGCTGTCGGTGTCCGACGCGCAGGCCCAGTTGCAGGAGCGCGGTCTGACGCTGGGCCAGCAGACCGAGCAGGAGACGTCCGACCCGTCGATGGTCGGCAAGATCATCTCGTCGAACCCGGCGCCCGGCACGAACGCGGACGCCGGCACCCCGGTCGCGGTCGTCGTGGGCAAGCAGCCGTCGAACGTCTCCGTCCCGGACGTGACCGGGCAGGACGCCGACTCCGCCCGCAGCACCCTCACCAAGGCCGGCTTCCAGGTCCAGGTCCAGGGCGACACCAGCGGCGACGCCGTCGTCACGGGAATGAACCCGTCGGCCGGGACGAAGGTCGCCAAGGGCACGACCGTCACCATCACGATGGGCTCGAGCAACTCGGGCAACCAGGTGCAGATGCCCAACCTCGTCGGGATGGACGTCGCGAGCGCGCAGGCCGCAGTGCAGCAGGCCGGGCTGACGAACGTCCGCAGGCAGAACGTGCCGGTGAACGACCGCAGCCAGGACGGCAAGATCCAGCAGCAGACGGTGCCCGCGGGGCAGCAGATCGACAAGGACCAGCAGGTGACAGTGCTCGTCGGGCAGTACAGCGTCATCCCCAGCGGGGGCGGGGGTAACTGACATGCGCGTGCTCGTCGTCGACAACTACGACAGCTTCGTCTACAACCTGGTCCAGTACCTGGCCCAGCTCGGGGCGCAGAACACGGTCCGGCGCAACGACGAGGTCGAGCTCGACGAGCTCGACGACGTCGACGGCGTGCTGATCAGCCCCGGCCCCGGCGTTCCCGAGGAGGCCGGCCGGAGCATCGAGATCATCACCGCGTCCGCGGCGCGCAACATCCCGCTGCTCGGGGTGTGTCTGGGCCACCAGGCCATCGGCGCGGCCTGGGGTGGCGTCGTCGAGCGGGCGCCCGAGCTGCTGCACGGCAAGACGTCGATGGTGCACCACGACGGCGTCGGTGTGCTGCGCGACCTGCCCGACCCCTTCGTCGCGACGCGGTACCACTCGCTGGCGATCCGGCCCGAGACGCTGCCCCCGGAGCTCGAGGTCACCGGCCGCACCGAGGGCGGCGTGATCATGGCGCTGCGGCACCGGGACGCGCCCATCGAGGGCGTGCAGTTCCACCCGGAGTCGGTGCTCACCGAGGGCGGGCACCGGCTGCTGGCCAACTGGATGGCGTCGGCGGGCCACCCCGTGGCCGAGCCCCTGGTGGCCGGCCTCACCGCCGAGGTGGCCGCCCTCGGGGCGCAGCCGGCCTCCTGAACCGGACCCTCTCGGACCCGTCCGAGAGGGCGTTCGCCCACGCCAGGGGTCTGTCACGTTACGGTGGAGGCACGCCCGGGCGGCCGCCCCGGGCGCGCACAACCGTCTCGCGAGGTCCTGATGCCGAAGTCCAAGGTGCGCAAGAAGACCGCGTACACCCCGCCTGCCCAGCGTTCGGCCGCGCGCGCCGCCGGGCCGACGAGCCCGGTGTACGTCGCCGTCATGCTCGGCCTGATGCTCGTCGGTCTGGCCTGGCTGATCGTCAACTACCTCGCCGGCGACAACCTGGCACTGTTCAGCGCTCTCGGCTCCTGGAACTTCCTCATCGGATTCTCACTCATCGTGATCGGCCTGCTCATGACGATGAGATGGCGCTGAGCAGCGGAAATACACCGCTGTAAGCAGTCCACAGTGTGGATGGTCGCTGTGGACAAACTCACGAAAACTACTCTCGGTGATCTTCGACGACGCTGAATCGCCAGGTCCCGACGGCGAGTCGCCTGCCCGGTCCTGGAGCCCGCAAGCGGGGTTGGTCGCCCTCGCGTGGATCGGCGCCGCCGGCGCCGGCGCCTGGCTCGCCGTGCTCGTCGTCACCCACGGGGACCCCGCCGGTCGACTCTTCGCGGCCGTCCTGGGACTCGTGTTGCTCGTGGGGGCAGTGTGGGGCACCCGGGCGAGGCCTCGGCTGGCCGTGGGCCCGGAGGGCCTGACGGTCAGGGGCGGCTTCTCCCGGAGCCGTACACACCCCTGGGGACAGGTCACCGACGTGCGGGTGCTGCAGACACGACGCTTCGGTCGGACCGTCGCCACCCTGGCCGTGGACGTGCGCGACGAGTCCGGTCCCGGGGCCGACCCCGACGCCGCCGAACGGCTGCTGGTCTTCGGCAGGCTCGACCTCGGAGCGGACCCGGTCGACGTCGCGGCGACGGTGCTGGCCGCCCGCCGCTGAGCAGGCGGCCTCAGACCGCGAGGAGCATCACGGCGATCGACAGCACGGTCAGGGCTCCGATCGCTCCCGCCTGGAAGGCCGTCCGGTTGCGGGCGGGCGCGTAGACGAGCGCCGCCGTCGCGACGGCGCCGACGATCAGCCCGCCGAGGTGCCCGATCAGTGAGACGCCGGGCAACGTCACGCTCAGCACGATGTTGATCGCGATCACGACGACGACCTGCGTCATCGGAACCCGCATCCGGCGCAACGCGACCGCGAGGCCGCCCATCAGCCCGAACACCGCGCCCGACGCGCCGGCGACCTCGGAGTTGGCTCCGTAGAACAGCAGCGCCGCGGCCGATCCGCCCAGCAGCGCGACGAGGTACACCGCGAGCAGCCGGGTGCGGCCGAGCAGCATCTCCATGTCCCGGCCGATGACCCACAGCGCCAGCATGTTGAACAGCAGGTGCAGCGGGCCGTAGTGCAGGAATCCCGCGGTGACGACGCGCCACCACTCGCCCTGGGCCACGTACCCGGGGACCAGCGACCACGCCGCGAAGAGGTCCGAGCGGTCGTTGCCGTTCAGGCTGCGGGCCTGCACGACCGTCACGACGAACACGAGGACGTTGAGCGCGATCAACGACGTCGTGACGACCGGCGTTCGCGGACCCCGCGCGACCGGCCGGATCGTGCGTCGGGCCGCGGGCCGACCTTCGGCCACGCAGTCGACGCACTGGTAACCGACCGCCGCCTCCCGCAGGCACTCCGGGCAGGCCGGCCGGTCGCAGCGGGTGCACCGCAGGCCGGTCGGCCGGTCGGGATGGCGCACGCACACGGCGGGCGCCTGCGGCGGTCCGGAGGGGGGCGGGCCGGCGGGGTCGGTCACCTGGGTGTCGCTCCTACTGCTGGACCTCGACGCGCTGGATGACGACCGGCGTGAGCGGGCGGTCCGAGCGGTCGGTCTGGGTGGTCGCGATGGCGTCGACGACGGCGCGCGACTCCGCGTCGGCCACCTCGCCGAAGATCGTGTGGCGACGGTTCAGGTGCGGCGTCGGGCCGACGGTGATGAAGAACTGCGAGCCGTTGGTGCCGGGCCCGGCGTTGGCCATGGCCAGCAGGTAGGGACGGTCGAACTGCAGCTCCGGGTGGAACTCGTCGGCGAACTGGTAGCCGGGGCCGCCGCGCCCGGTGCCCGTGGGGTCGCCGCCCTGGATCATGAAGCCGCTGATGACGCGGTGGAACACCGAGCCGTCGTAGAAGGGGCCGCTGTCGCCACCCGCGGCGTTGGGCTGGGTGTACTGCTTGGTCCCGGCCGCGAGTCCGACGAAGTTCTCCACGGTCTTCGGGGCGTGGTCCGGGAACAGGTTGATCCGGATGTCGCCCTCGGAGGTCCGCAGCGTCGCGGTCTGCTTGGACTTGCCTGGGTCAGTCACATGCACCATCGTGCCAGCACCGGAAACGGACGCCCACGCGGGAAGCAGGTCCACCTCATGAGGACGAGCAGGAACGCCCCCGACCACCTCGCGACGATCGGCGAGTCCCTCGGCGAACTCGCGTCCGACGCCGCGGCCGACGTGCGCCACGGCGTCGAGCTCGGCAGCGGCCTCGTGGCCGACGTCGCGGCCCGGCTCGGCGACGTCGCCGCGGAGACCCTCACCGATGTCCGCCGCGACCTCGCCGCCCGGATCGAGCCGGAACGCCCGTCGCGACGTGGCTGGTGGCTGCTCGCCGGCGGGATCGCGGCGGCGGTGGCCGTCGCACTGTGGGCGATCCTGTCGCGCCGCCCGCAGCAGGTCGAGGACGAGCCCGTGCGCGCGGTGCCGCACGCCGTCCCGTCGGACGGAGGTTCGGCGAGCGGCGGCGGGGACGCCTCGGACGGCGCGGTCCCGTCCGCCGCGACCCGCAACGGCCACTCCTCCGACTGAGCCGCCGAGGCACGCCCACACCGCGACGCTGGTGTGGGGGTGCCCCCGCCGCACGCTCCGGGCGCAACCTCACGGTCCAGCCGGCCGACCGTGAGGACGGTGAGGTTGCGCCCGGGTCGTCGGCCGCAACCCCACGCTCGTGCCCGACGCCCCCGACGACACTCAGGTTGCGCCCGGTCTTCTGCGGTCCGCTGCGGCGCGGCCTCGCCGGCGAGAGTGGCCGATCTGCCGGCCTGCTGCGAGCCGACGGGCGCCCACCCACGAGGCGGACGGCCGGGCGTCATCCCCCGAGCCGGGCGCGGAGGAACCGGGCGACCGTCTGCTCGTAGCGGGCGGGGTCGGCGTTCCAGGAGGCCGTGTGCTCGACGCCGTCGACCTCCAGCATCTCGACCTCCCACCCCAGCGCGGGCGCGGTCCGGGCGAGCTCCCGGCTCGGCGCGACCGGGACGGCGGTGTCGGCGACGCTGTGCACGATCAGCGTGGGCGGCCGCACGGCGGGCGGGCGTTCCTGCAGAGCGAAGTGGTCGAAGTCGATCCCGATCCGACGGCTCGTCCAGCCCGCGGCGACGGGCGTCAGCGCCGGCGGCAGCCGTCGGTTCTGCGCCTGCTGGCGCAGGGTCGCCCGCCAGTCGACGAGCGGCGCGTCCCACACGAGTGCCCCGACCCGGCCGGCCTCCGACGACCGGTTCAGGAAGGCGCCCGAGATCGCGGCGCCCATCGACCAGCAGAACAACGCGATCCGCTCCGCCCCGGCGGCGACGACGTGCCGGACCGCGGCCTCCAGGTCCTCCCACTCGGTGTCGCCGAGGTGGTAGTGACCGTCGGGGCTGGGCGGCGCGACGTCGTCGTTGCGGTAGCTGATGACCAGCTGCGACCAGCCTTCCCGGTGCAGCGCGGGCAGCACCCGCAGGGCCTCGCGGCGGGCACCGCCCCGGCCGTGCACGTGGATGATCCAGGTGTCGGGCGAGGCCCCGGGCACCGACCACGCGGGGGCCGGCCCGAGCGGAGTCGACACGGCGACCTCGGTGAACTCCAGCCCGCGGGCGCCGGGGTCGGGGTCGTAGGGCCCGGTGTCGACGGCGGCCCGCGTGCCCGGCGCCGGCACCGGGCCTTCGAGCAGCTCCCGGACGACCCGGTCCTTCTCGACGCGCGCGATCGGCCCCATGACGGCCAGTCCCTCGGCCCAGCGCAGGCCCCACACACCAGGCTGCTCGACGAGCCGTGACCGCCGCAGCGTCACCGTGTGTCCGTCGGACGCCAGGACCTGCTCGGGCCACACGAGACGCTGCCGGGTGTCGAGCAGCAGGCTCGAGTAGAACCAGCCCGCACCCAGCACCCCCGCACCCAGCCCGGCGCCCAGTCCGGCGACGCCCGCGCCCACCCATCCGCTTCCCCGCACCCCCCGATCATCGCGCAGTCGGACCCGAACGGTCCCGTCGAAGGACGCGCGTCAAGTCGCACACGGTCATCCGGAGCGGTGAAACGCCTCCTACCTGCGCGTTCTCAACCACCGGAACGGGTGAAAACCGCTTCCCGACACAACCTCCCCGGGGGGAGGTCGTTGGTCGGTCAGATCACCGTCGCATCGTCCGAGACCCCCGATCGGAAGGATCCCCCTGCGATGAGCAGCCTTGCTCGGCGCACCCTGCGCACCACCGTGACCGCCGCGGGCATCGCGGCGCTCGGTGCCGGGCTCGCCGCTCCGGCCTTCGCGGCGCCGGAGCTCCCCGCCCTCCCGTCGGTGCCCGGTGCCGACGCGCTCCCCGCGGTGCCCGGCACCGACGCGCTCCCCGCCCTGCCCAGCACCGACGCGATCCCGGGTGCCGACGCGCTCCCGCCTGCGTTCAACTTCGAGCCGCCGACGGTCAACGGCGGCGACGACTCGGACGACTCCGACGACTCGTCCGACGGTGTCGCGACGAACGCCGCGCTGCCCTCGGTGCCGTCGCTCCCCGCGCTGCCGGGCACCGACGCCCTGCCCCCGCTCCCCACGCCGGCCGACGCCCTGCCGCCCGTGCCGACCGACGCGCTCGCGCCGGCCGTCAACACCGAGGGTTCGGTCACCCCCGACCCCACGGCCATCAACCCGGTCGACGCCCTCGCGTCGAGCGGCACCATCCCCGCGCCGCCGTCGGTCGACCCGGCCCAGGTCGCCGCGCTTGCGCAGAACCCCACCCAGGTCCAGGGCTTCCAGGTCAGCTGATCGTGGCCTGACCGCCCGGTCATTCGGAGCGGCGCGTCCCGCCGGGCCCTCAGCGTCGAGGGTCCGGCAGGGCGCGCCGTTCCGTGCGTCCGACGGCTCCGCCCGCCCCGCGGTCCGGCGACCCCACCTGCCCGCACGGTTCGGCGCCCCCCGCGCGGCCCGCGGTTCGACTCCCGCGGCCCGCGGTTCGACTCCCGCGGCCCGCGGTTCGGCGACCCCCGCGGCCCGCGGTGCGGCGACCCCGCGGCCGACCCCACTGACGCGACGCTCCGCGGCGACGCCCTCACAGCGGCCCGGGCGCGACGTCTTCGCTCGACCGGGTGCACCTCGAGCTCAACGGCCCCGCCGGTCCAGCGGGTCCGCGGTCACGCGGGACGCGGCATCGGCTGGTTCGCGCGCAGCAGGCCCGCCGGGTCGAGGGCCGCGGCGACCGCGGCGATGCGGTCGGCGACGCCCGGGTCGAAGGCCTCCCGCACCTCGGCGGGGGTGAGCGCGCCGTAGCTGAAGTTGAGCGAGCGGCCGAGCGCGGCGGGCAGGAACGGTGCGATCAGCCGTCGATGCAGGTCGACGACGGCGTCGAGGTCGTCCTCGATCGGCGAGAGGACCATCAGCGAGTACGCCGCGTCGCGGTGCCCGACGACGTTCGGCGTGGCGGGGGGTCGGGCCAGCGCCCCACCCAGGTGCCGGATGCCGACGACGCACATCGTCCCGGCCGACGGGCCGGCCGCCCGGGTGATCCCGGCGAGCGCGGCGGGGTCGAGCTCGCGCAGGAGACGGTTCTCCGAGCGGTAGGCGTGCGGCCGGTCGGGCTCGTCGAACACCGAGGCGGACTCCGTGTACGGGATCTCCCGCACGGTGTCGCGCAGGACGGGCCCGAGCCGGCGCAGCGGCGCGAGCACCCGACGGCCCTCCGCCGGGTCGCCGGACCACGCCAGCTGGACCTGTGCGACGTGCCGCCCGCGCAGGTCCGCAGGGACCACCGGGAGGTCGGGGACGACGAGCATCGCGACTGCCGAGGTCATCTCCTCGGGCACGGTCGTCGTCCACCGCCGCCAGCCCTCGAGGACGTCCGGAGCAGCGCGGAGGTCGAGGTGGAGCCCACCGCCGAGGATTGTTGTCACCTCGACGAGATCGATCTCCATCGCGACGACCACGCCCAGCCCCGCGCCACCGCCGCGCAGGACGGTGAACAGCTCGGGATCCGACGATGCCGTGACCTCGCGCAGAGCGCCGTCCGCGGTGACCAGGTCGATCCGGCGCACGTGGTCGGCCGCGAACCCGTGCCGACGGGCGAGCAGTCCGACACCGCCGCCGAGGGTGTAGGACACCGCGCCGACGCCGGGTGCGCTGCCCGAGAGCGGCGCGAGCCCGTGCTCGGCGGCCGCGTCGATGACGTGCTGCCACGAGGCGCCCGCCGCCAGCCGGGCCGTGCGCGTGGCGGGATCGACCCGGACGCCGGTGAGCTCGCGGGTGGAGATGAGGACGCCGCCGTCGAGGAGCCGGCCCTGGCCGTGTCCGCCGGACTGGACGGCGACGGGCAGCCGGTGCGCGGCGGCGTGGACGACGGCGGCGCGCACGTCGTCGGCCGACCTCGCGACGACGACCCGGTCGGGGCGGTGCCGGCCGGCACGCTGGAAGCCGGTGAGGACGTCGTCGAACCCGGGGTCGGCAGGGAGCATCGCGGTCGTCATGGCGCCGACGCTAGGAGGCCTTGCGGACATTGAACGTCCTTGTTCCGTGCGATCCTCGATCCGTGGCGGAACGTCGGGACATGCCTGCGCGGCTGCTTCGGCTGCTCGCGCTCCTGCAGCTGCGCCGCGAGTGGGCGGGTCCCGAGCTGGCCGAGCGGCTCGGCGTCACGACCCGGACGATCCGGCGCGACGTCGACCGGCTGCGAGCGCTGGACTACCCGGTCGCCGCGACGACCGGCACCGCGGGCGGCTACCGGCTGACGTCGGGCCGCAACCTGCCGCCGCTCGTCCTCGACGACGAGGAGGCCGTCGCCGTCGCGATCGGCCTCGCGACGGCGGCGGGCGGCAGCGTCGCGGGGATCGCGGACAGCTCGATGCGGGCGCTGGGCAAGCTCGAACGGGTGCTGCCCGCGCGGCTGCGGCCACGGCTCACGGCGCTGACGTCGGCGACCGAGGCCGTTCCCGGCGGCGACGTGCCACCCGCCGATCCGGCCGTGCTGGCCGTCCTCGCGTCGTGTGCCGACGACCGCCGGCTCGTGACGTTCGCGTACCGCAGCCGGTCGGACGCACCGACGCTGCGGCGCGTCGAGCCGCATGCACTGGTGACCGTCAAGGGGCGCTGGTACCTGCTCGCCTTCGACCCCGAGCGCGACGACTGGCGCACCTTCCGCGTCGACCGCATCACCGACCCGGCGACGACGCACCGCGTGTTCGCGCCCCGCGAGCTCCCCGGGGGCGACGCGGTCGCCGCGCTCGCCGGCTCGTTCGCCGCCGCTACCTACCGCTGGACGGCCGTCGTCACGGTCGCCGTCCCGGCCACCGACCTGCGGGACCGCCTGCCGGCGGCGCTCGTCGGCGCGGTCGAGCAGGCGGACGGCGGCAGCGTCGTGCGGATCAGCGCGGAGTCGGCCGACCTCGTGGTGCACGACGTCGCGACGGTCGCCGTCGTCGCCCCGCTCACCTCGATCGACGCCCCGGCAGAGATCCGGGAGCGGCTGCGGACGCTGGCGTCCCGGCTCGCCGGAACGGATCTCCCGCCGCCCGGCGGTGCGCCCGTGGACAATGCACCCGTGGACCCCGCAGGTACGCAACCGTGACGGCCGTCGGAGACGACGCCCGCGCGGCACCCCTGCGCGCCGATGTCGACCCGACACCGCAGTGCCCCCTCCCGCGCGTCGACGGCGGCTGGGCGACGGTCTACGCCGATCCGCCGTGGCGGTTCGCGAACCGGACGGGCAAGGTCGCGCCGGAGCACCGTCGGCTCGACCGCTACGACACGATGACCACCGCGGACATCGAGGCCCTGCCCGTCGCGGACGTCGTCGCCGACAACTCCCACCTGTACCTGTGGGTGCCCAACGCGCTGCTGCCCGAGGGGCTCGCGGTCATGGGCGCGTGGGGCTACCGGTACGTCTCCAACCTGGTGTGGGCGAAGCGTCGCAAGGACGGTGGGCCGGACGGACGCGGCGTCGGCTTCTACTTCCGCAACGTCACCGAGCTGATCCTGTTCGGCGTGCGCGGCTCGCTGCGGACGCTGGAACCGGGGCGCCGGCAGGTCAACATGATCGAGACACGCAAGCGGGAACACTCGCGCAAGCCCGACGAGGCCTACGAGCTCATCGAGGCCTGCTCCCCCGGCCCCTATCTCGAGCTGTTCGCCCGTTACCCCCGGCCCGGCTGGGCCGTCTGGGGCAACGAGTCCGCCGCCGATGTGACGCCTCGCGGACGCCTCTTCCCGACATACCGCTGACCTCGGGAAACCGGCTCCGGAACACTGGACCCGACCGCTGGTCGGGAGGAAGATCCGTCGCCATGGCGAAGACTCCGGACCTGAAGCGAGGCCAGCGCCTGTCGGACGCTCAGCGTGCCAAGGTCGGCGCGGAGCTGCTGAAGAGGTACGAGGCCGGCAAGAGCGTCCGCCAGCTGTGCGCCGAGACCGGCTACAGCATCGGCCGCGTCCGGCGCCTGCTGGAGGACGCCGGCGTCACCTACCGGGCCCGGGGCGGGGCGGGCCGCCGCCGCGCGAGCTGAGCCCGCCACCTCCCTTGACGGTCGCCGCTCGCAGGACGGCGAGCGGTCCGAGGTCGGGTGCGTCGGACATCCCGAGTACGAACGCGGCGAGCCGCGCGACCTCGTCGGACGGCAGGGCGACCGCGGCGTTCGAGGTGAACTTGGCGGCCACGTCGGCGTCGGTGAGCGGGTTCTCGGCGCCGCCGCGCTGGTGGCGCAGCTCGTTCTCGAACACCCTCCCGTCGGTGGTGACGACGCGGACACCGCCGCCGAACGAGCCGCCGGTGTCGGAGTAGCGGCGCAGCTCGTAGCGCACCTTCGCCGCGACGGCCAGCACGTCGGGGTCCCCGATCGCCTGGTCGGTGAAGGTCTCCACCCCCACCGCGCCGTGCGCGACCCGGGCCCCGAACGCGTACGGGATGCTGAACTTCGCGTCGTACGCGGTCCGGGGGGCCGCCTTGTCGGCGGCGGGTTCCAGCACGAGGATCACGCCCGTCTCGTCGGTGAACGCGGTGATCTCGGCGATGTCGCCGGCGCCGAGGTGCTCCTCGTCGAGGATCGCCGACAGCGCGTCGAGCGGAGCGTGCACGTAGTGGCACGCCGGATAGGGCTTGAACGCGATCTCGTCGGTGAGCCAGCGTTCGCCGAGGCCGTCGGTGACGCTCGACAGGTCGGGTTCCTCGCCGCGCAGGTAGGCACCGAAGAACCCGCGGTCGCCCTCGACAACCGTGGCCGGGCCGGTGGCGCCGTGCAGGGCGAACCAGACGGCGTTGATGGCCGCGTGGGCGGCCCACCCGGGATGGAACGGCTTGGTCTCCGAGCCGTCGGCCAGGAACTCCATCAGGCCGCCGGCCATGCTGCCCGCGATCCCGAACGCGTTGCGGGTCTGCTCGGCGTCGGCCCCGGAGAGCCGTGCCGCGGTGGCCGTCGCACCGAAGACGCCGCACACGCCCGTCGGGTGGAAGCCGCGGGCGTGCAGTGCGGCCCCCGCGGGCCTGCCCAGCCGCACCGAGACCTCGTTGCCGAGCGCGATCGCGGTCAGCACCTCGGCGCCGGAACGACCGGTGTGCTCGCCCATTGCGAGCGCCGCCGGCACCGTCGCCGCGCTGACGTGCACGATCGACCCGGCGTGGGTGTCGTCGTAGTCGAGTGCGTGCGCGAGCGCGCCGTTGACCATGGCCGCCATGTCGGCGGGCAGTCCCCCGGCCTGCCCGACGACCGATGCCGGTCCGCTCACCCCGCGCTCGGCGTAGGACGCCCGCACGTAGGGCACGGCGTCGAGACCGAGTGCGGCGAGGGCGCAGCCGAGGGTGTCGAGCGTGTGCATCGACGTCGCGGTCCGGGTGGCCTCGGGCAGCGCCGCGGGCTCGGTCCCGACGACCAGCTCGGCGAGCCGTCCCGAGATCGTCACCGCGCGTCCGGGCCCATCGTCAGCGCGGCCCGGTTGACCTTGCGCGCCTTCGAGTCCTCCATCGCCTGCAGCACGTCGTCGAGCGGATAGGTCGCGTCGACGAGCTGGTCGAACGGCAACCGGCCCACGTTGCGCGAGATGAAGTCCAGCGCCCCCTTCAAGAACCGCTGGTGGTAGCGGATCACCGGGTGGATGGTGACCGAGCGGCGCGTCAGCGACCCGATGTCCAGCCCGATCTCCACACCGGGCATGACGTTGCCGATCTCGACGTACGTCGCCCCCGGGCGGACCATCTCGACACCCTCGAGCACCGCCGAGCCGACGCCGGTGAGCTCCAGCCCGATGTCCGCGCCGCCGTCGGTGAGCTCCCGCACCCGGGCGATGCGGTCGCCCGGCTCGGGTGCCTCGTCGAACGAGACGACCTCGTCGGCCCCGAACGCCTTCGCCGCGTCGAGCCGGCGCTGCACCGCGTCGACCACGATGACGTGCGCCCCGCGTTCCTTGGCGACGGCGACCCCCCACAGCCCCAGACCCCCGGCGCCCTGGATGACGACGGTGTCCCCGGCGGTGACGCCACCGCGGTCGACCCCCGCGGACACCTGCGCGAGCGCACAGTTCGCGCTGACCGCCGCGAGCGGGTCGACGTTGTCGGGGACCTTGAACAGGTGCTGGAACCGGCCCACGTAGTAGTGGGTGCCGAAGGTGCCGGTGAAGTGCGGGAACTCGTCGGGCGAGGCGATCCAGTGGTTGTAGGCGTTCTCGCACAGGTGCGTCAGGCCGCGGGCGCACTGGCGGCAGTGCTGGCAGAACGCGAAGTAGACCACCGAGACCAGGTCACCGGGGTGCAGCTCACGACCCGCGGAGTCGGTCGGCCGGGTGGCCGGGTCGACCACCCGCCCGATCACCTCGTGCCCGAGGACGATCGACTTGAGCGGGTGCTTGTCGGCGAACATGTGCAGGTCCGACCCGCAGATGCCGGCGGCGACGGTCTCGATGAGCAGGCTGCCCGGCTCCGGGGTCGGCAGCTCGTACTCGCGGAGCTCCACGCTCCCGGGCTCGGGCATGTAGGCCAGGCGTCCCGTGGTCATGGGTGCGTCCTTCCGGTCCTCCGACGGTGGGCCGGACGACACGGCCGGTGCCGCGCCGCCCGTCGTGCTCGGGTCTGACTGTCGCTCACCGCACGCCCGGCTGCAGGCCGGCCGGCGACGGTCCCGAGACCGGCGCGGATCAGGAACCGGCGCGGGTTCTCGGCGCGATCTCGGGCATCGGCTCCTTGGCCTCCGGGAAGCGGGACACGCCGCGGGCGGCGCCCTTCTTGTGCACGTAGAAGGTGCGTTCGAACGAGCAGACGATGTCGCCGTCCTGGTTGAGGGTGCGGGTGTAGACCCCGACGATGCCCGCCTCGGGCCGCGACGCCGACTCGCGCTTGGCGATGACCTGCGACTCCGACCACAGGGTGTCGCCCGCGAAGACCGGGTGGGAGAACTTCACGGCGTCGAGGCCGAGGTTCGCGAAGGCGTTCTGGGTCACGTCGATGACGCTCTGGCCGATGGCGATGGCGAGGGTCAACGTCGACACGACGAGCCGGCGCCCGAACTCGGACCCTGCCCCGACCTGCTCGTTGAAGTGGGCCTGGTTCGTGTTCATCGTCAGCAGCGTGAACCACGTGTTGTCGGTGTCGTCCACGGTGCGCCCCAAGGGGTGCCGGTAGACGTCGCCGATCTCGAAGTCCTCGTAGAACCGGCCCTGCCACCCAGGCTGGACTGTCACCGTGCTCCGCCCCTCGCTCCACACCGTCGTCGACCGGCCCCGGATCGTTGCCGCTCGCACGCTAAACATCAGACTTTTCCCCGTCAACCGTCGCACGCCGGTTGCCCGAAGGGAGTCGGCTACCGTCTCGGGCCATGTCCGCGCCCGGAAGCAGACGGCTCGAGTACGAGCGCGTCGCCGACGAGCTCCGCAGCATGATCGTCACGGGCGAGCTGCGTCCCGGCGACCGGCTGCCACCCGAGGGCGAGCTGACCGAGCGGATGGCGGTCAGCCGCAGCACCCTGCGCGAGGCCCTGCGGGTGCTCTCGACGCAGAAGCTGCTGACGTCGTCGCGTGGCGTGGGCGGGGGCACGTTCGTCGCCGAGCCGTCGACCGACGACGTCGCGGACTACCTCCAGACGTCGATCGGCATGCTGTCGCGCAACCGGCTGTCGGTGGGCCAGCTCCTGCAGGTGCGGACGATGATCGAGGTGCCGGGAGCAGGCCTGGCCGCCCGGCACCGCAGCGAGGCCGACCTCGACCGGCTGGCCGCGACCGTGGTCGTGGCGGGCGACGCCGCCGGCGGGAAGGAGGTCGACTGGTCGGCCAACAGCCGCTTCCACGTGCTGCTGCTGCGCGCCACGGAGAACCCGCTGCTGGAGGTCGTCGCCCGGCCGATCTTCACCGTCATGCGCGACCGGTTCCTGCGCGACCGGGCGGGCGCGGAGTTCTGGCGCCGGGTCGCCGTCGAGCACGCCGAGATCCTCGGGCACGTCCGCGACCGCAACGCCGCCGCCGCGAGCCGCGCCATGCGCAACCACCTCACCGCGCTGCGCGACACCTACACCCGCATCGACGTCTCCGACCTCGGCGGCACCGCCGACGGGACCGGCGGCGACCGATGACAAGGTCCGACCTCGGGCGCCCGACGAATCGCCCCACACCGGGCCGATGAGTTCCGCCGACGGCGACGGTCCCCTCTGCCGATCGCGCGTCGCCGACGCGCCCCCGACGAAGGAGCACGCACCATGGGCGCCATCACCGTTCACGAGTTCATCACCCTCGACGGCTGCATCGGGGCGCCGATGTGGACGTTCGACTACCCGTTCACCGACGAGATGGCCACGACGATCGGCGACATCACCGGCAAGGCGACGGCGATCCTGCTGGGCCGTCGGACGTTCGTCGAGATGGGGCCGGCCTGGTCGGCCCGCACCGAGGAGGACGACCCGGGGGTCCCGTTCTTCAACAACACGGCCAAGCACGTCGTGTCGGCCTCGCTGACCAGTGCCGACGGCTGGAACAACTCGCACCTGCTGGGCGGCTACGACGCCGACGTGATCCGGCGGTTCAAGGACGAGACCGACGGCGCCATCTACGTGTCGGGCAGCGGCACGCTGGTGCGGGCGATGCTCGCCGACGGCCTCGTCGACGAGCTGCACCTGTTCGTCTACCCGGTCGCGCTCGGGACGGGCCCCAAGCTCTTCCCCGAGGGCACCGAGAGCACGCTCGCGCTGTTGGGCTGCGAGAGCTACACCAACCAGGTGGTGCACCTGACCTACGGCCCGCGCTGACGGTCGGTGCCGCGGCGGCGGGGTCAGGCGGCCGGCGTCGTCAGCGCGGGGAGCCGCCATCCGAGGTACGCCGCGGCGAGGGAGAGCGCGGTGCACGCGACGGCCCCCAGGACGACGGCCACCTGCCGCCGCGCCCCGCACCGCAGCGTCACGATGGTGACGGTCGCGCCGGCCGCGGCCGCGACCGCGCTGACGTCGTGGCGCAGCACCACGGGGACCGAGCCGGTCATGATGTCGCGGATCGCACCCCCGCCGACGGCGCTCACCGTTCCCAGCAACACCGCACCCAGTGCCGACATGCGCTTGTCGAGCGCGACGATCGTGCCGACCCCGCACACCAGGCCGAGCCCGACGGCGTCGAACGGCACCCGCATCCCGGGCAGCAGCACCCCGAGCCCGACGTGGCCGAACGCCGCCAGCAGGCCGCCGACGAGCGCCGTCGCCGGGTAGGCGACGGAGCCGAGCGCCGCCGGCGGGTGGCGGTGCACGACGAGGTCGCGGACCAGCCCGCCCCCGAGCGCCGACACGAACGCGACGGCGAGGACGCCGACCAGGGCGAACCCCGCCGACACCGCCATCAACCCGCCCTCGACGGCGAACAGCAGCACCGACACCAGGTCGAGGACGACCAGCCACAGTGGACGGTCGTCGTCGATCCCGTCCTGGGTGCTGCTGGTCAGGGACCGCAGGGTCGCGGCGGTCATGGTGGCGCCTCCTGGTGGTGGGTTCACCGTCGACCTTGCCCCCGCGGGCGCCGCCGCGCGGTCGGGCGGCCGGGCCACCCGGGGTGCGACGCCCGTATCGGCCGACCGGGGGACGTCAGCCCAGGGCGGCGACCTTCCGCTGCAGCACCGCGCGCTCACGGTCGTTGCGGCACAGCCGGATCGCGGTCTCGAGGTCGGCCCGGGCGGCGTCGGCCCGGCCCAGGCGGGTGAGCAGCTCGCCGCGCACCGTCGGGAGCAGGTGCGAGCCGGTCAGCGCCCCACCGGCGGCCAGCTCGTCGACGATCGCCAGCGCCGCCGCCGGCCCCTGCGCCATCGACACCGCCACCGCCCGGTTGAGATCGACGACCGGCGACGGCGCGAGCCGGCCCAGCGCCTCGTAGAGCAGCACGACGCGCTCCCAGTTCGTCTCGGCGACCGAGCCGGCGACGGCGTGGCACTCCGCGATCGCCGCCTGCAGGCCGTAGTAGCCAAGCCCGCGACCCGCGGAGTCGACGCGGGCCAGCGCAGCCCGGCCCCGGCGGATCGCGGCCCGGTCCCACCGCCGGCGGTCCTGGTCCTCCAGCAGCACCGGCTCGCCGTCCGGCCCGATCCGTGCGGGGAAGCGCGCGGCCGTGAGCTCCAGCAGCGCCAGCAGGCCGTGGACCTCGGGCTCCTCGGGCATCAGCCGCGCCAGCACCCTGGCGAGCCGCTGTGCCTCACCGGCCAGGTCGAACCGGATCAGGTCGTCGCCGGAGCTCGCCGACGAGCCCTCGGTGAAGATCAGGTACACGACGCTGAGCACCGATCCGAGCCGCTCCTGACGGTCCTCGGGCGGCGGCACCGCGAACGGCACCCGCGCCGCGCCCAGCGTCTTCTTGGCGCGGGTGATCCGTGCCTGGACGGTCGCCGTCGGGACGAAGAAGGCCGTCGCGATCTCGTCACTGGTCAGACCGCCGACGACGCGCAGGGTGAGCGCGACGCGTGCCTCCGGCGACAGCGTCGGATGGCAGGAGACGAACATCAGCGCGAGCACGTCGTCGTCGATCCGGTCGGGGTCCCACAGCACGTCGTCGGCCTCCTCGGCCGGTCCCCCGCTCCCGCTGACGATGCCGCCCTCGCCCAGGTCGCGGGCGAGGGCGGCGTACCGCTCGTCACGTGCCGACCGGCGGCGGAACGCGTCGATCGCACGGCGCCTGCCGGTGGTCAGCAGCCATCCCGCCGGGTTGCGCGGCACTCCGTCGCGGGGCCACGTCACCAGCGCCTCGGCCAGCGCCTCCTGGGCGAGGTCCTCCGCGAGCGCGAAGTCGCCGGTGTAGCGGGTGAGCGCGCCGACGATCCGGGCCGACTCGATGCGCCACACCGCGGCGACGGCCTGCCGCCCGGTCGGGTCAGCCATCGCTCAGAGCTGGCCGTTGGCCTCGCGCCACGCCCGCTCCTTCTTGATCCACTCGTTGTCCTGCGGGAACTCGTCGATCGTCGTGACGCGCCGGATCTCGGTCTTGAAGCCCTTCCCGCCGAAGGCCGGCAGGCGCTTGGCCCACTCGACCGCCTCCTCCTTCGAGGCGACGTTGAGGATGTAGAAGCCGCCGAACAGCTCTTTGGTCTCCCCGTACGGTCCGTCGGTGACGACGGGCGCCTCCGCCGAGTAGTCCACGACGACGCCCTCCGACGCATCCGCGAGGCCCTCGGCGGCCAGCAGCACGCCGGCCCGGATCAGCTCGTCGTTGAAGCGGCCCATCGTCGCGATGACCTCGTCGAAGTCGAGGGCGCCCATGCTCGCGTAGCCCTCGTCGGTCGCCCGCATGATCAGCATGTACTTCACGGTGTGTCTCCCTGAGTCGTCGGGTCGCCCCTCGCGACCCTCTCATCCACGGGTCGAACGGGCATCGGTCCGGATCGACACGTCCGGGAAAAATCTTCCGCAACCTTCCTGCGGGGCTCAGCCCGGCCCGCCACCGACGCCGATCTCGTTGCCGTCGGGGTCGTGGAAGACCGCCTTGCGGACGCCGTTTCCGTACGTCTCCTGCAGGTCCGGGGTGATGCCGCGGCTCGCGACGTCGCCGAGGAGCGCGTCGAGATCGTCGACGAACAGGGTGAGCAGCGAGTGCCCGGCGGCGGCCGGCTGCACGACGACGTAGACGTGGCGGTACTCGCCGATCGTCCAGACCCGCTCGACGTCGTTGGGCGCGAACGTCTCGACCTCGCCGAAGAACTCGCCGAAGAAGCGGTCGAACCAGTCCACCGCCCGGGCCAGGTCACGTACCGCGATGCCCGCGAAGAGGTCCATACCGGTCCAGACCGCGCGACGGCCGGGAAGTCATCGGGACGCGGCGGTCCCGACCGCGGCGGCGCCGGGGCGCACCTGCTGCACGACGTAGCAGACCCAGCCCGCCGCCACGACCCCGACGACGCTGATCAGCCGGTACAGCACGACGACGGGCAACGCCGCCGCCACCGGGACCCCGCCCGCGGTGAGCGCGAGCACGAGCGTCGCGTCGACGACACCGATCCCGCCGGGCAGCGGCGACAGTCCCGACGTCGCCATCCCCGCGGTGTAGGCGACCAGCAGCAGCGGCAGCCCGAGACCGTGCATCTGCAGCGCCGCGGCGCACGCGGCGAGACAGCCGAGGTCGAACGCCCAGTTCGCGACCGCACAGCCGCCGGCGGCGAACCAGTCCGCCGGGCGTGGCCGGACCGCCTGGAGCTGGCCGACGAGGTCGTCGAGCGCCGCCGCACCCGCCGCCGGCTCGCGCCGGCGCAGCCGGTTCACCCGGGTCAGCACGTGCGCGCACGCGGCCCGGACCAGCTCCGGATGCCGGCTGAGATGGCGGACCAGCACCGCCACGGCCAGCAGTCCGAGCAGCTCGCACACGCTGCCGACGAGCCCGCCGCTGCGTCCGGCCAGCAGGGCGCCGGCGAGCCCCAGCGCGACGAGCGACCCCGTCGCGAGCACGCCGCCCGCCACGAGGACCCACGTCCCGACGGCCACCGTGGCGCCCCGGTCGCGCATCCACCGGTAGGTGTACGCGGTCGAGAACGCGGCACCACCCGGGAGCGTCACGTGCAGGGCGTTGGCGACGAACGCCGCGGCCACCGACGCACCCGCCGGGGTCCGCACCCCGGCGGCGGCCAGCAGGCGGCGCCGGCCCAGGCCGAACATGCTCATCGACACCACCGTGGCGACGACCGCGACGCCGAACCAGTCGACGTCGATGGCCTGCAGTGCCGCGACGGCGTTGCCCACCTCCGGCGCGACCACGACGATCTCCACGACGACCAGCACCACCGCGGCGAGCGCGAGCAGCCGGCGGCCCCGTCGCGACCGCGTCCTCGGTGCCGGGCGTGCGCCGTCGGCCCCGCCCGCAGCGCCCGGTGACCGGACGTACTCAGGGCGCGGAGCCGGTACCGCCGGGAACGCCATACCACCGAGTCTGGCCCGGCGAGCTGTGCGGGACCTGTGATCGGGCTGTGCGTCCGGCCGCGGTCCCGCACGGGCGGAACGGGGAACGGGGAGCACCTCGGTGACCCTACGTTGCGGGCCGGGAGGCCCGTCAGTGGCGGGTCGCGGAGTGGATCGCGAGCAGATAGGTCGCGGTGACCGCCACCGCTCGGTCCCGGTCCTGGGTCAGGTCGGCGAGGGCGTGGTGTGCCTCGGGCCCCGGGATCTCGGCGAGTGCCTGGGTGAGCCGCGCCCGCGCGCCCGGCAAAGCGTCCTCGCTCGCCAGGCGCGCGACGACGACGCCGGCGAGCTGGTCGCCCAGCCCGTGCAGGCGCGCGAGCCGGCCGAGGATCTCGGCGGCGACGACGTCGTCGGAACCCCGCACGACCATCTCGAGCAGCTCGGGGACCACCTCGACGGCTCCCCTGCTCCCCAGCGCCAGCGAGGCGCGCTCGCGGACGACCCGGTCGGTGTGCCCCAGCGCGTCCCGCAGGGCCGACTCGGAGTCCGCGGGCTCCAGCTTGACGAGCGCCGCGACCGCCTGGCGCCGTGCCTGCTCGTCCGACGAGTGCAGGGCCTCGACGAGGTGTGGCAGGGCGTCGTCGGACGACCGGGTCAACGCCCACTGCAGGGCGCCGGCGACGTTCGGGTCGTCCTCCTCGAGCAGCGCGTCGACGATCGGCGCGGCGGGCACCGGGGTGCCGTCGGACAGCGCGGCGCGCTGCCGCCGGGACGGGTCCGACGAGTCGAGCCCCTGCATGAGCGCGACCAGGTCGAGGACGTCGCGCCACGACGTCGCCCCGCTGGCGCGCACGCCCTCCAACCGCCGCAGCAGGGCCTGCTCGCGAGCGATGCGCTCCCCCGTGCTGGCGATGAGCTCCTCGACCAGCTCGCTCGGCGCGACGTCCGCGTCGGCGAGCGTGTGCCGGATCGACTGCAGCGACAACCCCAGCGTCCGCAGGCTCTCGACCCGGAACAGGCGCCTGATGTCGTCGGGGGTGTAGTCGCGGTAGCCGTTGGCCGAGCGGCTGGTCGGCGACACCAGGCCGATGGCGTCGTAGTGCCGCAGCATCCGGGTGCTGATCCCCGCCAGCCGCGACAGCTCACCGATCCGCATCGACCCCGCCGGGCGCGCCGCTCAGCGCGACGATGCGCCGGGCCTCGTGCAGTGCGGCGTCGACGTTCGCGTCCGGGTCGTCGAGGAGCCGTTGCGTGACGAGCGCATGCGCCCGCACGTCGGCACCGCCGCGCGCCGCCGCCTCGGCCACGGGGGAACGCGCCGCGTCGCCGAGTGCGGCCAGTGCCCGGCTCAGGCTCAGTCGCAGGTCACGGCCGCCGCGGCCGAGCTGCGAGGACAGCTCCCTGGCCAACCCGGCCTCACCCCCCTCCGGCACGAGCACCACCGCGGCGCGCCACGCGCTGCGCGCCACCTCGTCGTCGGGATCCTGCATCAGCTCGGGCGTGACGGCCGGCCACGCCGCGCGGTCGGCGATCTTCGACAAGGTGTGGAGGGCCTGGCTGCGGGCCTGCGCGATGTCGCGGTCGAGCTCACGCACCAGCCGCGGCACGGTCAGCTCGACGGGATGGCGGACCAGCGCCCAGGTCAGCATGTCGCGTACGAAGAAGTCGGGCTCGACGGCGCAACGCTCGACGAGCGCGTCGACGTACTGCGGGTCCGGCCGCGTCCCCGCGGCGAGCGCGGCCTGCAGCCGGTCCGACGAGCGCGGCGCGGCGAGCCGTCCGGCCACACCGGACGGGCGAGTGGGTGTCATGGCGTCCTCCTGCCATGACACCCAAGACCTTCACACCGTGTGAAGGTCAACCCGTCCGGCGGCCATCAGTGCTCGACTGCCTTCTCCGAGCCCGCTCCGGTGAGCGACCGGACCTCCATCTCGGCGTACTTCTCGGCGTTGTGCTTCTCCCGGCTGCCGACGTAGGTGCCGATGACGCCGAGCAGGAACGACGCCGGGATGGACACGAGGCCGGGGTTGTCCAGCGGGAACCAGTGGAAGTCCACGCCCTGCAGCATCGATGCCGACCGGCCGGCGGCGTTCGGCGGCTTGCCCGAGACGGCGGGCGAGAAGACGATCAGCACGATGCAGATCGCGAGCCCGCCGTAGATGCTGAAGAGCGCGCCGGTCGTGTTGAACCGCTTCCAGTAGAGCGAGTACAGGATCGTCGGCAGGTTCGCCGAGGCCGCGACGGCGAACGCGAGCGCCACGAGGAAGGCGATGTTCTGCCCGTTCGCCAGGATGCCGCCGCCGATCGCGACGATCCCGATGACGACGGCGGTGATCCGGGCGACGCGGACCTCGTCGCGCGAGGTCGCCTGCCCCTTCTTGACGATGTTGGCGTACACGTCGTGGGCGAACGACGCCGACGCCGTGATCGTCAGGCCAGCGACGACGGCGAGGATCGTCGCGAAGGCGACGGCGGAGATCAACCCCAGCAGGAACGGCCCGCCCAGTTCGTAGGCCAGCAGCGGGGCGGCGGAGTTCGTCCCGCCCGGCGTGTTGGGGTCGCTGATCACCGCGGGTCCGACCAGCCACGCCGCGCCGTAGCCGAGCACGAGCGTGAACAGGTAGAAGATGCCGATCAGCCAGATCGACCAGACGACCGACTTCCGCGCCTCCCGGGCCGAGGGCACCGTGTAGAAGCGCATCAGGATGTGCGGCAGACCCGCGGTGCCGAGGACCAGCGCGAGCCCCAGCGAGATCAGGTCGACCTTGTTCTTGTACTGCAGGCCTGGGCCGAGGATGGCCTCGCCGTTCTTGGGGCTGTTCGCGACGGCGTCGCCGAGCAGCGTCGACAGGTTGAATCCCGTCAGCCCCAGCACCCAGATCGTCATCACCGCGGCGCCCGCGATGAGCAGCACCGCCTTGATGATCTGGACGTAGGTGGTGCCCTTCATGCCGCCGACCAGCACGTACACGATCATCAGCACGCCGACGACCGCGATGACGAGTGCCTGCTGCGCCTTTCCCGTCACCCCGATGAGCAGCGCGACGAGCCCGCCCGCGCCGGCCATCTGGGCCAGCAGGTAGAAGAACGACACGACGAGCGTCGACGTCGCCGCGGCCGCCCGGACCGGGCGTTGCCGCATCCGGAACGCCAGGACGTCGCCCATCGTGTAGCGGCCGGTGTTGCGCAGCAGTTCCGCGACCAGCAGCAGCGCCACGAGCCACGCGACGAGGAAGCCGATCGAGTACAGGAAACCGTCGTAGCCGTAGACGGCGATGGCGCCCGCGATGCCGAGGAACGACGCCGCCGAAAGGTAGTCGCCCGAGATCGCGGTCCCGTTCTGCGCGGCGGTCAACGAGCGACCGGCGGCGTAGTAGTCCGACGCCGTCGAGTTCGACCGGCCCACGCGGAACACGACGACGAGGGTGACGACGACGAACAATCCGAAGATGGCGATGTTGAGCCACGGGCTGCCGACGGTGGCGCCACCCGACTGGGCCAGCGTGGAGGTCATCGGGCCTGCTCCGCTCGCCGGGCCTCGATCTCCTCACGGAGCGCGGTCGCCGGCGGGTCGAGCCGCCGGTCGGCGTACCGCACGTAGACCATCGTGATGATGAAGGTCGTCACGAACTGCAACAGGCCGATGACGAGCCCGACGGTGATGTTCGAGCCACCCAGCCGGGTGGCCATGAAGCCGGGCGCGTAGGACGCCAGCAGCACATAGGCCAGGTACCACAGCAGGAACGCGGCGCTCATCGGGAAGACGAACCGGCGCAGTCGCGATCGCAGATCGGCGAACGCCGCGCTGCGCTGAACCTCCTGATAGACCGTTTCGGTCTGTCGGTCACCCGTCGTACTCATCGCGTCGTCTCTCCTGCATCGTCGGAGGAGGCAGATTGTCGGCATCGTGCTCGACGCAGGAAACGGCAAACGTCCGGACCGCGCCATTTGTGCTGCTCCAGAGGAGTGATGTCCACCCGATCGAGCGGATCTCGGAACGGCTTCCGATGCCCCGTGTCAGCGCCCTCGGATGGTGGAAGGGCTCCTACGGCAGGACACACCCGTCCCCCGCGCGGGCGCTCCCTCCGGTCGCCCGCGTCGCCCCCGCTGCGGGACGGATCAGACGGCGTCGGCGTCGCCCTGACCCCGACGACGACTTCGCCGGTCGGTCTGGGCGAGGATCCGCCTGCTCTCCGCGATGCGGTCCTGGCTGCTGAGCGTTGCCTGGTCGACCCAGGTGCGGGTGGCGTCCCGACCGGCTTCGGCCTGCCGTGCGACGGCACCGAAGTCGATCCGGTGATCGGCCTGCTCGCGGTCGATGCACGCCTGGTCGCGGTCCGCGGCCGAGTCGTCGCGGTCGCGACCGGAGGCGCCCCGGTCCTGGGCGGCGGCGAGACGATCGCGCGCGGCGTCGCGGCGGTCCCCGGCCGACTGGGCGCGTACCGTCCCGGTCCTCTCCAACAGCGCGATCGCGTCGTCGAGCACGCTCCTCGCCGCGGCCGCCTCGTCGGCCGTCACGACCACCGCCCCCGGCGGCGCCTGACCGAAGGCTCCACCGGCGAGGTGTTCGCGCAGCGTCCGGAGCCGGGAGAGCACCCGTACGCGCTCGGGGGCCGCCGCGTCGTCGCGGGTGCGGGCGGCGTCGTCGCGGAGGCCGGCGGCACTGTCCCGATCCCGGGACCGTGCGTCGCGCTGGTCGGCGCAGTCGTCACGGGCGGCCGCGGCGACGTCGCGATCGTCGGCAGCCGTACGGGGATCGCTACTTCGGGAGGGACCGGTCATCGCCTGCTCCAGGTGCCGTGACGGCGTGCGAGAGCCTCGCCCACGGTACCCCGCCACCGGCCGCCGGCCGGATTCGAACAGGTCCGCCTTCGCGCGCCGAAGCGGGCGCGTTGCAGGCCCGGCGATCAGGCCCGCCCTGACAGGTTCATGCCGTCCGACGGCCGAACTCCCGCGCCAGGTGCGCGCGCACCACCTCGTCCGCGACGGCGACGAGCTTGACGTTGCGTTCCTGAGAGGCCCGGATGAGCCGGTCGAACGCCTCGTCGGCGTCGATACCGTGTTGCTGCATCAGCAGACCCTTCGCCTGTCCGATCATGTCGCGGGTGGCGATCGCGCGGGTCGCCGAGGCCGCACCCTGCACCTTCAGCAGCGCGAGGGCGGCCAGCGCCGCACAGGATCGTCCCGCCTCCACCACATCCGGACCGAACGCGCCGGGGGTGCCCGACACAAGCACCAGGGCGCCGGCCGGGCGTTGCTGGTTCCCACGCAGCGGCAGCGCGAGCACCGCCCGGACACCTGCGCCGACGACCTGGTCGCGGTAGTAGGGCCACCGCACGCCCGCTCGTGCGTCGAGCAGGTCCGGCAGGGCGACGACCGTCCCGGACCGCATCGCCTCGGTTCCCGGTCCCCGTCCGGTGTCCACCTCGGTGCGCAGGCTCGCCTCCGCTCGTGGGCCGAGGGTCGCCCCCACGTCGATCAACTTGCCGGTCCGCACCAGGGCGCCGGCCGCGCCGCCGTCGGGGACGAGGGATCGGAGGACGCGCAGGGTGGGTTCGAGCACCTCCGCGATGTCGGTCGCACCGACCAGCCTGCCGGCCAGCCGGTCGAGATCGAGCGGCCGGGCACCGCCCGCGCGGCCGTCGGTCTTGCCGCGGCTCGCCGCGATGAGCCGCGCCGCCACCGCCCGGCTCGAGGAGTTCCGCTCACGGAGCACGGCGGTCGCCTCGGCGAGACTCGACGCTCGCCTCCGCAGCTCGGCGGCGTTCGCGCGGGCGATGCGGGCGGCGGCGAGGCGGACGTTCCGGTTCTCGGTCGCCGCCGGCGTGGGCCCGACGACCGAACCATCACCCGTCCGCCGGTCGATCTGCTCGTCCAGCAGCGCCAGGGTGTTCTCCACCAGCGCCAGGGTCTCCGCCAGGGCATGCACGTCGTACGGGTCGCCCGTCGTCATGTCGCTCTGCCCTCCGTGTCGTCCGTCGGCGTTCGTGTGCCGGCGTCGTCCGTCAGCGTCGTCCGTCGGGGCGGTGACCGCCGAACCATCCGTCAGAGGCCCGGTCGCGGACCTCGGGCTCCGATCGAACAAGACAGAGGGCTCCTGGACAAGCGGCGGCACGCACTCGCCCGTTGCACGTCGTGAGGGTTGGATCGTCGTCCCGTGGGAAGGAGGTCGCCGTGCGGACACTGCCACTGGTCGTCGTCGGAGGTTCTGCCGGTGGGATCGAGGCCCTGCTCGAACTCGCGGCGGAGCTCCCGGCGGACCTCCCCGCGGCCGTGCTCGTGATCGTGCACACCTCGCAACGGCCCGACACCGCGCTGGCGCGCATCCTCGCGCGCGCCGGACCACTGCCGGCGGCCCTGGCCGACGACGGGGCCCCACTGCGCCCCGGACACATCCTGGTCGCCGGACCCGGACGGCACCTGATGACCAGCCGGACCGGCACGGTGAACCTCAGCGCGGCACCGCGGGTCAACCAGCACCGCCCCGCGATCGACGTCCTGTTCGCGTCCGCGGCCAGGACGCACGGTCCCCACGTCACCGCGGCCGTGCTGTCCGGCGCCCTGGACGACGGGGCGGCGGGCGCCGCCCTGATCGCCCGGGCCGGCGGACGTGTCACGGTCCAGGACCCCGCCGACGCGCGGTTCTCGTCGATGCCCCGCGCGGTGCAGCGATCCGTGCCCGACGCCGTCGCAGCCCGGGCCTCGACGCTCGGACCCGTTCTCGCCGATCTCGCCACCTGCATGGCGCACACGGAAGACATACCGATGAGCGAACCTCGCGACACCGCCCCGGCTGCCGGCGACCTCGACCTCGTACGCAACGACGGAACCGTCCCGTCACGCATCGTCTGCCCCGAGTGCAGCGGGGCGCTGGCCCGTATCGACCTGCCGCACATCAGCTACTACCGCTGCCACGTCGGCCACCAGTACGGCCCCCAGAGCCTGGAGGCGGCACAGCGCGAAGCGGCCGAGGCGAAGCTGTGGAGCGCGGTCGCTGCGCTGGAGGAACACGCGGCTCTGGCCCGGCACCTCACCGAGAACATGCTGGACACCGTCCCCCCGGACTACGTCACCGCGGCCCAGCACTCCGCCGACCTCGCCGCGTCGCTCCGGGAGCGCATCGTGATCGCGACGCCGACGGCTCCACCGGACCCCGAGTAGCCGCTCGGGTTCGTCTCGCGGGTGCGTCGTCGTCCCGGGGCCTCGGGAGTCAGATGGGCAGTGGCCGGTTCTCCGCGACGGTCTTCATGACGAGCGTCGAGCTCACCCGCTGCACGCCCGGCAGGGCCGCCAGCCGGTCGTCGTAGAGCTCCTGGAACGCGGCGAGGTCGCGCGTCAGGACGCGGAGCATGTAGTCGGGGTCGCCGAAGAGCCGCTGGGCCTCGACCACGTTGGGGATCTCGACGACGGCGGCCTCGAAGGCGTGCACCGTGTCGCGGTCGGAGCCCCGCATCGTCACGAACAGCAGCGCGTCGAAGCCGAGGCCGAGTGTCGGCGCGTGGAGCTGCGCCCGGTAGCCGCTGATCGCTCCCGACGCCTCCAGCGCGCGCAGCCGGCGATGACACGGCGACACGCTCAGCCGGACCCGCTCGGCGAGCTCGGTGACGGACAACCGGCCGTCGTGCTGTAGCTCGGCAAGAATTTGTCGGTCGACGGCGTCCACGCGCCAGATTCTTCCCCATCAACGCCGTGTCCAGGGAAAACTTGGGAACATCTTCGGCCGCACGGTTCCTACCTTGTCCGTAGGAGTCGATGTGGCAGGAGGAGAGAATGGCGGCCGGCACCGTTGTCGCGTTCTGGGTGGTCTCGTTGGTGTTCGTCCTGACGCCCGGCGCCGACTGGGCCTACCTGCTCGCCGCGGGCGTGCGCCACCGCAGCGTCGTTCCGGCGGTCGGCGGCCTGGTCGCCGGACACCTGCTCGCGACCGTCGCGGTGGCCGCAGGGACTGCGGCGCTCCTTGCCCGGATCCCGGCGGTCATGGTGGGTCTCACCGTCGCGGGGGCCGCGTATCTCGTCTGGCTCGGTGGGACGGCGCTGCTCCGGCCCGCCGCCCCGCAGCTCGCGACGCCGGACGGCGGTCCGGTGCCGGGTTCGTGGTTGCGGCAGGCCGGGACCGGGCTGGGCACCTCCGGGCTGAACCCGAAGGTGTTCCTGCTGATCCTGGCGCTGCTGCCGCAGTTCACCGACCCCGGCGGGCCCTGGCCGGTGACCGCCCAGATCCTGTTCCTCGGTCTCGTGCACGTCGCCAACTGCGCACTGGTCTACCTCGGCGTCGCGACCGGTGCCCGCGTGGTGCTGCGGGCCCGACCGGCTGCCGCGACGGTCGTCGGCCGGATCTCGGGGGTCGTGATGGTCGGGCTCGGTGTGGCGATGGTCGTCGGGCAGCTCGTCCACCGGGTCTGACCGCGGCCCACCGGACGTCCGGCCCGGTCGCCGCGGCGGGGACGCGATCAGCTCGACGCCCGCCGCACCGGGTCCTCGGCGCGGAGGCACCCGTCGGCGACGAGGACGGTCCGGTCGGCGACGCGCTCGATCAACGGCAGGTCGTGGCTGATCAGCAGCACCGTCGTGCCGTGATCGTGGCGCAGCGCGGCGATCGCGGCGAGCAGGTGGTCACGATGTGCGGCGTCGAGAGCGGCGGTGACCTCGTCGCACACCAGGACGGCCGGACGCGCGACGAGCGCGCGAGCGACGGCGGCCCGCTGGAGCTGGCCGCCGGACAGCGTCGCCGGACGGCGGGCCGCCACGTCGGGCGCGACACCGAGTCGGGCCAACAGCTTCCCCGCCTCCTCCCGGGCCGCGGCGGCCGGGAGGTCGCGCAGCAGCGTCGCCGGGCGGGCGACCTGGTCGAGCACCGGGCTGCGGGCGAGGAACGTCGCGCGCGGGTCCTGGTGGACGTACTGCACCGCGCGACGCTGGGGCCGGCTGCGGCGGCCGATCCGGGCGGGCAGCGTGGCGCCGTCGACCCGGACCGTGCCGCGGACGTCGACGAGGCCGGCGATCCCGCGGCCCAGCGTCGTCTTGCCCGCCCCCGACGGCCCGACGACGGCGACCATCTCGCCGGCCGTCGCGTCGAGGTCGATGCCGCGCAGGATCAGCCGACCGGCCCGGTCGGCCACGGTGAGCCCGCGGACCTCGAGCCGGGCCCGTCCGGGTACCGGGCTCGCCGGGACGTGCCGCGGTGCCGCGCATCCGAGCAGCTCCGCCACCGTCCCGCGGGCGAGGACCCGGCCGCGGTCGAGCCGCAGCGCCCGGCCGCCGAGCGCGCGGGCGACCTCCTCGTCGTGGGTGAGCAGGACCAGCGCCGTCCCGGCGTCGCGCAGCGCGGCGAGCCGGTCGACGAGCTCGGCGGACGTCGCGGGGTCCAGGCTCGTCGTCGGCTCGTCGAGGACGAGCACCGCGGGTCCGGTGACCAGCGTCTGCGCCAGCGCCGCACGCTGCTGCTGCCCCCCGGAGAGCTGGTGCGGGAAGCGACGCAGCAGGGCCGGGTCGAAACGGGCTGCCTCGCAGGCGGCGCCGACCGCCTCGGCACGGGCGGCCCGGTCGTCGTGCACGAGCGCCGCCAGCTCGCGCAGCACCCCACCGACGCGCCGTACCGGGTCGAGCACGGCACCGGGGTGCTGTGGCAGCAGCGCGACGCGCGTCGGTCGTGAGCGGCGATCGTCGCCATGGCGGCCGTCGCCGCTCACAGGACGGACGGTGCCGGAGAGTGCCACGCCGGGTGCCGACTCCCCGAGCAGGGCCAGGCCGAGCGTGCTCTTGCCCGCCCCCGAGTCGCCCAGCACAGCGAGCACCTCGCCGCGGTCCAGCACCAGGTCGACGTCGTGGAGCAGCCGGTGCTCCCCCGCGTCGGCGCACAGCCCGTCGACCTCCAGCACCGTCACGCTCGACGCTCCAGCAGGTCGTCGACCAGCAGGTTCGTCCCCGCGCACAGTGCGACGAGCAACCCCGCGGGCAGCAGCACGGCCGACGGCCGCAGGAACAACGCCGTCATGTTCTGGTCGACGACCACCGCCCAGTCGACCACCGCCGGATCGAGCCCGACGCCCAGGAAGTTCGCAGCCGACAGCAGCCCGACCACACCGGACACCCGCGTCGTCGCGTCGACGAGCACGGGCGGCAGCACCCGGCGCCCCGTCTCGACGATCCGCACACGCCACCAGGGCTCGCCGCCCATCGTCATCGCCTCGAGCGTCGCGAGGCACGACGGTGCCGCCGCCGCACCGCGCACCAGCCGCACGACATAGGGCACCTGTACCAGCGCCACCGCGAGGACGAGCCAGCCGATCCCGTTCCGCCCGGTCGCGGCGAGCACCATCAGCACCAGCAACGACGGCAGCGCCAGCAGGACGTCGAGCAGCCCGATCGTCAGCCCCTCCAGGATCCGCCCGCGCGCGGCGACGAGCAGCCCGATCGGCACCGCGACGGCATAGGCGAGCACCAGCGACGCCAACGTCAGCGACACCACCGTCGTCCCACCGACGAGGACGAGGCCGAGCAGGTCCCGGCCGAGGACGTCGGTCCCGAGCAGATGCCCGGGCCCGGGCTGCTGCAGCGGGACGCCGCCCGGTGCCGTCGACGGCGCGAGTACCGGGCCGACGACCGCGACCAGCAGCGGCACCGCGAGCAGCACCCAGCCGAGCACCCGGAGTACCCGCCGGGTCGTCCGGCCGCGGAGCCGGGCGCGCCGCGGCATCGCCGGCGCGACGGCGAGCTCGGTCAACGGGCCGAGTGTCGTCACAGCCGTACCGCCTGCGGCACGAGCCGGGCCGACGCCAGGTCCGCGACCAGGTTGACCACGACCGTCGTCGCCGCGAAGAGCAGCGCGTACGCCTGGACGACGGGCAGGTCGCGGGTCTGCACTGCCGCCACGAAGCCGGACCCGAGACCGGGCAGCGCGAACAACGCCTCGACGACGAGCACCCCGCCGAGCAGCCCGTCGACGGTGCGGGCGAACTGCTGCAGCGACGGCACCACCCCGGCGGGCAGCACGTGGCGCAGCAGGACCGTGCGCTCGGCCAGCCCGAGCCGGCGCAGGTGCGCGACGTGCTCGGCCGCGTCCGCCTCCACGACGCCGATGCGGACCTGCCGGGCGAGCCGGCCCAGCTGGTTGGACACCAGGATCGCGACGGGCAGCACCAGCATCGGCGCCGTCAGCCCGGAGAGCCCGACGGTGCCCGCGGCCGTCGCCGGCAGCCAGCCGAGCTGGAGCGCGAACAGCGCGACGAGCAGCAGCCCCAACGCGAAGTCGGGAACGGCGTGCGCGACGGTCGTCGCCGCGGTGATCAGCCGGTCCGCCGGCGACCCGGGATGCCGGCCACCGTAGAGGCCGAGCACCACGACGAGCGGGACCAGGACCACCACGGCGAGCAGCGCCAGCACGACGGTGAGGCCCAGCCGCGACCCGATGTCGTCGACCACCGGGCGCCCCGTGGCGATCGACCTGCCGAGGTCGCCGTGCACGAGACCGCCCACCCAGTCGGCGAACTGCGCCCACACCGGCCGGTCGAGGCCCAGCTGACCGCGCAGCATCTCGATCTGCTCGGGCGTCGCGAGCGGGCCCAGTACCACCTCGGCCGTGTCGCCGGGCAGGAACGTCGTCAGCACGAAGACACCGACCGACACCGCGACGAGCTGCAGCAGCGCCAGGCCGACCCGCATCCCGGCCCGCGCGGTCACCCCAGCGACGCCTTGGCGAAGTTCGCCCAGTCGAACGTGTTGGGGCGAAAGCCCTGCAGACCCTTGACGTCCCCGTGCACGCCGACGATCCAGTCACTGATGCCCCAGATCGGCGAGGCGATGTTGTCGTGGATGCGGGTGAGCGCGCTGCCGATCGCGGCCGCGCGGGCACCCTCGTCGGGGTCGGCGAGGGCCTGCGCGTGCAGCCTGTCGATCTCGGGGTCGACGTACTTGCTGAAGCTGTTCGTGAGCGCCGACGACAGCTGCGTCGTCGCGATCCAGTTCTGGACGGGCAGCGTCCCGGTGCGACTGAAGTGCATGGTCGCGTTCTTGCGCACGTCGGCGAAGTAGGTCTCCGGCGGGACGTTCCTGACCTGGGCGGTCAGCCCGATCTCGGCGAGCTGGGCGACGATCAGCTGGGTCGCGGCCGGCCAGGACGGGTCGGTGACGCCGGTGGAGAGCTCGACCGTCGTCACGCCGGACTCGGCGACGAGTGCCTTCGCCCGGTCGACGTCGCGGGTTCGCTGTGGGACCGCGTCCGGGTAGTACCGCAGGCCCTTCCCGAACATGTCGTTGCCCGGCTGACCGCGGCCGAGGAGGGCGACGCGGGCGAGCGCCTCGCGGTCGAGGCCGAGCACGAGCGCCTGGCGCAGCCGGGGGTCGTCGAACGGTGGGCGGTCGTGCTTGACGTAGAGGAACTGGAACGCCGCGCCCGGGGCGGTGAGGACCTGCGCCCGCGAGTCCGACGCGAGCTGTTGCGCGCTGGTCGCGCGGATGTCGTGGGCGTACTCGATCTGACCGGAGAGCAGGGCACCGACGCGGGCGCTCTCGTCGGCGACGGGGAGGAACTCGAGCTCGTCGAGCGCGGGGGCGCCGTCCCAGTAGGCGTCGTTGCGTCGGTAGAGCGCCGGTCCGCCGGGGGTGAACGACACGAACCGGAACGGCCCGGAGCCGACGGGTGCGGCGAAGCTCGTCGTGCCCTCCGGGACGATCTCGCTGCCGTAGGAGCCGAGCGCGACGGGGAACAGGTGGTTGGGCGCGCCGAGCACGATCTCCAGCTCGCGGTCGTTCACCGCGCGGCTCGCGGCGAAGTCGATGCCCGTGAACAGGGCCGCGGCACTCGCCGTCGTGGCCGGGTCGGCGATCCGCCGGTAGGTGTAGAGGACGTCCGTGGCCCGGACGGGACGGCCGTCGTGGAACGACGCCTGCCGCAACCGGATCCGCCAACGGGTACCGGTGGCGTCGGGCTCCCAGGACTCGGCGAGCCGCGGCGTGCAGGACATGTCCTGTTCCCAGCGGCCGAGGGTGTCGAAGCAGGCCTTGGCGCGGGCCTGGTCCATGAACTGGGGCAACCTGTGCGGATCGAGCGTCTCCTGCGCCCCGCCGGCGACGAACGCCGCGCGCAGCCGTCCACCCGTCTGCGGCGCACCGCCCGCGCCGCCGTTCGCACAGGCCGCGAGCGTTGCGAGAGCACCCGCGCCGGCGACCCCGGCGAGGAAGGAACGGCGGGAGACGGGCACAGGGGACCTCCGAGCGTCGCAGCAGAAGCGCAGCGGTCAGAATACTCATCTGAGCAGACAAACAGATATAGTCCGGGCGAACCGGAGACACGGAGGTGCGACGGATGCCGACCCGCGACCGGGCCCGGTACTGGCTCGACCGGTGGGACCGCCAGCAGGAGCACTACATGCCCGACCGCGAGGAGCGGTTCGCGGTGATCGCGGACGTCGTGGAGGAGGTCGTCCGGCGCCCCGACCCGCTGATCGTCGACCTCGGGACCGGACCCGGCTCGCTCGCCGTCCGGCTGCTCGAGCGGCTCCCCGGGGCCCGGGTCGTGGGTATCGACGCCGACCCGCTGCTGCGCGGCCTCGCCGATCTCGCGCACGGCTCCGACCGGCTGCGGACCGTCGCCGGCGACCTGCGCGAGGACACCTGGTTCGCGGCGCTGGGCCTCGACCGGGCGCCCGACGCGTTCGTCAGCACCACGGCGCTGCACTGGATGAACCGGGGGCCGTTACGTGCGTTGATCTCCCGCTGCGGCGCGGAGCTGGCACCCGGCGGGGTGTTCGTCGACGGCGACCACCTCTACGAGGGCCCCGTCGCCCCTCGGCTCGACGCACTCGCCCGCTCGCTCACCGCCCGACGGGCCGTCCGGACCGGCACCGACCGCCCCGAGGACTGGCAGACGTGGTGGCGCGCCGTCGACGAGGCGCCCGAGCTCGCCGACCTCGTCAAGGCGCGCGCCGGCGGTTTCGCCCACGTCGTCGACGACAGACCGACGGTCCACGACTACCTCACGTTCCTGCTCGAGGCCGGGTTCGCCGAGGCCGGGACCGTGTGGCAGGTCGGTGACGACCGGGTGATCGTCGGCATCCGGTAAGCGGCTGCAACCCCAGTGCTGTGCGGACGCGCGAGCGCGACGCTCAGGTTGCGCTCGGGCCTCGACGCCGACCTGAGAAGGCTGCTCAGAGTTTGCGCCCCAGCAGGTCGGCCTGCTCGTGCAGGATCGGCAGGAAGTCCTTGCGCATCCGGCTCATCGAAATCCGCGCGGCCGTCGCGCTCACCGACATCGCGGCGACCACGTGGTTGCGGGAGTCGAGCACCGGCACCGCGAGCGAGCGCAGCCCGTACTCCAGCTCCTCGTCGGTGAACGCTGCGCGTTCCTCGCGGGCCCGGTGCACGCGGTCCCGGATCTCGGCCGCGGTCCGCGGGGTCTTCGGCGTCCGCGGCTGGGGCGTGCAGCGAGCGAGGTAGACCTCGAGGTCCGCCTCCGTCAGGCCCGCCAGCAGCACGTGCCCGGTCGCCGACGCGTAGGCGGGCACGGCCGCCCCGACCCGGACGCCGGTGTTCACGATCCGCCTCGCCTCGCTGCGGGCGATGAACAGCGCGTCGTCGTTCTGCAGGACGGCGAGCGACGCGGACTCCTGCACGTTCTCACGCACGGCCGCCAGGTGCGGCCCCGCCAGCTGGGGCAGGGCGGTCGACTCGACATAGGCGTCACCCAGCCGCAACAGCCGCGGCGTCGGCGCGAAGTACCTGCCGTCGTGGGTGAGGTACCCGACCTCGACGAGGGTGAGCAGGCAACGGCGCGCCACCGCGCGGCTCAGCCCGGTCAACTCGGCGGCCTCGCTGATCGTGAGCGACGGTCTGGCCTGGCCGAAGTGTTCGAGGATCGCCAGTCCCTTGGCCAGCCCGGCCATTCCCTCGGCTGCGGGCATGGTCCTCCTCCGAGACCCGGGTTGACGACAGGGTCCACCCACGTCTTCAATGTGTTCGATATTCGGATCGTAGTTCGATTATCGAACACATTAGCAGGGGGCGCCGCGCCCGTCGAGCGGCGCCGGACGGGAGGAACCGACGATGGATCGCCTCAGCGGCACGGTCGTGGGGCGCGCGCCCGACAGGAGTTGGCCGCAGTCGCTGAGCCGCGTCCCGTACTGGGTGTTCCAGGACGAGGAGGTCTACCGTGCCGAGCAGGACCGGATCTTCCACGGGCCGACCTGGAGCTACCTCTGCCTGGAGGCGGAGCTCGCCGAGCCCGGTGACTTCTGCGCGACCTTCATCGGCGAGCAGCCGGTCCTCGTCACCCGCGACGTCGACGGCGAGATCTACGCATTCGAGAACCGCTGTGCCCACCGCGGGGCACTGATCGCGATGGCCGACCACGGCTCGGCCCGCGAGTTCACCTGCGTCTACCACGCCTGGACCTACAACCTGCAGGGCGACCTGACCGCGGTCGCCTTCGCCGAGGGCGTCCAGGGCCGGGGCGGCATGCCGGCCGGGTTCTGCATGAACGACCACGGCCCGCGCAAGCTGCGCATCGCCGTGGTCCACGGCCTGGTGTTCGGCACCCTGTCGAACGACCTTCCCGACATCGAGGAGTACCTCGGCGAACAGATCCTCGACCGGATCGACCGGGTGCTCGGCGGCCGGACGCCGGTGGTGCTGGGCCGCTTCACGCAGCGGCTGCCCAACAACTGGAAGCTGTACGCGGAGAACGTCCGGGACAGCTACCACGCGAGCATCCTGCACCTGTTCTTCACCACCTTCGGCATCAACCGGCTCTCCCAGCGGGGCGGCATCATCGTCGACCGCTCCGGCGGGCATCACGTGAGCTACTCCGCGATCGACCGCACCGCCGTGGCCGACACCGAGTACAGCCAGCAGAACATCCGGTCCGAGTCGGAGTACCGGCTCGCCGACCCGTCGATCCTGGAGGGCTTCAGCGAGGTCGGGGACGACGTGACGCTGCAGATCCTGTCCGTCTACCCAGGGTTCGTGCTGCAGCAGATCCAGAACTCCGTCGCCGTGCGCCAGATCCTGCCCCGTGGCACCGACGACACGGTGCTGAACTGGACCTATCTCGGTTTCGAGTCCGATACCGAGGAGCAACGCCTGGTACGGATGAAGCAGTCCAACCTGGTCGGGCCCGCCGGATACGTCTCGATGGAGGACGGTGGGATCGGCGGGTTCGTGCAACGCGGCATCGCCGGCGCGTCGGACGAGTACGCGACGCTCCAGATGGGCGGCGAGACAGCGGAGTCGAGCGCGAGCCGGGTGACCGAGGCCTCCGTCCGCGGGTTCTGGCAGGCGTACCGCGCGTCGATGGGCTTCGTCGCCGACGACGCCGCACCGCTGCACGAGATCGGTGAGCACGAGCTGTCCCGGATCACCCGCGAGGGGCACGCGTGATGGACAACCAGACTGCGATCGCCCGCGCCCAGGCGCACTACGCCCGCTGCATCGACGACGGGCCGCTCGACGATTGGCCGCTCTTCTTCACCGAGGACTGCCATTACCGGATCACCACCGCGGACAACTACTCCCGCGGCCTGCCCGCCGGCGTGATCTGGGCCGACACCCGCGGGATGCTCCGGGACCGGGTGTCGGCGCTGCAGGAGGCCAACATCTACGAACCGCACGTCTATCGGCACATGCTGGGCCTGCCCGCGGTCCTCTCCGAGTCGGGCGGCGACGTGCGGAGCGAGACGCCGTTCGTCGTGATGCGCGTGACCGGCGGGGGCCCGACCGACGTGTTCGCGACCGGCCGCTACGTCGACCGGTACCACCTCGCGGACGGCCGGGCACTGCTGCGCGAACGGGTCGTGGTGTGCGACAGCAAGGAGATCGACACGCTGCTGGCGCTGCCGCTGTGAGCCGCGTGCTGCTGGCCGTCGGCGACCCCAACGGCATCGGCCCGGAGATCGCCGTCGCCGCGGCGGCCGCCGCGCAGGAACCGCCGGTACTCGTCGGCGACCGCCACGTGCTCGCCGGGCACGCGGCCGCGGCCGGGGTGCGGCTGCGCGAGCACGTCCCGGACGTACCGCCCGAGGCCGGCGTGCTGGACCTCGTCGACGTCGCCGCGCTGCCGGAGGACGCCTTCCGGCCCGGCACGGTCAGCGCCGAGGCGGGCGCGGCGACGGTCCGGTACGTCAGCACCGCGGTCGCGCTCGCACTCGGCGGCGGCTACCGCGGAATCGTGGCCTGCCCCCACTCGGAGACCGCGGTGCACGCCGCGGGCATCGCGTTCCGCGGCTACCCCCCGCTCATCGCCCAGCTCACCGGGGTGCCCGAGGACCGGGTGTTCCTACTGCTCTCCGGGGGCGGACTCGACATCGTGCACGCCACGCTGCACGAACGTCTCGCCGACGGCCTCGCCAGGCTCACTCCCGAACTCGTCACAGCTGCGGGGCAGGCGCTGCACGGCGCTCTGCGGTCCTTCGGGGTCCCGCAACCGCGGATCGGGGTGATGGGCGTGAACCCGCACGCGAGCGAGGGCGGCCTGTTCGGTGACGACGACGAGCGGGTCACGGTGCCCGCTGTCGCCGCGCTGCGCGAGCTCGGCGTCGACGCGGTCGGACCCACCGGTTCCGACGTGCTGCTCACCACCCCGGGCCACGACGGATTCGTGGCGATGTACCACGACCAGGGCCACGTGCCGGTCAAGCTGCTGGCGGGCCGCACGGCGACGGCGATGACCGTCGGTGCGGGGGTGGCGTTCAGCAGCGTCGGCCACGGTACCGCCTTCGACATCGCCGGGCGTGGCGTCGCCGATCCTGCCGCCGTGGTCCGTGCGCTGGCCCGGTTCGGACGAACGAAGGAGACCACCGCGTGAGTTGCCCTGTGTCAAGCCGCCGCTGGTTGATCTTGGTTGAGGACGCGTTGAAGGGCG